>NZ_JADJDD010000007.1:0-222377 GCF_016702885.1 Candidatus Villigracilis vicinus
CAGCCTGCGCTTTCGCATTCTGTTCTGCCTGCAAGGCTCCCACAATGCGCTTCTCCTGCATCATGGCTTGGTACGCCTTGCGTCCCGCATTCGTCCTGCCGCCGCCATCTCCTCCTTCATCCCCGCCGCCGCTGTTTCGCAGGGCGGCGAGACGCGCCGCTTCCTCCTCCGCTCGCTTGCGCTGCCACTCCGCCAGGGTCGCTCCCAGCAGGGCGGTCGCTGCCCCACCCCACAGGATGTTCGCGTTGGAGATGGGGGTAGTGGTGGTCGTCTGGTTGCCCGCCGTGAATGCAGACTTCACACTCGTCCCCTCAAAGACATTGCTGCGCACTTCAAGGATCGGCGCTGGTTCTGCGGGAGCAGGTTCTTCTGTGGGGATCAGGATGGCTTCACTCGCTACTTCGGTGGGCGCTTCCGTAGGCGCGGGTTGGTAGAGCGCCGCTCCGCTTGGGTTGGATACCTGTAACGGCGGCGCGTCTGGCTTGTTGTTCTTGTTCGGTACCAGTCCCAGATACACCAGGTTGCGGTATTGCACTTCGTATGCCCCCATCATGCTGGCTTGGTTGCCCGCCAGATCGGTCACGGTCAGGGTGTAGAGGTAGTTGCCCACGCGCGCTCCATCATTTGCGAAGGTGCCATCCCAGAAGAAAGTGCCCGAATAGCTGTTGCCGCTCACCGCCCAGGCTCCCCCGGCATCTCCTTGCAGTTGGTCTTTGTCTGCGATGAATGCCGAGAATTGAGCGAGTCCACTGGTGGCGTCGTCGAGGCGGTAGTTCATTATCTCGCTCAGGTGAAGTCCTCCCGGTGCGCTCAGGCTGGGCGCGATGGTGTCCACCATCACGGTTTGCGATACTTCGGTGTAGTTCCCGGCATTGTCGTAGGCGCGGTATTGGATGGTGTGAACCCCGTCTGTAAAGGTCGTATCTGCGTAGGTGGTGTAGCCTGCGTTATCCACGTTCACTTCAAAGCTGGCGATGCCTGAGAGGGTGTCGCTTGGTGAGGCGGTGACCAGGGTTGGGGAGACGTACCAGCCGTTCTGTCCGGCTGTGCCTGCCAGGCTTCCACTGATCTGCGGGGTGGTGACGTCCACTTGGTAGCTGGCGCTGCCGCTGGCGGAGAGTCCGGTGGCGGCGTCCACTTTGTAGTTAAGCGTGCCTGTCCCTTCGGAGAGGGGAATGGAGCAGGTGGTGTTTCCGTTGGGACAGGTGAAGGGCGTGCCGTTGACGTCGCCGCTGATGATGACGGATTGTCCCTGTGGGTCTGAGGCGCTGAGGTCCAGCGAGAGGCTGCCGATGCACCAGCCGTTGTTTCCGGGGTTCGAGCAGGTGAGTACATGCGAGATCGTGGGCGGTTGGTAGACGGGTCCACCTCCGCCGCTGCCTGGTTCGCCTTCGCAGGCGGCATTGCATTCGTAGGTCGCACAACCGCGCGGCCAGGCGCTATCATCCCAGGAGGTGCATTCGATGCATGCCCACGGGCAGGCGTCTGCGCTGGAGGCGAAGGGTTTGAGTTCCGGGAAGACGCTTTGCAGCTTGGATGGGGTCTCGTCTGTTTTGTTCACCACCGGGGTGAAGAAGACCAGACCGACAAGCAGCATGGCAAGTAGTATTTTTACAGGTTTGTATCTTGGGGTGTGTCTATTTTGCATGTCCCCGCTCCTATGCATTTTTATTTTTTTCAGATTTTATTGCAAAATTTTATTTATGGAATTTACAAGTTTGTTAGGAGAACTTAAGCTTTGACGAGACAACTCTGCGTAGTTGATTCGCAATTCAAGGCTTTAATATCCACTATAATTTTATAAACTAATCAACAACACGAAGATCATACAAGACCAGCGTAGAAGTGAGACCATCATGACTCTATTTGAAACATCCCGCCTGTTTATCCGTCAACTTACACTGCCCGATGCAGATGCCTTGTTTGCCATTTTCAGCCTGCCTGAAGTAACACGATGGATGGGTGATGGGGAGCCGCTCACGAAAGAACTATGCGGGAAATGGATCGACATCTCGCTCCGCAATTATGAGGTCAAAGGAATGGGCGCTTCGGCTGTGATCGAAAAAACATCGGGTGAATTCATCGGCTGCAGCGGCATAGTGTATGACGCAGAACGTCAGGAGCCGGAGATCATCTACGCCTTTCATCCCAGCGCATGGGGCAAAGGCTACGCCAGTGAACTTGTCCCTGCTATGTTGAAGTACGGTCTGACCGAATGCGGGCTGACCTACATCCTCGCCACGATCGCAGAACCGAACAAAGCATCTGCCCATGTTGTAGAAAAAGCAGGCATGCAATTCTTCGCCGAAGAGCCCAACCCCGATGGTCACATTACCCTTGTCTATCGCATCGAAAAAGGAAAATAAAATGCCCACTGTTGAAACATCCACCCCAGCCAACACCCCGACTCCAATCGGACCATACAACCACATCGCCAAAGTAGGCACTTTCATCACCATCGGCGGGACGGCGGGCGTGAACCCTGCTACCGGTCAACTCGCCGGAGATGACGTCTTCTCGCAGACCGCGCAAATTCTCGATTCATTCAAGGTCATGCTTGAGTCGGTCAACTCAGATTTGGATCATGTTGTTCATATCAACATCTTCCTCAAACACATGAGCGACTTTGAAGAAATGAACCGCGCTTACGTCAGCAAAATGGGCGACCATCGCCCCGCGCGGACGGTCATCGGCGTGAGCGAACTTCCCAAACCCGGCGTATTGCTCACGATGAATTTGACGGCGGTGACGAAGGAATAAAAAAATCTCCGAGGTCTAAAGACCTCGGAGATTTGATTCAAACAATTCCATCACCCGTTCTTCGCGCTTGACCCATGTTAACTGTTCCACATCCAAGCGGGCTTGCGCACCCAATGCCGAACGGCGCGGCTCATCGTCAAGCAACGACTCAATCGCCGCCTTCCAATTCCCAATTCCCCATTCCCTATTCCCTTCCTCCATCGGCTCTACTAATACCGCATTACCCTCATTCAAAATTTCTCGTATCGAATCCAGATCCGCAGAAACGATCCCCCGCCCCGAAGCCATATACTCGAACATCTTCATCGGGTTGATGACCTCGGCTATGTCCTGTCCGCTCGAAGCCTCGATCGAACGCGAGTACGGCATCAGCAGCACATCCGCCGCCGCCTGATATAACGGAATCGACTCGTGCTTTACGAAGCCGGTCATTGTCACGTTGGTCATGCCCGCCTCGCTCAACTTGCCGCGCCAAAAGTCCACCAACTCAGGCGTGCCGCCCACCCACAAAAAATTCACCGTAGGCATTTGTTTGGCGAGTTCAAACAAAAGATCCGCGCCGCGCCCCGGGTAAATATGTCCCGTGAATCCAACCGTCAGCCCCTCTTTCAAATTCAATTGACGACGCGCTTCGGTAGGACTTGGCAGCCCTGCATACTTTTCCAACTCGACGCCGTTCGGCGCGAGCAACAGCGCTTCATTCGGGAACTCGAACTGGGTCGAGCGCTCCAAAGCCTTTCTCAACGCTGACGTGGTGACCGTCATCACTTTGGGAGTCTTCTGATTCCAAAACTGTCTCATCCACCACACGCCGAGTTTGCCAGAGTTATCCGCGTGCATTTCGAGCACCACGGGGTCCCCCATCCACGCGCCCAATGCCGCGGATTGGGGCAGCCAGGTGTAGATCAAGTCCGCACCAAATCTCTTCGCAGCCCGCTGGGCATGGACGATAAAGTCGAAGCGTTTGAGTCTGCTAATGGACGGGAGCAGGTCGAGGTCCGGGGCGAGGCGCAGACCGTAGTGAGTGAGGAGTAATTGGTGATTGGTACTTGGTGCTTCTTTGGGGGCAAACATTTTGATGTCATGTCCCAATTGCATCAAGGCTTGCGCAACCTTCATCGCCTGAATCGAATTGGCAGTCAGGGATGGTATTCGTGAGTTTGTAATTAGTGCGATTTTCATACCGATTCCCGATTTCCAATTTCCCGAATTCCGCGCAAGACCATCAAGCCAACGGACGCGATGTAATAGAACGAAAGAAGTCCGCCCGCTGCGGCAACGCCATAGACCGGCACAAGCCAAAACGAAAGCGCGAGTTTGATGATGCCCGCCGCAAGCGTTACATAGACAGGGAACTCCGGCAAGCCGAGCGCAAGCAACAACGGACGATTCCAAAAGAGGATGTAATTGAAGACCAAACCGATGGTCAGCGCAACGAGGGCGGGATAGGCGGCGAGATATTCTTTACCCGAATAGATTTGAATGACCCAATGACCAAAGAGAATCAGCCCCGCGCCAATGGCGAGGTTATAAGAAAATGAAAACGCTGTGATCTTCTTAAGAAAACTTTTGAGCTTGCCCCATGTTTTTTCAACTGCAAGTTTATTGATCTCGGGAAAAGTTGTGGCGATGAGCGGGTCGGCAGGAATGGCAAGGAAATGCGTAATGGTATATGCCACACGATAATAACCAACCGCAGTGGTATCGAGAAATAAACCGACCCAGATCAACTCGCTCTCGCGGAAAAGTTTGATGATGGTCGCACTGATGTTGGAACTGAATGCAAAGCGAAAAATCTCTCTGCGGGCAGTGAGTGCAGAGAAAGGCGTGCGCCACCATCCGCTGCCGAGTTTTTCTTTTAATTGGTTTTGAGCCAGAGTGAAAAGCCCCAGTCCCAGAATAGATTTACCGATCAGATAAGCAACGAGAACAACTGTGATACTGCCGCCGAAAAAGAACGCGCCCGCAATAATGAGCGTGGTGACAATGGCTTGAATTAAGTTAACCGTACCCTGCAATTTGATCTTTTCGGTGATCTGCAAAATACCCGTGGAGGTTTCGGTGTTGAAGTTCGCCAGTAGGTTAATCGCAAAGAAAGTGAACATCCATGCAATATCGGGAGTTTTGGCGAGATAGGTTTCAGCAAGTTGCGCAGTGGCAAGCACAACGAGAAACGCCATCAGCGAAACCAGGGCTTCGGTTGTGCTGGCAGCTTTGAACAAGGCAGAGGCTTGTTCTTTATCCTGCTTGTTCAGGTATTCGCCGCCATAACGCACCACCAGCTCGCTCATGCGAAACGAGAAGATGCTATTCACCACCGAAGCGAAAGACATCACCACGCCGATGAGACCAAACCCCGCCGGTCCGAGCAGACGCGTCGCCATAATGCCCTGAACGACGCTTAATCCCAGCGCGAGGGTGTTGTTGCTGAACAACGATCCGCTGGAACGCATCACTTTGGCAAAGAGCGGGTCATTTTTGAACTTCGAGAGAAGGGACATTGGAAGAAATTATACCCAGTGCGGTCACAAACTGCATTTCTTTATAAAGGGAAGATGCAGTTTGTGACCGTGGGTATTATATAAACTTTAAAAAAAGACCTCGGAGGGTTTGAAACCTCCGAGGTCTGATATTACGGCGTAAGGACTTCCTTCGCCCAACTTCGTTCTGCCAGGTACCAATCGATCAGGTTCTTCAAGCCCTGGCGCAGGTTAACCTGTGGTTCCCAGCCGAGCATTGTCCGCGCCTTACTAACATCGGCTTGATTATTGAGCATATCTGCCAGGTTGGGCGGACCATGCTGAACGATCGCTTTTTTGCCGGTCAGGTCCTCAACAATTTCCACCAATTGATTGATGCTGATGACCTCATGCCCGCCAAGGTTGATGATCTCATAGCCGACCGGTTTGAGCGCCGCAATGATCCCGCGTGAAATGTCATCGATATAGGTGAAACCGCGTGACTGATTCCCATCACCATTAATGCGCACAGGCTGTCCTTCAAGGATCCATTGCACAAAACGGAACATGGCAAGGTCTGGGCGACCTGCAGGACCATAGACGGTGAAGAAGCGCAGAACGGTCACGTCAATGTCATATAAATGGTGATACGAATGCGCCAACGCTTCTGCGCCTTTTTTACTGGCAGCATAGGGCTGCATGGGTTCGCTGCTTGAAGCAGTCTCTGGTGTGGGGTATGGCGGGTTTTCACCGTAAATGCTGGAGGTTGAAGCAAGGATGAATTTTTTGCACCCGAACTGACGGCAGACTTCCAGCATGTTCAATGTGCCGGTCACATTCGATTCAAGGAACACCCAGGGATTTTCCACACTGTAGCGCACACCAGCCCGGGCAGCGAGATTGATCACACCCTCGAATTTCTCATTCTTGAACAGCGCAATACAGGACTTCTCAGAAATGTCATGTCGATGAAATTTAAACCCCGGCACTGCCATCAACTTCTTCAGGCGGTATTCCTTCATGCGCGGATCGTACGCGTCGTTGACATTGTCTATGCCTACTACGGTATGCCCCTGTTCCAAGAGGATGTGCGATGTGCGCGCGCCAATAAAACCAGCTGCACCTGTCACGAGATAATTTGCCATACTTCTCCTTTACGAATTAAATAATTACGCATTACGTACCACGAAATACGTAATGCGTAATATTTAAAGATTAGAGGCGTTCCACGTTCGCGAACGCACCGAGCTTGCCGGTCGCATTGCGTGTGTCAAAGACGAATTTTGCAGCAGCGATGATCTCGGTGTAGTTATACATCTTATGATTGGTCACGATCAAGACCGCATCCGCTTCCTTTACGGCTTTCATCATGTCCATCACGCTGTCCATGTGCCAGCCGTCATGCTCGTGATGGATGTGCGGAATATACGGGTCATGATATTTCACATCCGCGCCCTTCTTCTGAAGCAGACCGATCACATCCAGAGACGGTGACTCGCGCACATCATCGATATCCGGCTTATAGGCGGCGCCCAACACCAAAATATTAGACCCTTTGATGGTCTTCCCCAGGTCATTCATCGATTCCATCAGGCGGCTGACCACATAACGCGGCATATTGGTATTGATCTCAGATGCCAGCTCAATGAAGCGGGCATTGTAATTGAGCGACTTCATCTTCCAGGAAAGATACAACGGGTCGATAGGAATACAGTGACCACCCAACCCGGGTCCTGGCGTGAATTTCATAAAACCAAAAGGTTTGGTTGCTGCCGCATCGATCACTTCCCAGACATCCACATCAAGTCGTTCACACATGATCGCAAGTTCATTGACCATGCCGATATTGATCATGCGGAAGGTGTTCTCCAGCAGTTTTGCCATTTCCGCCGCCTCCGCCGTTGAGACCTTGTGAATGGTCTTGATCGCGCCTTCATACCAGACAGTCGCCACTTCGCCGCAAGCTTGGGTAATGCCGCCCATTACCTTGGGGGTATTAATGGTCGTGTAATCCTCACGACCCGGATCCACGCGTTCCGGCGAAAACGCCAGGAACCAATCTTCACCAATGGTCAAACCATGTTCATTACCCAATTTAGGCAGGAGCAATTCACGGGTCGTGCCGGGATATGTGGTCGATTCCAACACAACCACCATGCCCTTGTGCATATATTTATTCAACTCGTCCATGGCAGAGATGATAAACGACATATCCGGGTCGCCGGTCTGACGCAACGGTGTCGGCACGCAGATACTGACAGCATCCATATTCTTGAGCACGGAAAAATCAGTGGTGGCAACCAGCTTCCCCGACTTGACCAGTTTGGCAACAGCCTCCGTGGGCACATCCGGAATATAGGATCTGCCTTCCTTCAAGGCATCAACTTTACGCTTATCAGGATCCACGCCTGTAACATTAAATCCCGCCTCGCCAAACACGACTGCCAACGGCAACCCCACATACCCCAGCCCCAAAATGGCGATCGTGGCACTTTTGTCTTTCAATCTTTTGATCAGATCTGTTTTTGTTGTCATTTTTTATCCTTTATTATCAAAATAAACTCAACTGCTGCGGTTTCTCGGATTTCTGAGGAACCGTTATTTTTTTCTTTTCAATGATCGGTCTACCCAGTGCCGTACGCGCTTCGTTCAATTGCTCGGGCAGTTTTGCAAAGTCCGCCAGGATGGCTGGACGAAGTGCAGGCTGGTGTAATGCGGCAGCCGGATGATACATGGGAATCACGAACTTACCATCGATCTTTTGCATCTGCCCATGAATGGAAGTGATCTTTGCGCCAGGCACATATTTGCCCATGGAAATACGTCCCAATGTCACAATAATACTCGGGTTTATGGCGTTGATTTGCCCTTCCAAGTACTCATTACAAGCCAAAAGTTCCTCCGGCTGCGGGTCGCGGTTGGCAGGTGGACGGCACTTTACCACATTGGCAATGAATACATCCGAACGTTCCAAGCCTGCCTGTGCCAGCAGTTGATCTAAAAATTTCCCCGATGCCCCCACGAACGGACGTCCCTGCTCATTCTCATGAAAGCCGGGTCCTTCTCCAATGAACATGATCTCTGCATCCGCCGGACCTTCACCCGTCACAGCTTTCTTGCGCGATTCGTGCAAAGCACACTTGGTGCAAACAGAAATCTCGCGGGCAATGCGTTCAAGAGTCTCAACGGCAGGCATTCAATCTCCTTGCAGGTGCCCCAGATCGTTCAATGTCATCAGGATGGCATCCTCATTATTATCCTTGTAATATTCTTTTCGTCTTCCATCTTCCACAAAACCCAGGCTGCGATACATGCTCAAGGCTATATCGTTGTGTTCGCGCACTTCCAAAAACGCGCGCACCAAACCTTCCTTATCCCTTGCAGTGCAAAGTGCATGCACCAGGATCTTCTTTCCAATACCGCGCCCGCGATACTCCGGGTGAGTTGCAATGGTGGCAATGTGCATTTCATCCACCATCATCCAGCCTACCAGCATGGCAGCAACGCGCCCATCCGCCTCCGCCACCCAGCAGCGAGAGACAAAGTTCTCGTCCAATTCATATCGGAAGGAGCGTTGGGGCCACGGCAGTGTAAACGACACCTGATCAATCGCGATCACCTGCTCAAGATCAGCGTGGATCATCCTGCGGATGATAAGACCAGAATTGACAGGTGATTCAAGATTCATTTCTTCTCAACCCTGAAGAAAGGTAATTCGGCTCACGAGATTGGCGTTCCCGCCACATGCAAATAAATGGGAGCCAGCGTAGCGGCATCGTCCGCATCACTATCCTGCCAGCGGTTCCATGCCAGTTCCGCCAAAACAGCCGGTCGCCTCACACAGAGAATGGGAGAAGCCAACTGCAGGTTTTTCACTTTGGATATTTTCTTTCTCTCATCGACAGTTAACTCACCTGCAATGATCGTTGGACCCGTCAACTCTGCCAGCAGCTCATCCAACGTTCCGCTTCGCACCGCGCCTTCTGGCTGCCACTGTTTCTCGATATTTTTATACACGCCGAAAGCGATTCGAGTCCGCCCGGCTTGCAAGACAGCCACCAAGGGATCATTCGCCTGCGGTTGCGCAGCAGCGATCACATCCAACGTGGAGATGCCCATCACGGGCAAATTACGCGCCAGCGCAATTCCCTTTATCAAAGACAACCCGACTCTTAAACTCGTGAATGAACCGGGACCAATGGCAACGCCCAAAGCGGTGACCATGCTCATTGAAACGCCGCAGCGCTTCAAAAGTCCGGAAAGAGCCGGGGAAAGCTGGGTGGTGTGATGCTGTTTGGTCGTCCAAGTCATTTCACCGAGGACCTGGTCGCCATCGTATAGCGCCAACCCGACCAAAGATGTGGAGGTATCGACTGCCAGAAGCATGCTTAGCCTCCCACCATTGCATGACGGATGGAATTGAGTAGATCATCGTAGCGTTTGCCGTACGCGTGAAAATTCATCTGGCGGTGTTCTTCCGAAAGATGGTCAAGGCGAATGTGTAAGTGTTCTTTGGGGATCAAATCACCAAGCCGTTCGGGCCACTCGATGATAAGCGCGCCTTCGGCAAGCATAGAGTCAAGGTCCAGCTCCTCTGCTTCGGGCACAGAGTCGAGGCGGTAGGCGTCCAGGTGAAAAAGTTGAGCGCCATCGGCACGCCGATACAAATTGACAAGGATGAAGGTCGGGCTGGAAACAGAGTCGAGCGAGCCCCAGCCTTGCGCCAGTCCTTGTGTGAATGTGGTCTTGCCTGCGCCGAGATCACCCTGCAAACAGATCACATCACCGGCAGTCAGCAAACTGCCCAGCCGCATGCCAATGCGACGTGTTTGTTCCGGGCTTCGGCTAAAAAATTCCAACATGTGGGCATCAAGGATAGACATCGAGGTGGAATTATACCCCTCCCCCTCTTTCCATTGTGCAATACGGATGACGTGATATGTCATCCGTATTGCACAGATTGGTATTATTTTTTCTTGCGTCCGGGCAGCATCTTACCGATCTCCGTACGGATAACGCGGTTGATACGCCGGGGAATTTGGTTGATATTTTTCTGCATCATACGGGTGAACATATTTCCGCGCCAGTTCTGCAGGATGGCTTCCAAATAAAGTTTTTCCAACGCCTTCACCTGGCTTTCAATGGAATATTTCTCACTGAGTTTGGTGGAGTGGACGCCAAAGGTCTTAAGGCGCTCGCGATCAGGGAGCAGGTCGGCGAGAGTGTTGGCGTAAACGTTCACATCCAATGGGACCAGATAACCGTTCAAACCATGATCGATCATGCCTTCAAAGGCTTCATCCTGAACCGCAACCATGGGCAACCCGGAGGCAATCGCTTCGATCACCGAGATGGGGTGCACCTCAGTGGTGGATGCCGAAAGGAAGACGTCGGCATCATGAAAGATATCGGGAAGTTCAGCGCGGTTGACCATGCCTAAAAAGTGAATGCGATCCTTCGCGTGCGTCGCCGCGGCGCGGGCTTCAACATCTTTGCGTGAACCACCATCCCCGGCAAAGACAAGATGCGCATTGGGAACACGGTCTGCAATAAGGTCAAATGCCTCAACGATGAACTCAAGCCGCTTCTCCGGATCCATGCGCCCAACAGTGAGCATGATCGGGGCATCAGAAGCGATGCCCAGCCGTTTTCGCAAACTGCCGGGGTTCCTTGCCGTCTTGAACATGCTCAAGTCAATTCCATTTGGAATGACTGTGATGGGCTGCTTCACTTTTTGAGTAAGTAACAGTCGTTGAAATTTCGGTGAGGGCACCACGATCTGGTCGCCCAAGTCAGTGGACGCCTTGCTAAACCAACCTGCCGCACGTTTGATTAGACCCGTACCGCCGATAAACTTGATGTAATGGGTGTAATCAGTGATGGAGGTGTGATAGGTGTAGATCAATGGTAGACGTTTAGTGGAAGCAGTGAGATATGCAAGCAACCCTACACTTGCCGGGCTGTGCGCATGAAGCACATCGAAGTGTTCGCGGGTGAGCTTCCATGTGGAGCGGGGCGTTCCCAGCACCGCCACATAGATGGGGGGATTGTTCAAATACTTGAGCGAGGGCAGGCGCATCACATTCGGCTCATCGTCTTTATAGCCAGGGAAGCGCGGCGCAAAAATGGTGACCTGATGTCCGCGTTTTTTCAAACCCTCCGAGATCATTTGCAATGAGACCGAGACGCCGTTCACCTGTGGAGCGTATGTGTCGGTAAATAAGCCAATACGAAGCGAACCAATGGGGAGTTCTCTGTCTTTTGATTCCATAAAACCTCCTTGTATTACATCTTGATGATCCTACAAACTATTGGAGTCTACGTTGGATTCTGTCTGCGCTTTTTCCCGTTCCTGCGCAGTCAAATTCACTTTCATGCGTTTCGCCAATTCACGGCGGGTAAGCATGACACGATGCTGGCAACCTTTGCATTCCAAACCAATATCCGCGCCAAGGCGAATGACCTTCCACTCATATGAGCCGCATGGATGTGGTTTACGCAAGCGTAATTGATCGTTCATTTGCAGATCGGGCAGCATGGAGAAGATTATACCGCCGCGCTTCGCGCTGACGATAGACGATGGACCGTGGACGATGGAACATCTCCATGGTCAATGGTCCACGGTCGCGAAGCATGAGAAATAGTTCTCACCTGCCAAGAGAACACTTTCCTTGAAGGATACGCGGTTTGGAACATAATACAAGTGTCTTGGAGATGACAAAGCTTCGCAAAGAAGACCGTCACCTCCAAGAACCTCAACAACTGGAGGCAGACATGAACAAGGATTTCACAGTCAAATTCTGGGGTGTGCGTGGAAGTTACCCCACACCGGGCGCGAACACCGTCAACTATGGCGGCAATACCGCGTGCGTGGAAGTCAACGCGGGCGGGCGCACCATCATCCTCGACGCGGGCACGGGCATCATTCCGCTTGGGCGCGAGTTGGTGAAACGCCAAAATCTTGAGTTGCTGCTTCTGTTCAGTCACTTGCATCACGACCACACGCAGGGATTTCCATTCTTCGTGCCTGCGTATTTGCCAAAAGCCAAACTGCACATCTATGGTCCCGGCGGCACGGCAGAGACGGTGAAGCATGTGTTGGAGCACAATCAATCTTCGGATACGTTCCCGATCTCATTGCGCGATATGGCATCGAACAAGGATATTCAATCGTTGCGCGAGTCGCAGGTCATAGTTTGGGAGGAGGATGGAGTTCGGGTTGTTGAATCAATTTCAAATCCGAGTCCTGAGGCGGTGGTCATCCGCATTCACAAATCACATGCGCATCCCGGCGGCGTGTATCACTATCGCATCACGTATCAAGGCAAGTCAGTTGTGTATGCCACCGACACGGAAGGCTACGTGGGCATGGATCGCAAGCTTATCAATTTTTCGCGTAATGCGGATGTGCTCATTCACGATGCGCAGTATTCCGATGAACACTACTACGGAAGCCTCGCCGGATTTCCTTCGACGCAGGGATATGGACACTCGACCGCAACCATGGCGGGACAAGTTGCCGCCTCTGCCGAAACGGGACAGTTGATCCTGTTCCATCACGACCCATCCTACGCTGACGATTGGGTGGCGGCGCAAGAATCTGCTGCGAAGAATATTTTTCCTGATTCGCAGGCGGCGTTTGAAGGCATGGAGATTTCCTTAAACCCCTCTCCCGTTTCTGGGAGAGGGGCAGGGGTGAAGGAAGGAGTAAAATATGTTACGCATGGCTGAACTTCAGAAAGACGACACCCGCAATATCCTTTCGGACATCAGACTGTTCGAAGGTCTCACACCGGTTCAATTGGATTGGGTGGCGCACCGCGCACATCGGCGCGTGTTCCCGACCGGAAAGAATGTGATGCTGATCGAGCAGCCAGGTGAGGCGGTTTACATTATCCTGCATGGGACGGTGAAGGTTTATACCGAGCAAGGCGGGCGCGACGCGATCCTCTCCATTTTGGGCAGTGGTGACCTCATTGGTGAAATGAGTCTGATCGATAGTGTCGGTCGTTCTGCCAGTGTGGTCACCCTCGAAGACTCACTCATGCTATGGATGGATAAGACCACCTTCAATTACATGCTCGATAACTTTCCGCCAATTGCGCGCAACCTGGTAAAAATTCTTTCTGCAAGGGTAAGACTTTCTGACCAAATGATCCAATCGCTCGCCACGCTCGATGTCAACGGACGAGTGGCACGTCAACTGCTGGCTTTTGCGGAACGGTATTATCAAGAAGTGGATGGCGGCATTCGCATCCGTATTGCGCTGACGCAAAGCGACATTGCCGACCTTGTGGGTGCCTCACGCAAGCGTGTGAATCAGGCAATGGTCTTTTTCAAGGAGCAAGGTCTGGCGACGACCGATGCCGATGGGCGTATCCTTATTCAAGATAAGATGGGGTTGGCGAAGTTTTGTAGTTGAGATAGTTATATAGTTTAGTAGCTTTGTAAAGCCGTGGAGTTTTGTGCTCTGCGGCTTTTTAGTATCGAACTACCCAACTAAGAACTACCAAACTATAATCCCCTTCATGACTGACTACAAATTCTTTCACCCCACCGAAGTCCGCTACGGAGACCTCGATCCGCAGGGACATGTCAACAACGCAAAATACCTGACGTATTTCGAGCAGGCGCGTGTCTACTATTTCATGAAGCTTGGCTTGTTCAGCAAAGACCAGTCCTTTATGGAGATCGGCGTCATTGTGGCAGATATTCACATCACCTATCAGTCTCCCACTCACTATGGAGACAATATCAAGACTGGTGCCAAAGTGACCAAACTTGGAAACAAATCCATGACGGTGGAGCAATGCGTCATGGATGCAGATACTGGCAAGGTAATGGCAAGCGGCGAAGTAGTGCTGGTCACCTTCGATTACGAAGGCTTGAAGACCATCCCCGTGCCGGATGATTGGAAGAAGAAGATCGCTGAGTTCGAAAGTCTTTAAAGAGTTTGTCATGCTGAGCGAAGCGAAGCATCTCTGAGATAATCGTAGAGACCCCTCCCCCTACGGGGACGTCGCGCTACCGCTCAGGGTGACATATGAAAAGAGAACCCCATGTCCCTCCCAAAAATTGACGAAACGTACTTCACCAACTTTCTCGTTGACCTGCTCAACATCCCATCCCCGACGGGTTTTGCCAGCGCGGCAATTGACTTTGTTGAAAAGGAACTATCCAAATACAAGCAATTGAAATTGAGCCGAACCCGTAAAGGTGCATTGGTTGCAAAATGGGAAGTGAAATCTGATTTGCCTCCCGTTGCCTTGACCGCTCACGCCGATACCCTTGGCGCGGTAGTAAAAGAGATCAAGGGCAATGGACGGTTGCGACTGAGTCGCATCGGTGGGATTCAATGGCCCACAGTGGAAACAGAAGGCGTGTGGGTCTTCACGTCCAAAGGCGAAAAGATTCGCGGCTCGGTACTCATTGATGTAGCATCTGGTCATATTCACAGTGGAGCCGACCTGCCGCGCGATGATAAACATCTCGAAGTACGTCTTGATGCTCTCACTACTTCTGAAACAGAGACGCGTGCATTGGGAATCAATATCGGTGATTGTGTGGCGTTCGATACTCGCACCGAAGTGACCAATGGATTCATCCGCTCGCGCTTCCTCGATGACAAGGCTTGTGTAGCGAATCTTGTCGCGGCGATCAAGTCGATGGTGGAGTCAGGTCAAAGTCCGGCGCGAAGCGTGTACTTCCACATCTCCAATTATGAAGAGGTCGGTCACGGCGCAGCGGCGGGCATCCCTGATGAAGTCGCGGAGTTGGTCACGGTTGATATGGCGGTGGTTGGACCTGGACAAGAGTCGGATGAATTCCATGCGACCTTGTGCATCAAAGACAGCGGCGGACCGTATCACGAAGGCTTGAACAAAAAGATGCGCGGCATTGCCGAGAAGCACGGCATTCCATACAAGACCGATGTCTATCCGTTCTATGGCTCGGATGGTGAAGCCTTCTGGCGTGCAGGCGGTGACGTAGCGCTTGCATTGATCGGACCCGGCATCGACGCTTCGCACAATTACGAACGCGCCCACATGGATGGCTTGAACGCGACAACGAATTGGATCATGGCGTATCTGTTGGAGAGGTAGGGGCGACCCGCCCAGCGGAAGCAGGTCATCTTGATAATCTCTGATGGGTTGCCTCTACAGAAGATTAACCAAACACTAACGTAAAGAGTCGGCTCGAGATGCCATCCTTTAATTAGAATTCAAGATAGGAATCGGATATGACCCTCGACTCAATCGAAGCCAAGATCGGCTCGCTCGCCCCAGACTTCAAACTGCTCGCCACCCATGGGCAGAATGTTTCGCTGACAGATTTCCGCGGCAAGAGCAATGTGATCGTGTTCTTCATCCGTGAAACGACATGCCCGCAATGCCGCACGCATGTGGCGCAGCTTGGCAGGATGTACGAGCAGTTCAAAGAAGCAGGCACCGAAGTGATTGCCATTCTGGGCGAAGGCATGGAGAAAGCCCGCGAATACGCGGACGAAATTGGTTTGCCTTTCCCCATTCTCTGTGACCCAGATCGTGCCGTGTATAACCTGTATGAACTTGAAAAATACTTCCTGCTTTTTCAACGCACGGCTTCCCTTGTTGTCGATAAGGATGGCATCGTCCGTTATCTGAAACGCACTACAGTGCCGAATGTCTGGCTGCAAGAGAGTCGTGAGTTACTCGGCTTTATCCTCAGTTTGGACGAAGGTCAGCCGGTGGTGTAAGATTTAAAAGCCTCGCGTTTGCGGGGCTTTTTTTATAAATTGGGCGGGGAGATACCACTTCGTGGCACAAGCCCTGCCTCTACCATTCACTATCCACTATTCACTATTCTCTTCTCAAACTGTATACTTGACCTATGAAACTAGATGCCGCCCTCCCTATCGTTCAATTAAAAGAGATCCCCGCCATTGCGAAAGCCGCCGAAGAGATCGGCTTCGCCGCGTTATGGACTCAAGAGACCCAGCATGATCCCTTCCTGCCATGCACCTTGATCGCAGAACATTCTGCGAGCATGGACTTTGGCACCGCCATTGCTGTGTCATTCGCGCGCTCGCCTGCCAACCTTGCCTACACCGCATGGGACCTGGCGGCTCAGTCGAACGGACGATTCATTTTGGGATTGGGCACACAGGTCAAGGCACATATTGAGCGCCGCTTTGGTATGACCTGGCCCGAGTCGGTCACGGGCAAACTGCGCGAGCAGATCCAAGTCATCCGCGCCTTGTGGGACTGCTGGCAAAACGGCACGAAGTTAAATTTCCGCGGCGAGCATTACAAGATCACCTTGATGTCGCCGTTCTTTAATCCGGGCAAGATCGAGAACCCAAATATTCCCATTTACATTGCAGGAGTCAATACGGGTCTGGCAAGACTCGCAGGCGAAATGTGCGAAGGCTTCCATGCGCATCCATTCAACAGCCCAAAATACATGAATGAGATCATCCTGCCTGCCATCGAAGAAGGCTTGCAAAAAAGCGGACGCAAACGCAGCGCTCTCTCCGTTTCGATGACCCCATTCATTGCAACCTCACCAGAAGAAGAAGGTTTTGCGCGCATGCAGATCGCGTTCTATGCTTCAACACCTTCCTATAAAGCGGTGATGGACTTTCACGGTTGGGGGGAGACCGCCGAAAAACTTTCCGGCTTTGCTTCCAAGGGCGAGTGGGCAGAGATGCCCATGCTCATCACCGATGAGATGTTGAACGAGTTCTGCCTCATGACCACCCAGGAAAATCTCGCCGCAGACTTGAAGAAACGCTTCGGCAGCATCGCAGATAGAATCACCCTGTACACACCTTTTATCCCCGGTGAGAAAGATACGTGGTGGAAGGATCTAGCGAAGGCTTTTAATTAATTTGTAGGTCCGGCTTCATACCCTATGAATATGAAGCCGGACATTTTTTGTAAACCAATTCTCGCTCTACTGAAAAGAGACTACCTCATGAACTTCAACGACTATCAAAAAAAATCCCGCTCCACCGCACAATACCCGTCCATTGGGCACCCTGTCATTTACCCGGCGCTTGGCTTGGTCAACGAGGCAGGCGAAGTGGCAGGCAAGATCAAAAAAATCTTTAGAGACAAACAAGGGAATATCGGCGAAGCAGAACGCGAAGCACTCAAAGCCGAACTCGGTGATGTGTTATGGTACATCGCCCAAGTCGCCACCGAACTTGATCTGCCGCTCGATGAAATTGCCGAAGCGAATCTCGCCAAACTTTTAGACCGTCAAGCCCGCGGCAAAATTCAAGGCGATGGCGATAATCGTTAAATGAAAACCTTTATTGTTCTCTTCTTCGCCATTTTGAGCGAAGTGATCGCTACATCTTCCCTTAAGTTTTCGGAGGGCTTCACCAAACCCATTCCCAGCATCATCGTAGCGGTCGGTTACGGGCTTTCTTTTTATCTGCTTTCCATTGCCTTGAAAACCATGCCCATCGGCGTTGCCTATGCCATTTGGTCCGGCGTGGGGCTGATCCTCACGGTTGCTGCCGGAATGATCCTCTGGCGCGAAACGCTGGACTGGGCAAAGGTCACCGGTATTGTACTGATTCTTGCAGGTATCCTGCTCATCAACGTCTTCTCAAAATCAACAGCTCACTAAAAACAGAGGCGGATGAATAACATCCGCCTCTGTTTTTATTTAACCACTGGCAAGCCCGAATCCGCCGCGCCCCACTCCGTCCATGAACCATCGTAGACAGCGAGGTTTTTATGCCCCGCCTGATCTGCAGCCAATGCAAGAATGCAAGCCGTGACTCCGGTGCCACAGCTGAAGATCAATTTTTTATTTTGATATTCGTTGAATATCTCACGCAAAAGCGCAGGGGATTTCATTACGCCGTTAGTTTGAGTCTCCGCAAAAGGCAGGTTGACGGCGCCGGGCATGTGTCCGCCTCTCAACCCTGCGCGCGGCTCAGGTTCCTGACCTTTGAAACGTCCGGCAGACCGGGCGTCCATCACGCTGAAAGCGGAGTCGCTCAAGGCGTGGGTTACGGTTTGAGAGTCAACGATCAACTCTGGTCGGGGATGTGAAGCGAAGTCTCCGCGTGATGTTGGAGTCGCGAGAGTCGCGGTCGTTTCGTATCCGGCATTTATCCAGGCAGGCAAACCGCCATCCAAGACTGCTACGTTATCATGTCCCATCGCGCGGAACATCCACCACGCGCGCGGGCTGGCATATACGCCAACGTTATCGTACACGACGATTGCACTGTCTTTGCGAATGCCCATCTTTTGCATCTCTTCAGTGAAGAATTCAGGCGTGGGCATCATGTGCGGCAGGGATGTGTTGTGGTCGCAGATATGCGTGTCGTAATCAAAGCGCAGTGAGCCGGGGATGTAAGTGGGGACAGTAGGTTGAGCGACACCGATGTTCGTCACCGGCTTCATGCTGGCATCTAGAATGATGAGGTTTTCCGCTGATAGATTTTCAGCAAGGAGTTGCGGGGGGATGAGTGAGTTGGGGAAAGTTATGTGTGACATCAAGTCCTCATTTCTTAAGTATAAAAAAATAATTCCCGTCATTGCGAGCCGCGTTCTTGCTCTGTGCGGCGAAGCAATCCCATACCAACTCATGAGATTGCTTCGGGCGAAAGAACATCGCCCTCGCAATGACGATATTGATTTATGGCGCGGTGGCGAACAAACACTTAAGATACGCGCCTTCTTTATAGGTGATGGGATGATCAAGCGCGTGTCCGGTGCGTTCGATCTCCTCCAGCGGGCGCCCCGTCTCGCGGGCAGACCTGTGAATGGCGTCGAAAAATTCGACGGTACTGACCCGGCTGGAGCATGAAGCTTGCACAAGAATGCCGCCGCGTTTCAATACGTCGAGTCCCAAATGTGTGAGTCGACGATAAGCTGCCAGCGCGGTTTCAACCTGCGATTGATTCTGCGCGAACATGGGCGGGTCGAGGATGACGATATCGAACTGACGTTTCTCCGCTTTCATTTGCATGAGCGCTTCAAAGGCATCCTGATCCAATGTTTCAAATTTAGCATTTTTTACATTAGGCTTGTTTTGGTTATGTTGGATATTTCGCAGTGTGGCTTGCGTGGCGGGTGTGCTGAAATCGACACTGACAACTTCCGTTGCGCCGCCATCGGCTGCATACAATGAAAATCCGCCGGTGTAGGAAAAGACGTTCAAGACTGACTTGCCTTCGGACATATCCCGCACACGTTCCCGGTTCTCGCGTTGGTCAAGGAAGAACCCGGTCTTTTGCCCATTGATGGGATCACACTCAAAGGTGAGTCCATTTTCTTTGAACAGGACCAAGCCTTCGGGAGTCTGACCCTTATCAGGGCTTGCCGTGAGCGTCATACCGTCGGTGAGACCGTGTAATTCATCCGCTTGTTTGTTGAGCGTACGGCTGAGTCTTAATATCAAATGATCGAAGTGTTGGGTTTGTTGTAGCGCGGCGCAAACATCTTTGAGATGTGGAACCCAGGCAGGCGTGTAGAGTTTGAGCACAAACGTTTCGGCGTAGCGGTCAATGACCAAACCGGGCAAGCCGTCATTCTCACCGTGGATGAGGCGATAGCCATCCGTTTCTTGTTTTCTGAGCGGCGCGCGGATGGCATCGGCGGTTTTTATTTTTTCATGGAACCAATTATTGTCAATCGTAGCAGGCTTTATCTTTTGCAGAACGCGCACACGGATGGGCGAAGTGGGATCGTACAAACCAACGCCAAGGAAGCGGCGTTTGTCATCGAAGATGACGGCAAGGTCACCGGGCGCGCCTTTGTGACTTTGCTCGGTGATGGATTGATCGAAGATCCAGGGATGTCCCTGTTTCAAGGCGCGTTCGGCGGGTGCAGTGATGCGCAGCGCAATGCGTTGAGTGGATGGGCTTGGAAGTTGCGAAAGTGCGGGGAGGATTTCAGTCATTGAAGTTGCAAGTATCTTACTATAACTTAGAGACAAGCCGCATCTTTTTTGATGCGGCTTGTCTATCGTCCATGGTCAATTGTCCACTGTCTATTCAATATGCCTTACTTCACCGCTGACCGAAATCCTCTCGCCAGTCTTTGATGTGAACGAAACATTCAAACGTGAAGGCACGCCCATATCCTCGCCCTGCAAGATGGTAAATGTTTTCGCGCCCTGCCAATTAATATCGCGCAGATACCCCGCCAATGCCGCCGCCGCTGCGCCCGTTGCCGGGTCTTCGTAGACTCCACCTGCTGCAAAGGGGTTGCGTGAATGGATGACCGAATCCGACTCCTGCCATAACAAACTGATGGTGACCAGGTTCTGTTCCGCCATCAATGCGCGGACTTCTTCGAATGGATATTTCATGTCCGCCAGAGTCTGGCGGTCTTTCACGAAGATGATCAAGTGAGTTGCTCCCGCTCCCGCAATGCGGACGGGAAAGTGCGCATCCAGTTGGTCTTTTGTCAAATTAAACGCAGCAAGGATTCGGTTCACATATTCCTGCGGCGCATCTTTCGACCATGTCTCCGGAGACTGCAAGGTAGCAGACATCCCCGAACCTGATTTTTTCGCGCTGACGCTGATCTCGCTGTTGTTGAGGATCAGTTTATACGTCCCTTCGCCGAAGCGTTCACCCAGAGCTGCGCCTAACGCAATCGTGGCATGACCACAAAACGGCACTTCCAACTCTGGCGCAAAATAGCGGACTCTCCAGCCATCATTTTGTTTCACCAGAAAAGCCGTCTCTGAATAACCCACTTCTTTTGCAATCGCCATCATTTCTTCGGCAGAGGGCATGGAGTCATAGAAAGCGACTCCGGCGGGGTTGCCGCCGAGTCCGTTTTGGGAAAAGGCGGCGAGTCTTAATACTGTCATGGTTTCTCCGATCTACATACCTAAAACTTGTTTCCAATTTTGCCAGGTCAATCTTTTTCGGTTCACATCTCGATTATACGGACGATCATACAAAATATGTTCCCACATGGGCGTAGATTCGACACCTGTGATGATCGGTTTATCATCGATCAAGATATCGCCTTTGACCAATGTTTTATCTCTGGTAAGGATAATACGGTTTACCCACTCTGCGCCAAAATGATGCTCCACCCATTCGTACTTTTCCAACACGCAGTTCTTATATACATAAAGTGGGCTGGTGCAAAAGAAAATTTCCAGCCCCATCTGCTGCATTGTTTTAACGGCTTCTACTCCGCCCTCGACAGGCATCATCTCGCGAAAGAACCCAGGTTCCAAATATATTTCTGATACCAAAGGCTGTAAATCTTGCGGATAAGACTCCTTTACATAAAATATTGTGCGCTCTTCAAGCGGTACATACATTTTTTCCGGATGCCGCGCCCGCCAACGTTTCAAAAATTCCGCATCAAAATCTGCAAGCACATCATCCATATCAACAAGTATTCGCATGAAATCTCCTTTGGTTTTGATTTTACGCTGAAAACAAAAGCTTTATCCTAGCAGACACAGCTTGCCCATTCCCTCCTCTTCCTCTCACAAAAAAATACGATATGATACCCGCACCATGGAAGACCTTCAAATCGCCTACTACTTCGCAGTGATCATGATCGGGTTTGCCGCACTTGCCATCTCAGGCTTTTGGGCATTCAAAACACAAGATGCCAACTTGCGAAATTTTTGCATTCTCTATGCCACCTTCACACTCGTGCTTATCCTCTCTGTACTCACGAAATATCTCACGCTCAACGTAGAAGGCTATTCAGGCAGGGCATGGTATGTACTTTCCGGCGTGTACCAGGCGGTCAATTATGGAGTCATCGTTGCCACCGTGAATTACTTTCTGGGTCTGCATCAAACACCAGCCCAAAAGCGGATCGCAACCTTGTTTTGGTTCAGCATCCTGATCTTTATTGGCATCCTCTTTTTACCCTTCAGCACCCGCCTGGACGAAACCCAAAATATCATCCACCTTGAACTCGGCTTTCAAGGTCTCACCATTTGGTATCTACTCTCGTTCACCTACGCCATCATTCTGGCATACAAAGCCCTACAACAGGCATGGAACTCAGACAAACGGAACTTCATCCTCGGCTTGTTGATCTTTGCAACGTTCGGTTATATAGAATCCCTGCTAACCTTTTCACAAAACCTGAGCGCCTCCGCTGTTTCCCTCACCGTTGAAAATGGATTACTATTCAGCTCGATCCCATACATGCTTTATGGCTTTTTCGTCATCCGCCATTTCATGACCTTCGCGCCTCCGACTCCCATTGAGGTGGATACACTTTCAGAAAGCTTTCTCTCCACCCATGCCATCACCGACCGCGAACGTGAGATCATTTTGAAAGTCATCGAAGGCAAAAGCAATGCCACCATCGCCAGCGAGCTTTTTATTTCGCTTGCCACGGTCAAGACCCATTTGCACAATATCTACACCAAACTCGGCGTCGAAAGCCGCTTCGACCTGCTCGCCAAAGTCCGCTCTGCGAAATAAACCCGATCTACTCCCGCCGCAGTCCCCGGCGGCGGTTTTGTTTTGCGCAAGAGACCGATGAATAAACCCGATCTACATCCAAAGTTGTAGACAAAATCCCCAAAATACATCCGAAGTTCGATTTTCAATTCCGCCCGCATACGAGATGATGAGAGCAGGGCGAGATTCCACTCGCCTATTATCTCCATTGGTAAAAGGAAAAGAAGATCATGCGAACCACAACCACTTTAGACGCACAACCGACCATCCCCAGAAAGACCTCCGGCTGGGGCAAAACCGGCTGGGCACTCATGCTCCTGCTGGCTTTGTTCTTATTCATCATCGCCAGCCGCTATCTCACACTCAACCCCGAAGTCTACTTCCCCGAACAACGCGATGTCTACGTCGCAAACCCCGTCTTCCTACTCATGCACATCATCGGCTCCATGCTCGCCATCCTCATCGGACCAATCCAATTCTTGAGTCGAATCCGCACCGGGCGTTTGCTCAACCTCCACCGTTGGCTCGGACGCGTCTATCTGTTGGGAATTCTAATCGGCGGCATCGGCGGACTCTACATGGCACAACTTGCCTATGGCGGAATCATCACCCGCCTTGGTTTCAGCGCCCTTGCACTCCTCTGGCTGTCCAGCGGGTTCATGGCTTACAAGACCATCCGCAACAAACAAATCGAAACTCATCGCAAATGGATGACCGTCAACTACGCGCTAACCTTCGCCGGTGTCACCCTGCGCCTTTGGCAGATCATCTTCGGCGTCAGCGGCTTGGACTTTATCACCGGCTACCTGATCGTTTCATGGCTATGCTGGGTTCCCAATCTATTCGTTGCACTCTGGGCCATCAACCGCAAATAAAAAAAACAAGCCGCATCCTCACAGATGCGGCTTGCCTATTCACTATTCACTGCTATTAATCGATCTTCCCCGTCACCATTGCCATCTTCAGGTCGCCGATCGCCTTGGTGATCTGGATCTCACGCGGGCAGGCTTCAGTACAGTTGTATGCGGTGTGACAGCGCACGGTGCCGTCGGTCTCAGCAAGCACCATCAAACGCTGACTTGCGCCTTCGTCACGGCTGTCGAAGATAAAACGATGCGCGGTGATGAAAGCCGCAGGTCCGAAGTATTCGTCGTTTGCCCAGAACGACGGGCATGCCGAGGTACACGCGCCGCACAAAATACACTTGGTCGACTCATCGAAACGGGCACGCTGCTCGGGAGATTGCAGCCGCTCGCGTCCATCTTCAGGCAGCGGCGAGTCATTGACGAGGTAGGGAGTCATCTTCTTGTAGTTATTGAAGAACGGCTCCATATCCACGATCAGATCTTTCTTGACCTTCATGCCCAACACCGGCTCAACGGTGATGTTCGCGCCCACATCGCGGACGAGGGTCTTGCATGCCAAACGGTTGCGACCATTGATGCGCATCGCATCCGAACCGCAGACTCCATGCGCGCACGAACGGCGGAACGCCAACGCACCATCGGTCTTGCCTTTGATATGCTCAAGCACATCCAGAATGCGGTCGTTCGGGTCGGCTTCAATTTTGTAGGTCACATAATTGCCGCGCTGGTCTTTCTCGGGGTTGTAACGGAAAACTTTGACTGTAACTTCCATGTTAACCTCTAATATACTCTGGCTTTCGGTTGATGTTTGGTAATAACGACCGGCTTGTAATTGATCTCAAGCTTTCCATTCTTCTTCGCGATCAAGGTGTGCTTCAGCCAATTGGAATCATCACGTTCAGGATAATCTTCACGCGAATGTCCGCCGCGGCTTTCTTTGCGGTTCAACGCGCTGGCAGCCACCACTTCCGCGATCTCGAGCAGGTTGCCAAGCTCCCACGCATTCAAGAGTTCGGTATTGAACATCTTGCCTGTGTCGCTGACTTTCACATCCTTGAAACGCTTTTGCAAAGCGCGCACTTTTTCAAGCGCTGATGCCATATCCTTCTCATTACGATAAATACCGACATCCGCGAACATGACGTTCTTCATTTCATTGCCGATGTCGTACGCGTTTTCATTACCGGATGCAGACTTCAACGCCTCCAATTCGGACCGGATGGCTGAGTCAGCGTTCTCGGGCATTTTCGTCCACTCAGCCGACTTGGCATGTTCTGCTGCACGCAGACCCGCATGTTTCCCGAACACGACGAGATCAAGCAACGAGTTCGTCCCCAAACGATTCGCACCGTGGACGGACACACAAGCACATTCACCCGCCGCGAACAGACCCGGCACGACCGTGCTCTTATCGTCAACGACCACTTCACCGTATTTGTTGGTGGGAATACCACCCATCGCATAATGAGCCGTTGGCTGGATCGGCATCATTTGGGTAACAGGATCAACTCCGAGGTAAACACGACAGAAATCCACAATGTCAGGAATCTTCGTCAGAACGGTTTCACCAGTAATAATTAAGGGAGAGCCGTCTGGGTTTGTGCGTCCATCTTCGGCTGCAAACTTATTCACCGTCTCCGGGCGAATATCCAAATAAACATAGTTCTTGCCATCGATACCGCGACCTTCTTTGATCTCGGTGTAGATCGCGCGTGAAACCACATCACGTGAAGCGAGGTCTTTCACGGTCGGCGCATACTTCGGCATGAAGCGTTCACCCTTGCCATTGATCAGCACCGCACCTTCACCGCGTGCGCCTTCAGTGATGAGAATACCGAGCTTATAAATACCGGTCGGGTGGAATTGGAAGAACTCCATATCCTCAAGCGGAAGTCCCTTGCGTAACAACATCGCCGCGCCGTCGCCCGTGTAGGCATAGGCGTTCGACGTCACTTCAAAGATGCGACCAAAGCCGCCTGTGGCAAACACCACAGACTTGGCATGGAAGGTATGCAGCTCGCCCGTGGCAAGTTCAATTGCCACAATGCCCGCCGCCTTGCCATCCACCATGATGAAATCAAGCGCCTGATATTCATCGAAGAAGGTCACATCATTTTTGATGCATTGCTGATACAGAGTCTGCAAGATCATGTGACCGGTGCGGTCCGCCGCATGAGCCGCACGACGAACAGGTTTACCCGTTTCATTATTCGTGTGCCCGCCGAACGGACGCTGTGAAATACGCCCGCTGGGAGTGCGGTCGAAGGGCAAGCCCATGTGTTCCAGTTCCAGCACCGCAGCGATGGCTTCATTGGTCATGAACTCGATGGCATCCTGGTCGCCAAGGTAATCGGAACCTTTGACGGTATCGTACATGTGCCATTCGGGTTTGTCTTCTTCATAGTTACCCAACGCCGCAGAGATGCCGCCTTGTGCCGCGCCTGTATGCGAACGGGTGGGATATAACTTACTAATGACCGCCGTCTTGGCAGACTTGGATGCGTAAAGACCCGCCATGAGTCCCGCGCCGCCTGCGCCAACCACGATCACTTCAAATTGATGAACATTTGCCATGAATTACTCCTAGAAAACCACAAAGGGTCACGAAGGTACACAAAGGTTTTCCTTGTGCCCCTTTGTACTCATTGTGGTAAATATCTTTTATGCCATCCAGATGAGATACAACCCGGCGCCCATTACAACAAAGAACAAAGCCATGTTGCCATACCGATTCCAATTGCGTCCGGAAACAGAGGCAACATAATCATCCACGATCACGATCACGCCGTGAATGCCATGCGCCAAACCCGTGAGGAACATGCCGCTCGCCACCGTACGCCAGAAGGCGCTCGCCCAAGGGGCAATATCAGGCACCTGTGTATATTCGACATGACCCGGATTCGAGATCAACGCCCAGCGGACAACTTCCACAAAGGTCATTTGGTTCATTGCCCCCATAATGAGCGCACCGATCACGCCGACAAAGATGAAGAAATACATACCCAGTGCGGTCAGGCGGGTAAAGACCCACATAAATGTTTCAAAGCTCATGCCGCGCTTGCTCAACGGCACGATACGAGGTTTTGTTTGAAGATTGCCCATTACAACCTCCCAATGGCAGTGGTAATCACACTTACTGCCGCAAACCCGAATACCACAATGAAAATGATCCATTCGATCATAATGGCTGTGCGGTGATGGGGGATCAACTGTTTATGGAAAATATCCAGAATGGTAATTCGCAAACCGTTGATGACATGAAAAAGCACACAGAACAAGATGAAAATCTGGAACGGCGGACTCATATAAATATCATTAATGAAGTCGCCGATAGCCCAACCCTGTTTTTCCACAAATGTGGCAAGCACATGTATGGTTACAAATATTGCCATCCCCGCCCCGCCAATACGATGGAGAATAAAGGTCAGGAAAGGTCCCTGCCCCTTATACCCCAGAGCCGTGGAAAGAGGAACATTTCTTTTCAAGCCCATTGAAGCCTCCGATTGAAATAGTTGGAACGCCCTATTTTACTCTCTGATTTCACGAATCGCGAGTTAAACAACGTTAAGTGAAGTTGGACAAATGACTATACACAAAATGATCAAGCCTTATTTTTTATGATACGAACTATGGTTACCGTTGAGGTACAGATCCGTATTGAAATCTTATGCTTGGCGATGGTGCAAATGTTTTAACCCGTCGCACAGTACTGCTGTTTTAGTTTCACCCAACGTTATAATTCAAGATAATCCATCTTACAGAATGACGAGGTTAACAATGAACAACTCACTTTATCCAGATGCAATCCAAGCCAACCGCCAGGGACATTTTGCCATGTCGCAGATGGGCGGGGGGATGATCTTATGGCTATTGATCGGCGTATTTGTTACCTTAATGGGCATTGGCATGGTCGTCATGGCACTCTCCGATTTTTCCATAGCCAACATTGGGTTCGGCTTTGTCTTTTTGTGGCTGGGATACAACGTCGGCGGGAACATGCTGATCGATATTGCGCTTGGGTCGGTCAGCATGATTGAAGGAAAGGGCGAAAAAAGCATGTCGAGTTCCGGGAAGAGCATCAAACGTTCCTACTGGGTCGGAGAACAGCGCCTTGATGTTTCTTCAAGTACCTTGTTGGGCAAGTTGAATAACCACGAACATGTCCGCGCTTATTATCTTTCCCGCAGCAAGAGTCTGGTCAATTTGGAATGGTAATTGAGCGAGAGTCGTCGACAACAAAAAGCGAATGCCTTGCGGCGTTCGCTTTTTTATGGCATCACTTTACTGTCCGCGGCGGCGGAGCGAACTCTTCGATCTGCTTGACCACATCCGCCAGCGGCATGACCTTTGAGAGATGCTTCTCTTTTTTACCAAAGCCGATGCTATCAAGCACTAATGTGCGTTTCAACAACTGGATACCAAAAGCCGGGTCCACACCTTTGGGGCAGGCTTGCGAACACGCCCCCGCCATGTGGCATTGATAAGGTCCATGAAAGGCATCGATGGCTTCGAGGCGTTCTTGCAAGCCACAGTCACGGCTGTCGACCGTGTAACGGTAGGCTTGAGCCAGGGCTTGAGGTCCAAGAAAGAGCGGATCAGTCGCCACAGTGGGACAAGCCGCCAGACATAATCCGCATTTGATGCAGAAGGTGAATTGACTATATTCGTCGCGCTGTTCAACAGACTGAATGAATTCGCCCGTCGGCTCATCGATTTCTTTTGAGTTGGTGTGAATGATGAACGGTTTGATCGCCGCGTGTTTTTCGATCAGTGGTTCCAAATTCGGCACAAGGTCTTTGACGTTGTCATAGTTTGGCAACGGCGCGACCGTGACCACATCGGTATTCAAATGCAGCACTTGAGTTTGGCAGGCAAGCATGGGCAGGTCATTGATGAACATGCCACATGAACCGCAGACCCCCATACGGCAGGATGAACGCCACGCGAGAGTCGGCGCCTGCTCGGCTTTGATCTCGTGCAACGCTTCCAGCACAGTCATGCCGTCGTGGACGTTAAGTTTATGCTCCTCCCAATGCGGAGCCGTGTCTTTATCCGGATCGTAACGGCGAACTTTGAAGGTGATGAGTTTTGTATCAGCCATGTCTATACTCCGGGGTGAGAGAATGTCCACCAGGTTACGTAGGTGCCCAATGCAAAGATCGCAATGCCAACCAATAAAATGCCCCAATCCACAACCTTCGCCAACGCAGGCGAAAGCGGCAACTCACGGATAATGCCGCGCGTGCCGTACAGTCCGTGATACAAACCCGCTGCCAGCAAAAGGATATACACAACCAATTGAGCTGTATCCTTGCCGCGTGCGATCATCGCTTCGAAGGAACGGGCTTCTTCCACACTCGTCCCGAAAAACACTGGGGCATAGTGCTGAACTGCAAAATGCGCACCGAGCAAAATCGCAATGATGGGGATCACCAGTAGGTGCAAAGACCATAATCTTGTTTCACGCATGACTTTCTCCTCCGTCATTGCGAGGGCGATGCTCTTCGCCCGAAGCAATCCCAGACTAACTCATGAGATTACTTCGTCGGGAAGACCGCCCTCCTCGCAATGACGTAAAAAAACTAATCAAAGAACAAACTTGAACCGCCGAGTGCCATCAACAAACCCGCCAACAACATAATGATGTAAGTCAACGGGCGGTGCTTCATAACGGATGATTTATAAGGGAACACGGGCTCTTCCGGCTTGCCGAGGAAGAAGCCAAGCTCCACCAACAGCAAGCGCGTTCCGTTCATGGCATGGAAGACCGCCGCCGCAAACAGCAAATACTCGATCACTTTGAACATGGGCAAAGCGAACAAGCCCATCAACGCCGCCCAGGCTTCTTCGCCGCGCATCCGATTTGCTGTTTCGATAATGTGCAAGACCATATACGCGATCAAGCCCAACCCCGAAAGACGATGCCCGAT
This sequence comes from Candidatus Villigracilis vicinus, assembly GCF_016702885.1. NCBI lineage: Bacteria > Bacillati > Chloroflexota > Anaerolineae > Anaerolineales > Candidatus Villigracilaceae > Candidatus Villigracilis > Candidatus Villigracilis vicinus. The sequence continues at coordinate 29,420 of NZ_JADJDD010000007.1, forward strand.
GTACAAGTATCGTTCAAATGAATACTTGCCCGCATACACCCAGCCTTTGAGTCCGAGTCGATTGTTGTAAGCAGTAGGTTTATTCGTTGCCATGATTAGTACTTCCTTTCCACAGGCTTCCACATCGAAATATCCACTTTGCTGTAACTCAGTTTCGGACCCGCTTCCGTGTAATCTGCCATGGTGTGCTTCAACCAATTCTCATCATCGCGCACATTGAAATCACGCCGCGCATGTCCGCCGCGTGATTCAGTGCGAGTCAAAGCTCCGAGTGTTGCCACCTCTGCTACATCGATCATGAAGCCAGTTTCAATCGCGCGTTCGAGGTCAGTGTTATAGCGCAGACTTTTATCCTTGAGCGAAATTTTCTTATATCGTTCCTTCAACTCGCGGATCTTTTTCAAACCCGCTTCCATCTGCTCGCCCGTGCGGAAGACGCCCATGGTGGCATCGAGATTCTTCCGTAACTCTTTGCGGATCTGGTAATGGTCTTCCGTGCCAGTGGATGCGATCAACGCCTCGATCTTCGCCCATTCCTGCTCTGCAGTCTTTGGCATTTCCGGCATCGACGCATTCGCACAATAGCGAGCCGCCTCGCCGCCAGCTACACGTCCCCAAACGAGACATTCCGCCGTCGAGTTCGAACCGAGTCGATTCGCTCCATGTAAAGACACGCACGAAACTTCGCCCGCCGCCCAGATATTTTCAACAGGCGTATGTCCCTTGATATCAGTGTGGACGCCACCCATGGTGTAATGCGCCACCGGGCGAATTGGAATCGGCTTCTCGATTGGGTCAAGCCCAATGTGTTTGATGGTCACTTCCCGGATGAGTGGGAGGCGTTCGAGGATTTGTTTCCTGCCCAAGTGGCGCAAATCCAAATGGATGTAATCCAAACCTTCAGGACCAGGAAATCCTCGCCCAGCTTCGATCTCGGTCATTTCAGAACGGGAAACCATGTCACGCGGAGCAAGTTCCATTTTGGATGGGGCATACGCGCCCATGAAACGTTCGTCTTTATTATTGAGGAGAGTTCCGCCTTCGCCACGGCAGGCTTCGGTCATCAAAATGCCGCTGGGGATGAGTCCCGTCGGATGGAATTGGATGAACTCCATATCCTTGAGAGTCAATCCGGCACGATATGCCATTGCCAACCCATCACCGGTGACGGTTTCAGAGTAGGTGGTGAAGCCAAAGATCTGACCCGCCCCGCCCGTCGCGAGAATGAGCGCTTTGCCGCGAATCAAAACGAGCTTGCCATTGATCATATCGATCATGGTCAAGCCCGCGAAACGATTGTTCTCTATCAAAATAGAAGTGACGAAGCCTTCATCATAACGATTGATCTTCTTCGTATGCTTCATCAACGTGTCGTACAGGGTCTGCATCTCAAGGTGACCGGTCTTATCCGCCGCGAAGACTGCCCGTGGATAAGTATGCCCGCCGAACGGACGTTGCGCGATATGCCCATCTTCGGTGCGCGACCAGGGAATGCCCCAATGATCGAGGTGCAGAATTTCCTTGGGCATTTCATGCACAAAAAAATCCACGACGTCTTGATCTGCCAAAAAGTCTGAGCCTTTGACCGTATCCCAGGCGTGGAGTTCGAAACTGTCGCCCATGTCTTGTCGCATCACAGCGGCTGTCCCGCCTTCGGCTGCGACTGAGTGAGCGCGCATCAATTGAAGCTTTGAAACGAGTGCAATATCCAACTCCCCCTTGCTTTGCTGGGCAGCTTCCAGCGCGGCTCGCAAGCCTGCCAGACCAGTGCCCAAAATGATTAGATCGTGATTGTAGACTTCCATGTATTTCTCCTCGTAAAACGATGAAGAATCACCAAATAGGACTTCATTGTAGGATTTAAGAAGCTGTTGGGTTAGTGATGATTGTCACCGAATGGCGGGACGGATTGTCAAAATATGGACGATTGACCATGGTCGGCCGACCATGGTCAATCGTCCATCGAACAAGTTACAATAGCCAAAACCTAAAAATTGGAGAACAAATGAAAACCTCAAGCGGACTTGAATACATTGAAGTGGAAGCCGGAAACGGCACCCAAGCCACAGCAGGCAAAACGGTCAGTGTGCATTACACAGGCAAATTTCAGGATGGACGCGTGTTCGATAGCTCCATCCCACGCGGCGAACCGCTCGCCTTCAAACTCGGAGTGGGTCAGGTCATCAAAGGTTGGGATGAAGGCATTGCCTTGATGAAGGTCGGCGGCAAAGCCCAGCTCATCATCCCTTCAAACCTGGCGTATGGCGAACGCGGTGCTGGCGGAGTCATCCCCCCGAACGCTACTCTTGTTTTTGATGTGGAGTTGGTGGATGTGAAGTGACATGACCATGTCACGCCACCGCTCAGAGTGACAATTAACAAAAAAAGGTCGGGACTTTTCAGTCCCGACCTTTTTATTTCTGAGCTTCTTCCTGCGCAGATTGTGAAAATGTGATCGTCCGTCCGATCCACCAGACCAGGGCAGCTCCAATGGCAAATAAGACCATGTTCAATGCAAAAGGCAGGGAACGGTCAATCGCAGAGAGTTGACCGGCGATCCAGCCAAAGGGTGAGATGACGATGATCAATGCCACATACACCATGGCAGTGACCCGCGCCCGTTCATGCGAATCCATTGAAACCGCCAGCAGCGACTCGGTCATCGGGTTGACGAACGCTGCCGCAACGCCCTCCAAAATAACGCTGATCGATAGCCATAATATTGACTGAGGCGGCATAAAGACGAGCAACGCCTGACTAACAACGAACGTACCAAAGCCCACCCAAAGCGGTATGCGATAGTGGCGAATATTCGTCAGGCTTGGACCCAGCAGGAAAAACCCGGCAGTCATCACAATGGAACGCAATGCTACATAGACCGAGATCTGAGACTCTGCAAACCCCAGTTTGGTGGTGAACAATACGCCCCAAAAATTATTGCTGACCGTGGTGTAGATGTTCATAATGATCATCAAGGATAACGCCGCCAGGATGGGCTTGGAATGCAGGAGTTCAAAGAAAACACTACGGTACTCGCTCAGCAAGTCTGTCAGTGAGCGATGCTTCGTTTCTTCCATGCGCTGCACACCCCGCGCCGTTTCATGCGAAAAGATGTACAGAATGATGGCTTTGGCGCTTAGTACGATAAAACCAAAAATGAATAATCCGCGCAGGGCAGGGATCAAGCCATAACGATTCACCAACCAACCACCGACCGGCGCAAAAAAAGCGGAGCTGACAGCGAAGATCATGATCCACGTCCAGATGTGTACAAGATGGCGTTCCTCCGCATCCTCCACCATCAGGCAGGTCCATGCTGTAAGCGAAATACGCCACAGACTGTTCAAAGCCGCTGCCGCGGCAAAGTAACGCACATCCTGCGCGATCGCCCAGACCAGACAAGGCATGCTCCAGCACAGTAAGTCGGTGATAAAAAGTGTTAGTCGCCGCCCAAACTTATCCACAATGGCGCCGCTGACCAATGCCGAAAATACCTGCAAAACCAGCCCCAGGCTGGCAATGCTGCCGATCTGTTGATCGTTCATACCGAGGGCGATCATATAGACCGAGAAAAAGGGAGCAAAAAGATTATATGGAATCCCGAACATCACTTCGGTGAGTACAGTGATTCGCGGATTGCCCTTCAGTTCAAACAGGGATCGAAAAAGGGGTGGGATGCTAGCAATGACATGAAATGATTCTCCAAGGAATGTGACTATATCGTAGATTTCTCGTCCTGCCAAAAGGTCTTGACAGGCTATTTAGCACGAAGTATTATACAAACTGGTTATTTAACCACTTAGTTAAATAAGGAATTGAAATGGAAACCGAGGAAACAAAATTAGACCGAACTTTTGCCGCGCTGGCAAACCCTACAAGACGAGCCATTTTGGCACGTTTGGCAGGTGGTGAAGCAACAGTCAATGAACTTGCGGCACCATTCAATATGAGCCTACCGGCTATTTCCAAACATATTAAAGTTCTAGAAAAAGCCGGGTTAATTACCCAGGGTCAAAAGGCTCAATACCGCCCATGTGTAATAAATGTAATTCCACTAAAAGAAGTATCAACATGGACGGAACAATATCGCCATATTTGGGAAACCAGCTTTGACCGAATGGAAAATTACATCAACCAAATAAAGGAAAAGGAAAACGATAATGAGTGAAAATGATCAGATCGTAATCGAACGTATTTTCAACGCTCCAATAGGCTTGATCTGGCAAATGTGGACGGAACCTGAACATTTTAAAAAGTGGTACGGACCAAATGGAGCCACCATCCCTGTTGCCGAAATGGATGTCCGTATTGGCGGGAAACGTCTGATTTGCATGGAAATGCGCGGCATGAAAATGTGGACGGTAGGTGAGTACACAACGATCGTCCCAAATACACGCCTTGCCTACACAGAAAGCATGGCTGATGAAAATGGCAATGTAGTTTCACCCTCTGCCATGGGGATGCCCGAGGGGTACCCCGCGACGACTGAAGTAATCGTAGTATTGGAAGATATTGGCGGGCGCACAAAAATGGTCATGACCCATGCCGGTATGCCCGCAGACTCAGGCGCAGACGGTGGTTGGAACCAAGCCTTCGACAAATTGGCAGACCACATCAATACAGTCGGCAGCAAGAAATAATCTCTCAAAATATCAATAAAAAAGGTCAGGACTTTTCAGTCCTGACCTTTTTTATTAACAGAGTTTCGAACTTATGCCATGTGCTTGATGATCGCGTCACCGAACTCGGAGCATTTGATCTCCGTGGCGCCGTCCATCAGGCGGGCAAAGTCATAGGTGACGGTCTTCGCGGCGATGGCGCCTTCCATGCCTTTGACGATCAAGTCGGCAGCTTCGCCCCAGCCCATGTAGCGCAGCATCATCTCACCCGAGAGGATGACCGAGCCGGGATTCACTTTATCCAGATCAGCATACTTGGGCGCGGTGCCGTGAGTCGCTTCGAAGATGGCGTGCCCGGTCACGTAGTTGATGTTCGCACCCGGAGCGATACCAATACCGCCCACCTGAGCCGCAAGCGCATCGGAGAGATAATCGCCATTGAGGTTGAGGGTGGCGATCACATCGTAATCGCGCGGGCGGATGATGGTGAACTGCAATGAGACATCCGCGATGGAGTCTTTGATGAGCAGCATCTTCTTCCACTTGCCTTCGCCGTGGGTATCCCACAACTTCAGCGCTTCTTCCACTTCGGCTTTGATCTCGCCCTGTTGTGCGGGGCTCATCATATCGAAGCCGGGGTCGATCATCTTGGCGTTATCTTCCACGCTCAAATTAGCATTGCCTTCCTTGTTACCAAGGATCCAGGTCTCGCGCTCGGTGACGATCTGTGCGCGGAATTCACGTTTGGCGAGGGCATAGCCCCAATCCTTGAAGGCGCCTTCGGTGAACTTCATGATGTTGCCCTTGTGAACGAAGTTCACACTGCGGCGATGATTGTCCAATGACCATTGAATGGCAGCGCGCACGAGGCGCTCGGTGCCTTCCACAGAAACCGGCTTGATGCCAAGCCCTGCTGTATCGGGGAAGCGCATCTTGGCGTATTCCTTGGGGAAGGCTTCCTTGAACAGTTGCTTGAATTTCTTATTTTCTTCGGTGCCATACGCGAATTCAATACCGGTATAAATATCTTCGGTGTTCTCGCGGAAGATGACCATGTCTACATATTCGGGGTGACGCACCGGCGAAGGCACACCCTGATACCAACGCACTGGGCGCTGACAGACATACAGATCGAGATTCTTGCGCAATGCCACATTCAACGAACGGATGCCGCCGCCGATGGGCGTGGTGAGCGGTCCCTTGATGCCGACCAAAAATTCGCGGAAGGCTTCATTGGTTTCTTCGGGCAGCCAGCTCTGGAACATCTTGAAAGACTTTTCGCCCGCGTACACTTCCATCCAATGAATTTGGCGTTTGCCGCCGTAGGCTTTTTCCACCGCCGCATCGAGCACGCGCACCGAGGCACGCCAAATGTCGCGTCCGGTGCCGTCACCTTCCACGTAAGGGATGATGGGATTGTTAGGGACGTTCAACTTCCCGTCCTGAATTGAGATCTTCGCCCCACCTGCGGGGACTTTAACGTTTTCGTATGCCATGTCTACCTCTTTTGACTTTTGTTTTGAAATTATCGTGCGGATTATACACCCGCCTCTCACCCCGCCCGCGCTTGATTCGGTTTTCTGAATTTTTTTTCTAAGCCCAAGGCTATATCACCCCTTCGGGGTTTTTGAAATTCTATCCTCATAATTTCTATAATCCTATCATCCCTTCGGGATTGACGCATTCATGACCCCGAAGGGGTCAAATGATTATAGATTTTTCGATGGCATCAAGAACAACCCCGAAGGGGTGACATTGTTTGCTTTGCCAAAATTCCTTGACATCAACCTAAATGGGCGTAAAATTCTGCGCAATGTTAACGGATAAATTTCGACATTCATTCCTGCATCAACATTTCTTTGGAATGGTTGCCTCTATTTCATGAATTTGGAGAGTCGCTTTCGGCGGCTCTCTTTTTTTATCTCAGAAAGAGGAGAATGCAAATGGCAACAAAAAGTAGCAAGACAAAGCCCAAGGGGAAGAGTCAGCCTGCAGGGACGAAACAGGTTGAAGTTAAGCAAGAGGCGATAGCATCCGGTGTGATGGGCTATCTGCCCGATGATACTCCGCCCGTCGGCGCGATGTTGAGCCTTGGCTTCCAACAGGTGCTGACAATGTTCCCAGCGACTGTGCTGGTGGCCGTGCTGACGAAGTTCGATGTCGGCGTGACTTTGCTGGCATCTGGCTTGGGAACCATCATTGCCCTGTTGGTTTCGCAACGCAAGATCCCCATGTATTACGGTTCATCATTTTCATATATTGCCGTGGTGGTGACGGCGATGAGTTTGTATGCGGGCGATTGTTTCGCCAGTGATGCCGCCTATTGTGCCGAAGGGGTGCGACTGGTGCAAGTTGGCATCATTGGCACTGCTGTGGTTGAAATTTTGGTGGGTTTGCTGATCATGCGCATAGGAAAAAGCGCGTTGGATAAAATCCTGCCCCCCATCGTTACCGGCTCGATGGCTGTCGTTATCGGTCTTGCTTTGGCAGGTGCCGCCTTGGGCATGGCAAGTGGAAACTGGCTGGTTGCGTTCGTGACCTTAATAGCCACAGTTTTGTGTTCTGTCTTTTTACAAAATAAAGGTTTACTCGGTATGCTGCCGATTCTGTTGGGCGCAGTGATCGGTTATATCTTTTCTGCGATGCTCGGCGTGGTGGATTACAGTGTGATCGCCAATGCGGCTTGGTTCCGTGTGCCTGCCATTACCTTCCCCGCTTTCGGCGACCCGCGTGCATGGGAATTGGTGGTGAGCATTTCGTTGATCGCGATTGCGACCATCCCCGAATCGACGGCGCATCTGTATCAGATGAGTCTTTATATTGATACCCTCGCCGAAAAACTCGGACGCAAACCCTACAACATCAAAGAACTCATCGGCTTGAATCTCGTTGCCGATGGCGCAGATGACCTCGTGGTCGGGTTCCTCGGCGGCGCAGCGGGGACGAACTACGGTGAAAATAATTCACTGATGGCGATCACCCGCAACTACTCCATCCCGGTTTTGATGACGGCGGGTGTGATGGCAATTCTGCTGGGCTTCGTCGGGAAGCTGGCGGGGTTGGTCAACTCCATTCCAGTCGCTGTGACGGGTGGACTCGCCATCTATCTCTTCGGCGTGATCGGCATGCAAGGCGTGGCACTCATTCAATCCGAAAAAGTGGATTTGTTCAACCCGAAGAATCTTGCGATTGGTTCCGCCATTTTGGTCTGCGGCATCGGCGGCAACCTCGGGCTTGAGAACGGACTCTTCCCCTTCACGGTACCGGTGGTCTTCCCGCAGGGCATTCCTGCCATCGTATTCGCTGCCATTGTGGGCATCCTGATGAATTTGGTCTTCGTAATTTTCAAGAAGGATTAGCAACAGACCATAGACGATGGACAACTGACCATGGTCTATGGTCTATCGTCCAGCGTCAAAAAAAGGTGACTGAGCCATCCCGGCATCAGTCACCTTTTTTTGATTCCATGTAAACAGCAGGATTACGAGGTCTTCTGCGATTGCATCCTGTATTTCTTGATCGCATTCCAGCCGACGAGCATCTTTTCTTTTTCATCCCACAGGCGGAAGTACAACGACTTCAAACTATCGCGGAAGGTGAGCGGCTCGATCTGGAAGATGGGATTCTCTTTATGGCATTGCTCCAATTTGTAATTGGGGATCTTCGGGCTGAGGTGATGGATGTGATGAAAACCGATATTGCCCGTGAACCATTGCAAGACCTTGGGAAGTTTATAGAAGGAGCTGCCATCCATACCGGCATTGAAGAAACTCCAATCCTTATGGCGTTCCCAATACGTGGGGTCGAAGTTGTGCTGCACATAGAACAGCCACACACCCGCACCGCATGCCATTAACAAAATGGGCAGTTCCACCAGCACGTACGCCTGCCAGCCAATGATGTGGATCGTCCAACCAACAAAACCGAGCAATGCCAGGTTCGTCCAGATCACACTGTTCTTCTCGCGCTTTCCTGCGCCTGGATCCCAAAAACGATGCGTCAGCACGAACACGATCGTTGCCCCGACCGTGAAGAGAATCAAGGGATTGCGCATGATGCGATAGCCGACCTTCTTGTACCAGGGTGCGGCGAGATATTCCTCTACTGTCATGGTATATACATCACCGACACCACGGCGGTCGAGATCACCGGCTGTGGCATGGTGAATCGCATGTGAATGTTTCCAGTTGTAGTAGGGAGTCCACACCGCAGCGCCGAGCAGCAGCCCGAGGCGGTCATTGGCCAATTTACTCTCGAAGAACGAGCCGTGGCAGCAATCGTGAAAGATGATGAACATCCGCACCATGAACCCAGCAGCGGGGATGGTTAACAGCAGTGTCAACCAATAGCCCACTTGCAGGCTGAAGTACGCGAGGTACCACAACACAAAAAAGGGAATGACCGAATTAAAGACCTGCCACAAACTGCGCCAGGTTTCGGGGTATGCATACTTGGCAACGATCGCTTGCCATTTGATTTTTCCAATGCTCATGGTAAAACCTCCGGGTCTGAGTTTGGTATATACAACAGCATTCCGAGACTGACGTTACGCGGAAATCCTGTATTCCTGAAAATACATCCCCTGAAATTCTACAGAGATTTAATCTTTTTCGAAATGCTTACATTAATATCATACTGCGAATCGGTTAAAAATATCTGTGAACAAATTCCGTTTACAGTTCGCAGCGTTTCGTCTTATACTCGCCGCATGCTAAAACTTCCCGGATTGATCGACCCGCATGTTCATGTACGCGAACCAGGCGCCACTCACAAAGAGGATTGGGACACCGTCACTCAGGCAGCCCTCGCCGGTGGAGTGACCACCCTCCTCGCCATGCCGAATACAAAACCGCCCATATTCGATGAAGCCACCCTCACTCTCGCGCTGGATGCCGCCAAAGCCAAAGCCCGCTGCGACTATGGTCAATACATCGGTGCAGGTCCTGATAATGCAGATATTGCCGCCGCACTCGCGCCGAAAGCTGCCGGGCTAAAGATGTACCTCGACTCCACGTTTGGCGAGCTGCGCCTCGACGATATGACCCTGTGGATGCCTCACTTCCAAACGTTTCCCAAGTCGGCGCCGATGGTAATGCACGCAGAAAGCCGCACATTAGCTGCAGCGATCCTTTTTTCCACAATCTACGACCATCCCGTTCATATTGCACATGTTTCTTTAAAAGAGGAAATACTGCTCATCAAAGCCGCAAAAGAAAAAGGCATCAAGGTTACCTGCGAGGTTTGCCCGCATCATTTGTTTCTTTCAACGGAAGATATCCCTGCAATATCACATGAGCACCCCGGCAGAGGCGAAGTCCGCCCGAGGTTAGCTACAAAAGAAGATGTCCACAGCCTGTGGACAAACCTGGATGTGATCGATTGCTTTGCCACAGACCACGCTCCACATACACTTTTAGAGAAAGATGGAGAGAATCCGCCTCCGGGCTTCCCCGGTTTGGAAACGATGCTTCCATTATTACTCACGGCTGTAGATGATGGACGATTAACCGTCGAAGATATTAGGCAAAAGCTTCATAACAACCCCAAACGCATCTTCAACCTGCCCGAACAGCCCGAAACCTGGGTGGAAGTAGATGAGAATGCCATTTACGAGATCAAAGCCACTGAGAGTTTCACCCGCTGTGGTTGGACTCCCTTTGAAGGTTGGAAGGTAAAAGGTAGAGTGACTAAGGTTGTTCTGCGCGGAAAGACGGCTTTTGAAGATGGGAAAGTGCTGGCAGAAGCAGGGTACGGAAAAAACATCCGTAGGTAGATAAGGAAAGCGCCTCAGAATTAACGAATAAAGTGAAGCTGCTCCACAGATGAATCCACAGTGTTGATTCTATCTGTGGATAAAGGTAAGGGGTGTTCTGTGCCATTCTTCACATATTGCACGTATAACTATCCGAAATATCTGTACCAAACCCCATATCTTGGGCTATTTGTTTAGACAAGAATATCTACCCAAGCCCTCCAACCTGTGGATAAGTGCCACTAATCTGTGGAAAAGTCCCCTCCCCTGTGGACAACACCGGCTTTTTGAAGGTAAAAGGTCTGACAACTCAATTCGGGCACACCCCCATATCTGGGGGGTGGTATTCCTAAAATCCAAGATATGGAAAATTCTGTATAAGTCCGGTTTCATCCGCAAGAGATGTGGATAAGTTATCCAACATACACCCACAGTGTATGTAAAGTTTAATTAGCGCTACCAACCAAAGGCGTAGGGTGATGCGCATGCACTTCATCCATATATAGGGGTTGAATTGGGTTATCCACACTATCCACACCCCCTACTATTATTACGAAACCATTATCATACTTATATACTGCTTGAATCCATTAAGGGATTACTGTAAAATCCACACAGTAAGTATTGTCCCCACTTTGCCAACCTTGGGAGGTTGCCATGGATATGATCAAAGTTTCAGCCAACTCCCGTACCTCTGCAGTCGCCGGGGCTATCGCCGGGGTGATTCGCGAACACAAACGGGCAGAAGTGCAAGCCATCGGAGCAGGCGCCGTCAATCAGGCAGTCAAAGCTTTGGTGCTTGCCACCAGTTACCTCAAGAATGATGGGATCGAAGTTGCCTGCGTCCCTGAGTTCGTAGATGTTGAGATCGAGGATAAGGTTCGAACCGCCATTAAACTGGTGATCGAGCCGCGTGTTCTTCCTAGTGCTTAACAAATAAAGGGTGGATGCCATTTCTAAGATGGCACCCACCCTTAACTTATTTATTTTGCGAAATCAGGGTGGATTACGTGTGCCAGCCAAGGGTATAATTTTCGTGCGCGGATGCGCCTCAAGCTTCGCTGTGGGGTTTACCTGCCTGTGAGCTGACGCTGCGCCTTACCCTGCTTATGCCAAACCGAAACAGGTTTTCCCGTTTCGCCCTCCTTCTGACTCTGCTCATGACCTTTTGCGCGGGAGTATTTTCTCCGCGCATGGACGTGGGTGCAAAACCATTGAGGGCGGTGGACGAGTTGAACGTGTTCATCAGTGAGTTTCGAACACGCGGACCCAATGGGGCGGATGATGAGTTCATAGAGATATTCAATGCGAGCGGGGGGAGTATTGCTTTAAACGGCTGGAAGATCAGAAAATCAAGCGGTTGCGGCACAACCCTGACCGATCTTGCCACCATTGGCGCTGTTAATATTGCTCCGGGGCAATATTATCTTGTAGCAAAATCAGGTACATATTCAGGATTTGTGACTCCAGACCTGACCTATACCACTGCTGGTGTGGCAGACGATGGAGGACTGGCTTTGGTGGATGCTTCTGCCAGGGTTATTGACCAAGCGGGCTTATGCGTGGATACAACTTACAAAGAAGGGACTGCGCTTTCCGCCCTTAATGCTACTGTCAACCAGAGCTATGAGCGCAAGTCTGGCGGTAGCGCCGGAAGTTGTAAGGATACCGACAACAACTCTGCTGACTTTATTCTTAACTCAGCAACCAGTAACCCGCAGAATTTTTCCAGTGCTGCCGTTCCATGCCTGGCGGTTGTAAATGCTACTTCTTCCATAGTGAGTCCCATCACCTTTGTTGATACCAGTGCTGCCATTATTGATATTCAACTGACGTTCAATAATATCGTTACCGTAACCGGGGTGCCGACTTTGTTGATCGAAACCGGTGCGACAGACCGGACAGCGAAGTACGCATCTGGCAGCGGCACCAATGTATTGACCTTTAATTACACGGTCGGCGCAGGAGATAGTACAACCGATCTGGATTATGCGTCAGTCAATGCCTTATCACTGAATGGTGGCACGATCGTGGGTGCAAGCGGGGACGCCGTTCTTTTGCTGCCCAAGCCCGGAGCTCCCGGGTCATTGAGCAGCAATGAAGATATTCGTATCGATACGGTATCTGCTGGTCCTGCCCTGCTTTCGTTAACCCGCCAGACTCCCGCCTCTCAATTTACTAATGCAGATGAACTGGTCTTTCGGGCAACGTTCAATAAAGCAGTTTTGAATGTTGATGCCAGCGACTTTATAAAGGTAAGCACAACCACAGCAACGATCACAACGATCACAAAGCTTGAGAACGGCAGGATCTATGACCTGAAAGTATCCGGTGGGAATTTGGCAAGTTTTAATGGAACGGTCAGTCTGGACTTGAGCGGCGCTCAAAATATCGTAGATGTTGGCGGGGTTGCATTGTCGAATATCCAGCCCGCCACAGACGAACAATACGATCTGGACAATACAATACCCACAGTAACCATAAATCAAGCCGGTACACAAATCGACCCCGCCAATACACTCCCTGTAATTTTTTCGGTTATCTTTAGCGAACCGATCGATGCAACAACCTTCACTGCTGCAGACATTCGGCAAAATGGCACGGCACTAGGGGTAACCTGGAACCTAACCAATTCAGGTGATAACCAGAACTTTACATTGTCTGCCGTTGCCTCAAGCGCCGGGACGCTTATCTCAAGTCTTAATGCCGGTACGGATTCATCTGTGGTGATTAAAGACAGGGCAGGTAATCACAATGCGGCAAGCACAAGCGCGGATAATAACGTTACTTTTATTGACAACATCCCTCCCACGGTGACCATTAACCAACCGGGTACCCAATCTGACCCAACCAGTGCCTTGCCCATCAATTTCACTGTTCAGTTCTCAGAGCCTATCAACGCTGCCACATTTGCCTCTGCCGATATAACCCAAACCGGCACAGCTGTCAGCGTTGTGTGTAGCATTACCAACTCGGGCGCTAATCAGATATTTACTCTTGCCGCCACTTCTTCGGGGTATGGAACGCTTGTCCCCTCCATAGCAGCAAACCGGGTTACTGACCTTTCTGGTAACAATAACTCAGCCAGTACATCTGCCGATAATTCGGTCACCTTTTCTGCGTCCAGCGCACGTTCCATTATCATCAACGAAGTTGCCTGGTCGGGAACAACATCCAGCCTGACAGATGACGAGTGGATCGAGTTATATAACACTACAAATGCCAGCATCAACATTACCGGCTGGACGTTGAAATCAGCAGACGGTACGCCTGCCATCACTCTCAACGGCACCATTGCGGCGGGCGCATACTTCCTGCTTGAGCGCGATAACGATAATACCGTGTCGGATGTTCTTGCAGACCAGATATACACTGGCGACCTTTCCAATAGCGGGGAGGCATTATCACTTCTGGATGGCGCCAATACGGTCATCGACACAGCCAACGGCAATGGTGGTGCCTGGCCCAAGGGCAGTAGTTCCACATATGAAAGTATGGAGCGAACAGGGGCATCCGCTGAAAGTGATAGCGCCTGGCACACCAATACCAGTGCCAAGCGTAACGGTAAGAACGCCAACGGCGGCGATATTCTTGGTACCCCAAAAAGCAGCAACTCGCCTGTAGCCGCCGCCACAGCAACAACCACCAGCGCACCCACTGCCACATCCGCACCCGCCAGTCTGGTCGTTGAGCCGCGGCCCATCATCAACGAGATCCTCGCGCGCCCCGGCTTTGACTGGAATCAAGACGGCGCAACAGATGTCTTTGATGAATTCATCGAGATCAAAAACCTGACCGCTGTAGACATTTCCCTCAGTGGTTGGAAGCTGGATAAGCTCGGCTCCACCTCGTTCAGCCTGCCCTCCGGTACGCTCAAGCCCGGTGAGCGCATTATCTATTACAGCAAACAGACCAACCTCCTGCTCAGCGATGGCGGCGAAACCGTCCGACTGATCAACTCAAACGGCAAGATCTATGATGCCTTCACCTATGACTTTGCCCGTACGGAAGACCGCTCTTTCTGCCGCCTGCCCGATGGCAACCCCGGCAATGCCTGGTTCGAAGATTGCACCCCCACACCCAACCTCAGCAACACTCGTGAAGGCAGCGCTCCGAATTCTGTAAATGGCAGCCCTTCCCCAGTCTGCAATTTGCCCGATACCATTCCCTTCGAATTTTTCCTGCCCGAGTGCAATGGCTACGGCGCAGACATTTGGAGCCCGTCCTACTGGGACCAACTGACAGCAGGATTCAAAACCTGGATCACGGACAAATCAAGCAAGTGGGATACGTTCATTGAGTAAAATAAGACCCGGAAGGTTATCAAAACCTTTCGGGTCTTTTCATAAGGAGCACCATGGAAACTTTTTTCTCATTTCTTGAAAAACGCGTTGACGATTGTTCCTCCCTTTTGTGTGTGGGACTCGACCCGCACATCTCCGACCTCCCAAGCCCCACTGCCGCTTCTGCGCTAAAGTTCAGCCTGAATCTTATTCAACAGACCGCGCGCTACGCTGCAGCCTTCAAACCCAACGTTGCCTTCTTTGAAGTCTTCGGCGCCGAAGGGTGGACGGCTCTCAAAGAGGTGATTGAAGCCATCAACGCAGAATCAGACCGGTTGGGTTCGCGCATCCCCATCATCCTGGATGCGAAGCGGGGCGATATTTCCTCCACGGCTGAAGCATATGCCCAGGCTGCTTTTGAGCACCTCGGCGCCGATTGCATTACGTTGAATCCATATCTTGGAAAAGACTCAGTTGAGCCGTTCCTTGGTTATTCACAGAAGGGTGTCTTTCTGCTGTGCAAGACCTCCAATGCCGGTTCAATGGATGTGCAGAATCTACTCGTCATGCCAATGGGTTCAGATATGCCCATGCCTTTGTATATTTACATTGCCAAACTTGCTCAACAATGGAATGAGAAGAATAACGTAGGGCTTGTTGTCGGTGCGACTCACCCCCAGATCATGGAAATGATCCGCGCTGCCGTGCCGGATTTATGGTTTCTTTCACCTGGTGTTGGCGCTCAAGGCGGCGAGTTGGAAGTTACCCTCAAAGCAGGTCTGCGGGCAGATGGCAAAGGGATATTGCTGCCCATCTCGCGTGCCATTTCCCGTGCTGATAACCCCGGTAAAGCTGCAGCAGAGATACGCGATGAGATATTGCGTGTCAAACGTGAAATGAAAAAATAGGAGACATCATGAACAATGAATTGAACATTACCGACCCAACCTTAACCGCCCTAGCCGACGGACTCCTTGAAGCGGGCTGTATCAAGTTCGGCGAATTTACGCTCAAGTCCGGGCTGAAATCGCCCATCTATATTGACCTGCGTTATATCATCTCATTTCCAAAATTACTGGAGCAGATCGGTGCGGCATATCTGCCTTTGTTAAAAGAGCTAAAGTTCAGCCGGATTGCTGGTCTGCCTTATGCGGCGATCCCGATCGCCACGGCGGTCTCTTTGCGGGGTGGGTACCCCATGATCTATCCGCGCAAGGAAGTGAAAACATATGGCACCAAAGCTGAGATCGAAGGTGAATACCATGCGGGTGAGACGGTTGTTGTGATCGATGATCTTGCCACCACTGGCGGCAGCAAATTCGAAGCCATCGAAAAACTGACCGGGGTTGGTCTGGTAGTGAAGGATGTGGTCGTCCTGGTGGACAGGCAATCCGGCGCGAAAGAGTCATTGGAGCAGGCAGGGTACACTCTGCATGCCGTGCTGACCATCACCCAATTGTTGACTCATTGGGAGGGGAACGGCAAGGTCTCCAAAGAAAAGATCGAAGAGACCCGGGCATTTTTGAAGCAGGCTTAATGTCCTGGAAAATTTTTGAGACCCAAGCCCCAGAGCTTGCTGACTTTGCAAGAGCGCGGCTGCATAACGAAGTTGCATATCTTGCCACGAGTCGTAAAGATGGCTCGCCACGTGTGCATCCATTCACACCGATCATCGGTGAGGGACATTTTTTCGTTTTCATGGAACCCACTTCACCCAAAGGAAAAGACCTTCGCCGTGACCCGCGCTTTGCTTTGCATTGTTCCGTTGCTGATACAAGCGGTACAAGCGGCGAGGTTTTTCTCTCAGGCAGGGCGGTGTTTATCGAAGATGCAGCCTTGCGCGGTGCAGCGGAGCGCGTCTCGCCTTACAAACCGGCGGAACGATATATCCTTTTTGAGTTGTATCCTGAACATGTCACGATCACGGAATATCCGGATGGAGGCGGACCTGCACGCAGATTTTGGAAAAAGTTACCCGGACATTCCTGAAATAAGATAAAGAACAAGTTAGGCTTTGAGTGTATCCCATGGGAGGGAAAATGCCTTCATCCACCGACTTGTCCGCTTTACGAGCGGACTTGAAACGGAAACTCACCGACGGAACCTATGCGTCGCTTTCAGAGCGTTTGAGCATGATTCCACGCCGTATCTTTCCGGGCTTCATCAAAAGTAACCTTTCTGCGTTTCTTTTTTGGAGCCTGTTGCATTTCCTATGCTCAAACCTTCTTTATTTTTTGGATGGGATCGAGGCATGGAAAGATTGGGCAGTTATTACTTTTATTTCAAGTTTTCTTTTCTGGTGGGGAGTCTTTCTGTATGCTGATCTGTATCGGCAGTTATATAAAGTCCTGTCTGAATATGTAGTGGATGCCATGCCTCAGCCAGGCGATATATTGAAACTGGATGGCTGGATCAAAAGAGCCAGCGATTTTAAATGGGTACTTGTATTTTTTATTTTTTTTATGGTGTTTTTGTTTGGATATCAATTTCCATTTCTTACTGCCATTCATGACTCGCCGGGAATCGGCTCGATCATAGTTTCCATGAGCGCTTATATACCGTTGAGCATTGTACAGCATCAGTTGCTGGCATTGATGCTATTCCCACTGGTTCTCAGTCGTTATGAGATAGACCTGTATGAGCTTGATCCGGGTATTTCCCCTTCCCTGTATCACTTATCACTCGTCATTCGAAACTCGTCTAACAGCTTGAGCATTTATGCTACCATTTTTACATTCTATCTGGTCTATCTTCTAAAAATGCCCTTTTTCCCAACAGGGATTTTTTACCTACTGCCTTTGCTGGGGATATTCGTATTTAGGCAGATCGGGCTTTCTCTCATCGTTGGGCGGGCGCGTTGGACAACCCTCGAGCGACTCCGAACAAAGATGGAAAAACTGGATGTTGAGCATCATTTTGATGCTCCTGCTGTTTATGGTCAGTATAAAGCCATGTTGGAATACTATACACGCGTCAAGAACGCTGAGGCGGGGATCTTCGATGCACGTACAGGGACGTTGCTCTTCAATTCATTCATTCTTCCCTTGATCGCCTTCTTATTGTTCCAATTTGACCGTATTGTCGATTTTATCGGCAGGTTCATTCATTGAGACTTTTATGTCTGTGCAAACCAACCTTTCAACACTGCGTGCAGAACTAAAACAAAGACTTGCCAACGGCGAGTACGATCCTCTGGCGGAGCGCCTTTCCAAGTGGCTTCATCGCACCATTCCCCGTCTTCCTAAAAATACCTTATCTGCCTATCTGGTTTTGTCTTCCATTCACCTGGTTGCCGTTTATCTATTGAATTACTCGGATGGGGTTGAGGTCTTTAAGGAATGGTTGTTACTGGCATTCCTGACGATCTTTTTTTTCTGGTTTAGCATTTTTTTAGTGACCCGGCTGCACCTGATGCTTTATCGCATCCTGTTCGATTATGTGATCGACTCGATGAGCCAGCCTAAAGATATCCTCGACCTGGACCGCTGGTTGCGCAGGTTTAACAGCACGGCATGGACGTTATTCTTTTCATTAGTTTTTCTTGCCGTGATCATGCCATACCATTACCCAATGCAGATATTGATTCATGGGATGATGGGTTTTAGTACAACGCTCTCCTTGTTTAGTGGTTATTTTTTGATGTGTACAGCCGAATATCTTTTGATCACTCTGATGCTTTTCCCGCTGATCCTTAGCCGTTACCATATCGATCTATATGAGGTGGACCCGAAGATGTCCCCTTCGATCCGCTACCTTTCCACGGTGATTCGCGACTCGGCATATATCTTGAGCGTATATGCGGCGCTTGGCACGTTCTTTATGGTATATGCACGCATTCCCTTGCTGCCCTCCTCTTTGCTTTACATGCTGCCCCTGGCAGGGATCTTCATCTTTCGTCAGAGTTCGCTTTCACGCATTGTGAGCCGTGCCCGGGATGTGGTTCTTGAAAGATTACGCGCCGAGATGGTATCGTTGGATATTGAAAATCATTTTGATGACCCTGCGTGCTGGAATCAGTTCAAAGCCATGGCAGAGTATTACGACCATGTGAAGAGCGCAAACTCAGGTGTTTTTGATATGCGGGTCGGTTTGCTGATGATCAATACCATTCTGCTTCCAGGGACGGCATTCATCATTACACACTTTGATCAGATCCGGGCTTTTCTTGGCTGGTAAGGATCCTCTGTAGACTCGAATAAAAGGTTAAACTAAAAATGATGTATCGGTTCTTACGTCCCACCCTCTTTCGCCTTGACCCTGAGCGTGCCCATGCGCTGACCCTTAATGCATTGCGCATTGCCGGTAATTTTTTGCCCTCTAGAAAACTACTTGCGATGCTGTACAGCGTTCCACCCAAACCAGTGACCGTTTTTGGGCTGACCTTCAAGAATCCGGTTGGGCTGGCGGCTGGATATGACAAAGATGGCATTGCTGTCCGCGGGCTTTCGGCATTGGGCTTCGGGCATGTGGAAGTAGGAACGGTGACGCCCAAACCGCAGCCCGGAAATCCCTCTCCGCGAGTGTTTCGTTTGTTGGAAGACGATGCTGTCATCAATCGTATGGGCTTCCCTTCACGCGGCGCAGAGTTCATGCAGTTGCGGTTGAACCCCAACCTGCATTCGAACTGGCTCGAACGTGTTACTGGCATGCCAAGCCGAAAGAAGAAACCCCTGCCAACATGGAACACCATTCTTGGAGTGAATCTGGGCAAGAACAAAGACACACCCAACGAAGAAGCTGTGCTCGATTATCTTGCCTTGCTCCAGAATTTTGCAGGTTTGGCAGATTACCTCACCATCAACGTTAGCTCGCCCAATACGGTGGGGCTGCGCAGTTTGCAGGGACGCGCAGCTCTGGAAGCGTTGCTTGGTCAATTGCACCAACAACGCCTGCTTGAGCAGCAGACATACAAGAAACGCATTCCCATTCTCGTCAAGCTGGCACCAGACTTATCCGATGCCGAGCTTGATGATGCGCTCGAAGCCATCTTGGGCACACACATGGATGGAGTCATCGTTACGAATACAACGTTGGGACGTGATGGGCTGAGGTCTGTTCATCGGGAAGAGACAGGTGGGTTGAGCGGCAGTCCGCTCACAGTTAAGAGCGAGGCGGTTCTTCGTCAGACACTCCAACGCTTGAATGGGCAGATTCCCACGGTGAGTGCGGGCGGCATCATGAGTCCTGAGGATGCAAAACGCCGCCTCGAGATGGGAGCGGCGTTGGTGCAGGTCTATACGGGGCTGATCTATCGCGGACCCGGTTTGGTGAAAGAGATTGTGGCGGCGGTTTAGGGTTGTACCGGGCGCATGATGGGTTGCGGCGCATCGCTGCGGTTCGAGAAGAAATTATCAGGCAGAGGCAGCGGCTCAAGTTTGCGGGGGACAGATGTCGTATCTGCGGCGATCAAATAAAGATTGGTCGGGCTTGTGCTTCCAAGGCGGATATCTTGAAAGGCAAAAATAACGTGGCTGCCATCCGGACTGAATGAAGCATCACGGTAACAACAGTTGCCTTCATATGGCGCAGCGGGTTCGGCTTTGTGGGTGAATGAATTATAGAAGACCATATCACCGAAACCATTGTTGCGGATGTTGCTGTTGAGGAAGAATAACAGGTCGCCATCCCAATCAAAGTTAGTGATCTCACCGGCAAATTGGAAGCGCCCAGGCGGGAAATCATCCAAGTTCGATGTGGAGATGGCTTCGCAGTTTTGCACATCCACGACCCGAATGGCATCTACAAAAACGCCACTTGAGTTGGCAATATATTCCATGGCGAGGCGTGTCCCGTCATCGGACCATTGGATATCCTTGATCGGGATCTGATTGAACAAACAACCGCCCATTTCCAGCAGGGCGCTGCGACGTGTGGCGAAACGCAGTTTCAACAGATCGTAAGGCACGATGAATAGTTCGCGGTTGGCGCTGATGGCAACCTTCTTGCCATCGGGGGAAACGCTGAAGCCTTCAAAATATTCCGCTGAAATGTAATTGATGATGACTTCTTCAACTTCGGTTTCGATGTTGACGGTCTTGACCGTTTTGCCGGTCATATACAGAATGGTCTTGCCGTCTGGCAGCCATTGCAGGTTGAATTTTGGCAGACCATCGTTGGTATGTTGTTTACGGTCACTGCCGTCCACGTTCATGGTCCAGAGATCGTTTTCACGCACGAAGGCGATCTTATCCGCACCGCCGATCACGGGCAAACCAGTGGAACTGGATGTGGTTGCGGTGGCTTCGACTGGCGCGGCGAGTGGAGTGGCAGTCCATTGGATGACGATCGGCTGTGGAGTATCTGTGGCAGGTCCACTGATGACCGTGGCGGTCGGCGAATCGAATACGATCTGATACCTGCCTCCGCTTAAGAGAAGATAGCCCGCGCCGATAATTCCCAGCACTACCAACCCGGCAAGGATTGCAAACACCGGGGTGCGGCGTTTTGGTCCGTTTGAAGACTTTTGTTTTTTGACGGTGGCAGTCTTGTTGAATGGCGATATCTTTGCTGTGGAGTTCGAATGGATATCGGGATTCTCGCCGCGTAGGAAGGCTTTGATGGTTTCGACCAGCTCCACCGCAGAGGCGAAGCGGTCATCTTTATTCTTTGCCATTGCCGTGGAGATGACCTTTTCCATCCACGGGGGCAGGTTGGGGTTGGCTTCGAGAATGCGTGGCACTGGCTCGGTGACGTGTTTGATCGCCAGCCCAAGCGGAGTATCCGCCTGATAAGGCTGCTTGCCTGTAACCATCTCGTAGAGAATGACGCCAAGTGCATAAATATCGGCTCGCCCATCCACTACATCACCGGAAGCCTGTTCGGGTGCCATATAGGCAGGGGTACCGATGATGGCAGAGCCGGTCATATTGCCGGTCGTTTCACCCTGGCTGAATTTGGCAATGCCGAAATCGGAGATAAGCGGGACGTTCTTGTTGGTGAAAAGGATATTCGCGGGTTTGAGATCGCGATGGACGATCCCTTTGGAATGTGCTTCATCCAACCCTGGTGCGAGCTGTTCGATGATCTTGACGGTTTCTTCGATGCTAAAAGTGCGGGCTTTGATGCGTTCCGAGAGTGACCCGCCATTCATGTAGCGCATCACAAAATAAGGCTGATTGTTTTCCTCACCCACATCATAGACCGGCACGATCGCGGGGTGTTCCAATTGGGCGATGATCTTCGCCTCTCGCTCGAACCGTAAACGGAACTGCGGGTCGGAATGGATCAACTCGGGCGGCAGGAACTTGATGGCAACTTCCCGTTCGAAGCGCGGGTCATACCCGCGATAAACAGTGGCGAAACCGCCGCGTCCTAGTTCGCCTTTGATCTCATAACGTCCGATCTTCTCTGGGATAGCCATGCGCGCAAGTATACCGAGATACTGCTCATTCTGCCATATATAACCCACCAGTGGATTCCATCCAATCGGCGATGCGCTCCACAGCGGCGGGAATATTGTTGTCTGAAATATCGATCTCGATCTTCGGCAGGTTCGATTCAGCGAATAGGTTGCGGATGATTTTTTGTTCTTCCACGAACAGGTCCAGGTTATCGTATTGTGCAGGATTCCCTGAGACCTTCAGCCGTTCGGCGCGGGCGGCGGCAAACGATTCGGGGGAACGTGTCAGCAGCACCAGGCGGAAGTTAAGCGGCAGCAAGCGTTCTTCCAGCCATGTGAAGTCATAGTTCTTGTTGTAGGTCATCAACTGATACATGCGTGTGGAGAGATGAAAGCGGTCCACGATCCATGAATAGTAGCGCTGCAATTCGAATAGTTTGAGCCAGGTGGCGTAGGTTTCCATTGCCAGCGTTTCTTCCTGCGGCTCGAAATTGATCAACCCGCGCCCCCAGGGAAAATTGGTGAATGCACACCACTCACCGGAGATAAGCGGCGAGTGGTACTTATATTTGCGCGGACCAACAATACGCGGATGCTCATTCAATGCAAACGCAATGTCGGTCTTAAAGGTCAGACGTGTACCTTCCAAAATGATCTTGGGGGTGAGTTTGCTCATGGAGTATTGATGAATTTTTCCAATTCGGGTTCCAAGGTAATTCCAAGGTCGCGGGCTCGAATGAGGTATTGTTTTGCCAGCGCCTCATTGTATATGGATTTGCCATAGTAATAGCATTGCCCCAGGTAGTAATTCACGTAGGCATTATCCTGCATTTGCGGGTACACCTTTTCGAGATAATCCCGCCCGTTTTCATAATCTTGCATCAGCACATAACTGAATCCGCTATACGTCTGCGCATCGACAAGATAGGCAGAGCCTGTTGCCAAATAAAGCTCCTCGGCTTTTTGGAATTGAGCCACGGCTTCTTGATAATTCTCTTCGGCAAAATACACCCTGCCTGCACCGTAATATCCTTCCGGATTGTTGACATCCAGCTTTAATAAATAATTGTATTCTTCGAGTGCATTGTCATACTGCTCAAGAGTCATGTAGGTGTTGGCAAGCCCCAAATGGGACACTTCATTTTCCGGGGCGATCACGATCGATGCCTGATACCAGATGATCGCTTCTTGCACCTGATCAGTTTGCCGCAGCAACAAGGCAAGGTTGTCCATCGCGTCACAGTAGGTTGGGTCCAGTTCAATGGCTTGGCGGTAGGCAGCAATGGCAGCATCCACATTGCCGGCACTTTCATAGGTGACGCCCTGGTTATAAGCAGATACGGCGTCGGGGACATCTGAAGAACAATATACATCAGAGGTTTCTTTTCGAGTGGCAGCCAGCGGTGTGGAGGTTGCCAGCGAAACCGGAGTGCTGAAGATAATGGCTGTGGGCGTTTCACCTGCCCCAAAGGTTCGTTCAAGGGTGGCACATGCCAGTGAATTGACGATCAGAAGTGACAAAAATACGAATTTTTTCATGTCCTGCCTCCATATCTGGTATGCGCATATTTTCACATTTACCTCTGAAAAGACAATGGTCAATTTGTCCTGCCCCGGGATTCTGATAAAAATCTGAAACGATTCGGCAAGCCACTTGTGGTATATTCCCGCCAAGGTAAATTTTATATGGATGACAGAATCACAATCATTGAAGGACCGCCCCCGATCTTTGAGCACGTCAACGACGGTTGGGCAATGGGCTTGAACGAAAGCCCGAATTTATCCATTCCTGCACTTACTCGCCTGCGCACCTTTAACGGTCCCGCTTTGGTACAGCGCTGTTATAACGCCTGGCATAACAAAACCTCCATTCACTTGCACTATCGCAGCGAAGCGGGGCTCGAACAGACCGCCCCCATTCTCGCCGCTCGCAATGTGGAAACCAACGACGGACACGTCCTGCTGCTGTGGGTCTATCTAGACGGTGAGAAAGTGGAATTCGAAGCCGACCCCGGCGACGATGACCAATTTGACGACTACCCTGGCGAATAAAAGGTATAAAATAAGTGACAGTCACATCATGACTGTCACTTTTCTTTTGAGGAACCAATGACAACGCTTCTTTCCACACTCCGATCTGGTACGTTGACCCTGACCCTTAACCGCCCCGAACGCGCCAATGCCTTTAACTTCGAAATGACCCAGGCATTGCAAAACGCCCTTGCCTCCGCAGAAATTGACGCACAGGTAAGCTGCGTGGTGTTGACCGGCGCAGGCAAGACCTTCAGTGCCGGGCAGGACCTGAGTGAAATGAAACAGGGTGAGACCATCTCCTATCGCGAGCATTTGGAGAAGACCTATAACCCGCTCATTCTACAGATCCGCGAGATGGGCAAGCCGGTCATTGCCGCTGTCAATGGGGCTTGCGCCGGTGCTGCGTTCGGCATTGCCTTGGCATGTGACCTGCGTATTGCCAGAACCAGCGCATATTTCGTAGTGGGCTTTGGCGGCATTGCCCTTGCACCGGATTCTGGGGTTTCCCTGTTCCTCTCAAAATACATTGGCTTGGGGCGCGCACAGGAATATTTCTATACCAATAAACCGATCCCTGCCCAGCTTGCGCATCAATGGGGCATGGTCAATCGTCTTGGTGGTTTTAACTATCAACGGGTGGTGGATGAATTGACAGCGGAAGTGGCGCGAGGTCCACGTGAGGCGTTTGCATTGGGGAAGAAAGCCTTCAATAAGGCATATTATCCCAACCTTGCAGAGGTGCTTACTTACGAAGGCGTCTTGCAAGAGGAAGCCAGCAAATTTGATGAACATCGCCGCCGGGTGAACGCATTTTTCGAGCGTCGCAAAACAGCATAATCGCTTCAACAGCTTTTTCAAAGTCCGCGTGTGCGGGTATTCATTGAGCACTAAGAGGCATCGCATCTAATTTGGGTCGGTTGGGTTTTTCAAGGAAAATCTGCATTTTTTACCGAGAATAATTGGATTTTTGTCATATTGACTTTGGCTTGCTTCTCGTGGTAAAGTTTCAGGGCAATTGTGATTTATTGGATAAACTTATGACCCAACAATTGTACATACGCCGTGTATAAAGCGGGACCCCGTCCGGGGTGCCCGCTTATTTTTTTCTAAATCTCTACCCAAGGAGAGTAAAAAAATGTCAGGACAGATCAATGCGTTTGAAATGGCACAAAAGCAGTTTGATGCAGTTGCCAAGCAATTGAAGCTCGACTCTGGCGTGGCTGAAACCCTGCGTTGGCCGATGCGTGAATTTTCCTTCCGCATTCCGGTTCGCCTGGATGATGGCTCGCTCAAAGTCTTTCAGGGCTTCCGTGTGCAGCATAACGATGCCCGCGGACCCAACAAGGGCGGTATTCGCTTCCACCCGGCTGAGACGCTCGACACTGTGCGCGCGCTTGCCACATGGATGACCTGGAAATGCGCCGTGGCGGATATCCCGCTCGGCGGCGGGAAAGGCGGCATTATCGTTGACCCCTCCACCTTGTCTGTCAATGAAAAAGAAAGTCTGTGCCGCGGTTGGGTACGGAACATGTGGAAGAATATCGGCCCACGCAATGACGTGCCCGCTCCCGATGTAGGCACCACTCCGCAAATGATGGGCTGGATGATGGACGAATACTCCAAGCTCGTTGGGCAATATACCCCCGGCGTTTTCACCGGCAAGCCCCTTGGCGGCGGCGGTTCCCTCGGGCGCACCGAAGCTACCGGGTACGGTGTGATCTACACTGTCCGCGAAGCAATGAAGCGCCTCAACATCGATCCGAAGAAATCCGTTGCTGTGCTTCAGGGCTTTGGTAACGTGTCGCAGTATGCTGCGATCGGTTTCGTTGAAATTCTCGGTGGAACCGTGGCTTGTGTTTCCTGCTACGACCGCCATGACAAGAAAGCCTACACCTATAGCAAGAAGGGCGGCATTGACCCGCGCTTCCTGCTTTCCATCGTGGATGAATACGGCACCATCGATAAGAAGAAGGCGATGGACTCCGGTTACCAGGTGGATGATGGTGATAAATGGATCGAATTCGAAGGCAATGTCTTGATCCCTGCCGCGCTCGAAGGACAGGTCAACGGCGATACGGTCCAGAAGGTTTCCAAGAGCGTCAAGATCGTTGCTGAAGGCGCGAATGGTCCGACCACCCCTGAAGCCGATGAAGTGTTCAAGAAGAACGGCGTGTTCAACATCCCCGACTTCCTCTGCAACGCCGGCGGCGTGACGACCTCCTACTTCGAACAGGTTCAGAACGATATGAACTTCTACTGGAGCAAGGATGAAGTCCTCCAACGCCTCGATGAGAAGATGACCTCCGCCTTTAACAGCGTGTTCGACCGCAGTGAGAAGGAAAAGGTCTACATGCGCGATGCGGCGTACATGGTCGCCATCGACCGTGTGGTCAAGGCGATGGAACTCCGCGGCTGGTTAACGGGTTCTGCATAGTTGGTAATTGGTAAGTAGTAATTTGAAGAGGATGTGCTGAAAAGTGCATCCTCTTTTTGTTTCGCTTCCTCATAAACTTTGAACTGTTTCTGTTTTCTGTGATATTTCCTCTACTCTGACATTTGATACAATCGTTATGTACTTGTTACCAATCACTAATTACCCGAGGTCTTATGTCCAAACAAACGTTCAAATGGGATGATCCCTTTCTGCTCAACGACCAGCTGACCGATGAAGAACGCATGATCCGTGACACAGCGCGCAAGTATTGCCAGGATAAGCTCATGCCGCGCATCCTCGAAGCCAACCGGCATGAAGTTTTCCATCGCGAAATTATGACCGAGATGGGGACCATGGGCTTCCTCGGCTCGACCATCCCTGAAGAATATGGCGGCGCAGGCTTGAACCACGTTGCCTATGGACTGATCGCCCGCGAAGTGGAACGTGTGGACAGCGGCTATCGTTCTGCGATGAGCGTACAGAGTTCGCTGGTGATGTATCCCATTTTTACTTATGGCACCGAAGAACAGCGCAAGAAATACCTGCCAAAACTCGCCAGCGGAGAATGGGTCGGCTGCTTCGGTCTGACTGAACCCAATCATGGCAGTGACCCTGCCAGCATGGAAACCAAAGCCAAGCAGGTAGATGGCGGTTTCATTTTGCATGGCAATAAGATGTGGATCACCAACTCACCGATTGCGGATGTATTCGTTGTTTGGGCAAAACTTGATGGCGAAATTCGCGGCTTTATCTTGGAAAAAGGCATGAAGCGGCTTTATTCTAAAAGGCAGCCGAAGATCGAAGGGAAGTTCAGTCTGCGGGCGAGTGCCACCGGCGAGATCGTGATGGACGAGGTCTTCGTCCCGGCAGAAAATATCTTCCCCGAAGTGAAGGGACTCAAAGGTCCGTTCGGATGTTTGAACAAGGCTCGTTATGGCATTGCCTGGGGCGCACTTGGCGCGGCGGAATTCTGCTGGCATGCAGCGCGGCAATATACGTTGGATCGTCCGCAGTTCGGACGTCCGCTGGCGGCGAATCAGATCATGCAGTTAAAACTTGCCAATATGATGACGGAAATTACCTTGGGTTTGCAGGGTACGTTGCGCGTTGGTCGTCTTATCGATGAAGATAAGGTCTCCCCTGAAATGATCTCGCTCATCAAGCGTAATTCCTGCGGTAAGGCATTGGAGATCGCCCGCACCTCACGTGATATGCACGGCGGCAATGGCATCTCAGACGAGTATCACATCATCCGGCATGTGATGAATTTGGAAGCGGTCAACACCTATGAAGGCACACATGATATCCATGCCCTGATCCTTGGGCGCGCCCAGACAGGACTGCAGGCGTTTTCGTAAGCGATACGACCATAATAAAAAAGCGACTTGCTGTGTTGAGCAAGTCGCTTTTTTATTATCATTGCTGTGGAGCGAGGGGATATCCGGCTTCCACCCAGGAGCGAAGTCCGCCGAGCAGGGCATCCGCTTTTTCGTAGCCGTTATTTAAGAGTAGGAACGCCGCACGGGCGCTTGTGTGTTCGTTCGGTCAGGTGCAATAGGTGATGATCCATTGGCTCTTCTCCAGCGAAAGGTTGGCAATGTTGAATTCGAACTTTTCGAGCGGAATGGAGATGGCACCTTGTGCATGGCTTTCCGCGTACGCATCTACACTGCGCACATCAATAAGGATTGCCTGCCCGGCATCCATCGCAGCTTTTGCCTCTTTGACGTTGATCCGCGGAACATCGGCTTCGGTGAGCGGAATCTGAGCCTCCGTGTCGATTGAGATGGCGGTGGGGGTTGCTTCTGCCTGTTGCGAGAGTGCCTTGCAGGCAAGTGTGGCAAATAGCAGGAGGGCAATTGGCAGGAAGATGTTCTTGGTTTTCATGGTGATCCAATGGCTGTTGCGGAGACATTCTCCCAACTGGGCTGGTATTTATAACTGACAGAAACGATCCACGCGTTTGCCGATGATGGCGAGACTATCTGCCCAGAACTTTTTGGTGCGAATATTGATACCGAATTTGTCGGCGAGTTCTGCTGCAGGTACCTGACCGGTCGAGGCGAGTAGTTCTTTGTAGGCGGGCACAAAATCTGCGCCGCGCTTTTGGTAGACGGCGTATAAACCGGTGGCAAAGAGCAGACCAAAGGCGTATGGATAATTGTAGAAGGATGTATCGGTGCGGTAGTAATGCGGCTTCCAGGTCCACATGAATTTTTGCAGGTACTTTTCATCCAACCCATCGCCGAAAGTGGCTTTCTGGGCATTCTCCATGATCTGATTTAACTCATCGGCAGAGAGTTCCGATTTTGCGCGGCGCTCGAAAACTTCCTTCTCGAATAAATAGCGCGAATAGATATCCACTACCACCTGTGAGGCATTGTTCATCTGTGCTTCAAGGATGGCAAGCACTTCCTGTGGATCGCTTGTCTTTTCCAATGCGGCTTCAGTGGCGATGGTCTCGCACATAATGGAGGCGGTTTCGGCAAGGGTCATGGGGGTGGCTTGCTGAAGCTCGGTCTTGTCGGCTTGATAGGCGCATTCGTTATGGAAAGCATGCCCGATCTCATGTGCCAGCGTGCTGACCTGGTCGAACGAGCCGTCAAAGTTGGCGAGGATGCGGCTTTCCTTTACTGCGGGTACGCCCATGCAGAATGCGCCGCCGCGTTTGCCTTCGCGCTGTTCACCGTCGATCCAATTGTTGTCAAAGGTGCGTTTGGCAAAGGCGCCCAACTCAGGCGAGAATTTGTTGAAGTTTTCCACAATGAAGTCGCGGGCTTCATCCCACGAATACACCTTGTCGGTTTTTCCGAGCGGGGCGTAGAGATCCCACCAGGCGAGTTGTTCCTTGCCGATCAACTTCGCTTTGTGTTTGAAGTAGCGGCGGAACATGGGAAATGAATCTTTCATTGCGCTGAGCATGGCTTCAAGGGTGCTGCGGTCCATACGGGCAACATCAATGGAAGCATGCAGGTTGTCTTCTCGTCCGCGCTTTTTATCGAGGACGATCGCCTCGCCTTTGACGCCGTTCATGCAGGAAGCGAGCGTTTCTTGTACGCCTGCCCAGGCGATATTTTCCGCTTCGTACCCGCGGCGGCGAACGGATTCATCAGGATGTGAGCGCAGGTTAATGAGCGCAGGCATGGGCATTTTTTGCACTTTGCCATCGAGTTCAAAATCCACTGTCATTTGGGAGGTGAGCTGACCCTGCAGTTTGCCAAATGCGTTGCCGCCGCTTAGGGTTAGTTCGGCGGCGAGGGTTTCTTCGGCTTCGCTCATCAAGTATTTGGATTGCTCCGCCGCTTCAAACAAGATGAATTCGTGGGCTTTGGCAGAGACATTGGTATTGACCGCTTTTTTGATGGCGGGTTTGCCGAGTGTGCCTGCCCAGGCGGTGAACTTTGTATTGAGCACACTTGCCTGTACACTCATCTGTTCATATTCCGAGAGAATGCGCATGGCTTCTTTATTACGTGAGTCGGTGGTGATGAAGGAGTAGATATAAGCCCCAATGGTGCTTGAAAGTTCAAGGAGAGCGTTGAAGCGGTCTGTGGATTCACCGAGAAGTTTGCCAAGCTTTTTGGGGTCGGTCTTGGCGTTCGCTTTTTCGGCTTTCTTTAAGAAGGCTTCAAGCTCATCCAACAGAGACTTGTATTTTTTGATGGCAGACTTGAACTGCTTTGAATCAAGAGCAGGATAGACATTGGACAAATCCCAACGAGAGGCGGATACGGTCATAAAAATTCTCCTTGACTGGAAAGATGAATGAAGTATATCAAAGGGGGGATTAACGGCAGATGAAGGTTGGCACGGTCGATTCGCGCAGGGTGGCATCCACCATGCTGCCGACCAGCACTTGTTGCAGTTTGTTGCCGCTATGGCTGCCCATCAAGATCAGGTCGGTGTTATATTCGGCGGCGATATCGGTCAGGTGGCGTGGTTCTTTCTGCTCACTGAGAATGTATTTTGCTTCCACTTCATGGAATTCAAAGTAACGGCGGGCATATTCCTGCACATCGGCTTTGAGTTTTCCATCTCCGCGGGCGGTGAATACTGTTACTTCGGTCTTCCACATTTCGGCGAGATAGGCGGCGACGAACAAGGCTTCTTTGGATAGGTCCGAACCATCGAAGGCGAGCAGGGCACGTTCGATGGGGGTTGCCCGGGCAGGGACCGTGAGCAGCGGGCGGGATGCTCTTTCGATCATGGCACGAAAGGGAGAATTCAATACGGAAAGCCCGGAGCCCGGCGGATTGGTGAGTTTTACAATGACCAGATCGGTGACAATGGCTCGTTCGATGATCCTTTGGGTAATGTCGCCTACATCCACCGCCAGACTGCCTTGCACACCGGCATCTTTGCAGGCTTGGGCAAAACGTTGTTTGATCGCTTGTGCCTGTTCGCTTTCTACATCGTCTTTGCTTTCAACAATATGCAATCCGTGCAGACGGGCATTCTCGCGCCGGGCAATGACGATACCTTGTTCGAGCGCGTCCCAGCTTCCTTCGTATCCACTGAGCGGGATGAGGATGTCATCAAAAAGATGGTCAGTGTAGCGGGCAATCGTACGTGCTTTGCGCCAGCTCCCGGATTCAGAAGTGACGCTTTGTTTCAAGATCAGGTCAGTTGCAGCAACATCAGACTGAAGTTCCCAGCCGAGTTCTTTTTCGAGGGCAGCGCGGTTTTCCGAGATCCAAATGTACAAGTCGGTGATGGTGCGTTTGGGGAACCATTGCAACAGGTCGCGGTCGCGGATGGCTTCAGCCAGGGGAATGTATAGGGTGTCATACCAGCTTGCGGCGGCGTCTTGAAGCGAAGGTTCCGCTTGTTTACCATCCGCATTAAGGTAACGGCAGATGTTGATCTGTTCCATCAATTTGGCATATTGCCCGGGGATGGTGACGTTGAGATCGACGTTTGGGCGTGAGTCGGCGATGCCGGTTTTATCCAGAAATTCGATGTATTCGGATTTGACGATGAGATCGTCGAGATCGGTCTCGGAGGTCAGGTTGATGTCGGTCTTGAATTCAGTGACGTGCGCTTCAATGCTTGTGAGCTTTTCCTGCCGCGCAATGGAGACGCGATGGTTGCCATCCTCTACGAAATAAACTTCGCCGACCTTGTAGACCTCAATAGGCGGTAACCCCATATTCCCTTCCATGGCGGCTTTGACGCGTGCCCAACGCTCGCGGTCATGATCGTTGCGCGGCAGGAAGGTGCGGGTGAAATCGGTATAACGCCCCACACTGCCGACGATGGCATCAAGCGGAATGTTTTGGATGCCGCGCTCGGTGCGGCTTTGCAGCCGGAGTTTTTCCGCTACATCATTGTAGGATAAAAGCTGGTTGGACTTGCCCGTGAATCTCGCAATGACTTCCTGAATGGAGGCGCGCTGACGGGCGTTGTTGAAATCGTCAATGGCAGCCTGAAAGCTTAATGATTCTTTACTCATGGTTCTTTTAAGGATATCCCTTTCCAATGAGTATAAGGTGAAAGAAAGCAGGCTTCAAGTGAGAAACTTTTAGAATGTAAATTTCGTCATTATAGAGTACAGTTAAATTGCAAACGAAGGAGTTTTAATATGAAACAGGATAAATTTCTAACAGGTATTCTGGTCGGCATTGGAGTATTGGTGCTTCTGGCTCTGACCCTTTTCTTCACCCGTCAGGACAAGCGGGAATATCTTGTAGAAGATACCCCAGAGGGTGTGGCGCATAATTACGCGCTGGCGGTGTTCAACAAGGATTATGAAAAAGCCTATGACTATCTTGCCGACCTGAAAAATAAACCCACCTATGAAGAGTTCCGACAGTCTTTCCTGAATGGCATGATTGTTCCGGAAAATACCGGACTGGATGTTGGTGAGGCACGTATCAATGGGGATGAAGCCGTGGTGGAGTTGATTCTCTATTATTCATACAGCGATCCATTTTCCAGCCGCACTGGCTCTGTTGAACAGGCTTTATTGGTGGATCAGGACGGCACTTGGAAGGTCAGTTCAATGCCTTATGTGTTTTGGGATTACAACTGGTATCAGGAACCTTTCCAGCCTTAATGAACCACGTCATTGCGAGGACACTAACTAGCTCTCCGCAATAACGGAAGGATATTTATGAAAACAATTCGTCGTCTCTACTTTTACGCCGTTGCCTTTATTAGCATTGAAGTTGTGCTGTGGGGCATCATCGGTCTGCTGCGTTCCATCCTTAATGCTGAAGATATTACGAACAACGCAACCAACCTGGCGCAGGCGCTTGCGCTCATCTTTGTGGGCGTGCCGATCTTCCTTATCCATTGGGCTTGGGCGCAGAATGCGTCTGCGAAAGATGCCGAAGAAAACTCTGCGAGCATCCGCGCTATTTTCCTGTATGGCATTTTGCTTGGTACCTTGGTTCCAGTGGTTCAAAATTTGCTGGCGTTCATTAACCGCACGGTTCTTTCCACCGTACATCTTTCTGCCTATCGGGCAGTGGTTGGCGGGTCGCAAACCTGGTTGGATAACCTGCTCGCCATTATCGTCAACCTGCTGATCGCTGCGTATTTCTGGAACATTCTAAAAGCCAATTGGGTCAGCTTGAACGAGACGGAAAACTTTGCCGAGCTTCGCCGCTTGCATCGTTTTGTGTGGGTGCTGTATGGCTTGTTGATGACGGTCTATGGCGTACAGCAAGCTCTGACCTATATCTTTTCCTTCCCAACCGGTGTGCTTGGCGATATCGGCGGGGAGACAGCCGTGAATGCGATGGCGCTGATGTTGATCGGCGCGCCGATCTGGGTCTACTCCTGGCGGCTCTTGCAAGACGCGCTGCCTGACTCTGCCGAAAAAGAGTCTTATCTACGCCTTGGGCTTCTCTATCTATTAACCCTAGGTGGTGTGATCGTCTTCCTTATTGCGGGCGGCAATTTCATTTACTCGGTGTTGCTGCAGTGGTTGGGAGAAGGCGACGCATGGCTGGAATTTATCCGCAAACTGGGTGGACCCATTTCCATTGCGCTGCCATTTGGGATGATCTGGGCATATTACAGCAAGTGGCTCAACCAGCAATTCGCCTTCGATGAAAACCTTCCCCGTCGTGCGGGCAAGCATCGTTTATATGCCTACATCCTTTCGCTCCTTGGTCTGGCCGCCACTGTGACGGGGCTACTCTCCCTCTTTTCGGTTTTGATCGACCTGACGATCGGGGATGCGTACCTTGGCACAGGCGGGCTGAGTGAGCCGCTTTCTGGTGCCATTGCCACACTCGTGGTTGGCTTACCGCTCTGGCTGATGACCTGGCGACCGATGCAGGCGCAGGCACTGACCGACACGGATACCGGTGACCATGCCCGGCGTTCGATCATCCGCAAGTCGTACCTGTATCTCGTTTTGTTCGCTTCCGTGATCGGCGGGATGGTTGCTGCGGGAACATTGGTCTTTGACCTGGTGAATGCAGCCTTGAGCGGCGGCACAACCAACTTCTGGACGGATGTGCTCAATGAATTGACGGCATTGATCGTTTTCATTGTTGTGCTGGTATATCACCTGCTTGCTTTGCGTTCTGATGGAGCTGCACGTGCAGATGTCCTTGCTGAGAAACAAACCCAATTCCATGTGCTGGTTTTTGACCACGATGGGAAGTTTGGCGAGGGTGTGAGATCCATGTTCGCGAAGCGTGCGCCCGGTGTGCCAGTAATGGTGTTCAATATTAATGAAAAGATCCCGGCGGATGCAAAAGCGGATGTGGTGATCCTGCCTGGCTCGGTTGCCTTCAATATGCAGGAAACGGTCAAAGCGTGGCTGCGCTCATTTAGCGGGCACAAACTTATCGTCAGCGATGAAGCGGCGGGCGTATTCTGGATGAATGACCTCGAGCAGGCAGCGGATTCGGCGAAGTCTCTGGCTGAAGGGCAGGAACTGCACCCGCAATCTTCCAAACGCACGACCTCGGTTTGGACGTATATCGCTTATGTGTTTGCAGGGTTGTTCGCCTGTCAGTTGCTGTTTGGGTTGTTGATGTTCGGGGTTTCGATGGTTGCAGGGTTTTAGTAATGACCCCGACGGGGTCACATGATTTTAGACCTTACCAAAAGGTGATCTCAACCCCGAAGGGGTGACATAGCTGTGTCATCCCTTCGGGATTTGTTTTAATTTTTGCCCGTTTTCTATAATCCTTCCATCCCTTCGGGATTGGATGATATACTTTTGAAAATTCTGACTATTCATTAAGCGAGGCGCACCATGAAAGTGACTGTCCTTCAAGAGAATCTTGCCCGTGGTTTGAGCACTGTTTCGCGCGCGGTTTCGTCGCGCAGTACATTGCCGGTTTTATCGAACATTTTGATCGCAACCGATGAAGGTCGTTTGCGTCTCTCTGCCACCAATTTGGAATTGGGCATTACCTGTTGGATTCCCGCTCGCATCGACGAGAACGGTTCGACGACCGTTCCTTCTCGTACGTTCAATGATCTGGTCAATACCTTGCCGGGCGATCAGGTGCAGTTAAACCTCGATGTGAAGTCTCAGACTTTGCATGTGAAGGGCGGCTCCTCGAACAACGATATCAAGGGCATTGATGCGCAGGAATTTCCGCCCATGCCTACGCCAGAAATGAAAGATGCCGTGCAATTGAATGTGGCTGATTTCAAAGAAATGATCCAGCAGGTGGTTTTTGCCGCTTCGACCGATGAAGCCCGCCCCGTGTTGATGGGCGTGTTGATGCAAGTAGAAAAAGATAAAGTCACGATGGCTGCGGCAGATGGTTTCCGCCTTTCGGTCCGCAAAGGTCAACTCGCCCATGCGGTGAAGGACTCTTTCAATATCATCATCCCCTCGAGGGCATTGAACGAATTGGCGCGTGTGGCGCATGACCCCGAAGAACCCATTTATATGGCAGTCCCTAAACAGCGTGGACAGGTCATCTTCCGCGTGAAAGATGTGGAAGTGGTCTCGCAGTTGATCGATGGGACGTTCCCTGATTACCACCAGATCATTCCGCGCAATTACAAATCACGTACGCTGGTTTCGACGGCGGCATTGCTCAAGGCTTGCAAGCAAGCTGAGATCTTTGCCCGTGAAGGTTCGAACGTGGCGCGGCTCGACATCAAACAATCCAACGGCGAAATGCAGCCCAGCGAAGTGGAAATTTCTGCGACTTCCGAAGAGACCGGCAAGAACGAGACCATCGTCGAAGCCACAGTGGATGGCAGTGGTGTGCTGATCGCCTTCAACGTCAAATTCCTGCGTGAGGCGTTGGAAGTCATCAAGACCCCAAACGTGGCGCTGGAAACAACTGCCCAGAACGCGCCGGGGGTCGTCCGCCCGGTTGGTGATGACAACTTCCTGCATGTCATCATGCCGATGCATTTGGGATAAGCTTGCAAGAAGATATGAATCCGTCAGAGTGATATCTGGCGGATTTTTTGTTATAAAATCAGACTGACTGACCATGGACGACGGGCGATAGACCATCGCTTATGATCCATCATCCATGGTCTATCGTCAATTGTCCACCACAGGTGAATCCATGACCCTCCCAAAAGTTTCCATTGATAACGTACTCCGCATTCTTCTTTCATTGAGTCAGTACCCCATCCTCAGCAGTCGTATCCGGCACCAGATGCGCAAGACTCTCTACTCACGCGGCATCGTCCGTAAGGAAGTTTTTGAAGAGGAAGTGAAGCGTAAGGCGGTCGAATCGCAGACGATCGAAGGCATTACCGACCCGTTGACCGAAGAGTCGAACGAGGTCTGGTTAATGCGTGTTACGCGTGTTAAAGATTCGTTGACCGATTTTTATTTTGCCTACAACCTGCCGTATTCCGAATTTGAAGACCTGGTTCGCAAGGTGCTGGCAGAACGCGGCAATATAGATTCTGACTTTGTTTGGGTCAACCCGGAGCTTGCCCCGCAGGACCTGCTCTTCGAACAGGCTGAGATGATCGAGAATATGCCCGATGCCGACAAGGAAAAATACGAAGCGCGGCTGCAAGCCATTATTGCGGTCTTGATCCGTACCATGATCAGCGACCAGCTGAAATATATCAAGATCGCGCGTCAGTGGTTCACTGTGGAAGACCTGCGCGAGATCAGTCGCCGTAAGATCGGCGGCGGAAAGATCGGCGGTAAAGCGGCAGGTATGCTGCTTGCCATGCGCATCCTCAAAGAGACGGCTCCGCCATCCATTCGTGACCGTTTCCGTTTGCCCGTCTCCTATTATCTCGGCTCCGATGTGTATTACAACTTTATGTCGCTTAATGACCTTGGCGGCTGGAACGGTCAAAAATACAAGACCGAAGAACAAATGCGAGAAGATTATCCTTTGCTGTTCGAAGAGTTTTGCAAGGGACAGTTCCCTCCTGAAGTCCGAGAGAGTTTGGACCGAGTCCTGCTCGAAGCCGATACCCGCCCGTTGATCGTCCGTTCCTCCAGCTTGCTTGAAGATAACTTTGGCACATCTTTTGCCGGAAAATATGAAAGCATTTTTTTGCCGAACCAAGGCTCGCATGAAGAGCGCCTCACTGCATTGACCAATGCCATTGCCCGGATCTATACCAGCGTTATGAATCCTGATGCGCTGATCTACCGCCATACCAAAGACCTCGCCGACTACGATGAACGTATTGGCATCTTGATCCAGATCGTGGAAGGCGAACGTGTTGGGCGATACTACTTCCCGCAGGCTGCGGGCGTGGCTTTCAGCCGCAATCTATTTCGCTGGTCGCCGCAAATTAAACAGGATGAAGGTTTTCTGCGCCTCGTCTTTGGTTTGGGTACTCGTGCCGTGGATATGCTCGCAGACGATTATCCCCGCCTTGTGGCGCTTAGCCATCCGCGCCTGCATTCTTCATCGGATGTCCGCACCATCAAACGATACTCGCAACAAAACATCGATGCCATTGATCTTGAATCAAATTCATTCGTTACCATCCCTGTGCGTGAAGCGCTCCATGTGGATTATGACCCGCTCCGCTATATTGCCCAGGTCGAACAGGATGGCTACCTCGCCCCGATCCGTTCCCGCCTCGACTCTACCGATAAACTGGTTCTCACCTTCGACGGCTTGCTCTCGCGGACGCCTTTCTCCAAGTCCATGCGTGCAGCGTTGACTCTGCTTGAAACCCATTACGGTTCACCGGTTGATACAGAATTTACGGTTGAGATCTTGCATCCAGATGAACAACCCGATGTGCAGATCACATTGCTGCAATGTCGTCCGCAAAGCCACATGCATGAGACCAGTGATGTGCAGATCCCTAATGACCTTGAAACGGAAGATATTATCTTCTCTTCACAAACCATGGTTCCACAAGGTGCGGTGCAAAATATCCGTTACATTTTATTCGTGCCTTCTGAGGGATATTTCAGCCTTCAATCCCAAGCCGAACGCATCCAACTTGAGCGTGCCATTGGGCAGCTAAACTCTGCACTCAAAGACCATACATTCATCGCGGTTGGACCCGGCCGCTGGGGGACGTCCACTCCAGATCTTGGCGTGCATGTTTCGTACGGTGATATCTACAACTCACGCGCCCTCGTTGAGCTTGCGGGCGAGGAAGTTGGCGCATCTCCAGAACCGTCCTTTGGTACACACTTCTTTCAGGATCTGATGGAAGCCAATATCTATCCACTTGGCGTGTTCCTTGATGAAGATGGCACCATCTTCAAACGCGACTTTTTCTACAATACCCCAAATCGTCTCTCTGAATTCATCTCCATCGAAAATCCGCGTGTTATGGCAGCCTTGAAATTAATTGCGATCACGGACTATCGACCCAATGCTCATATGGACTTGATTATGGATGCGGGCAAGAGCCGAGCTGCTGCGTTTTTGATCGGGGAAGCACCACCTGAAAAAGATGATGAAGTGGTCACTGGTTCCGCTCCGATCAGTATGGAATAAAAAAATGGGCGACTCATCGTCGCCCATTTTTATCTCTTTAAAATAGAACATTTGTTCTGTTTTAATTCTTCGCCTCTATCTGACTTTGAACTGATGTTACATCCCAGCTTGTTCTTGCACTGGGAATCGTTTCGTCCAAACAAGCCATGCAATGAACAATGCCATACCGATCCATGCTGTTGGCGCGGCGAGGGTTCCACCCAATGCCACATTGAAACCAGGCACAAGGAATAACACCGGTAATCCTGCTATCGCATTGACCGCTCCATGTGCAAGCGCAGCCACCCAGGGACTCTTTGTATTGAGATACAACCACGAGATGATCGTACCCAACAAAACACAGAAGATGATCATCATGAATATCCCAAGGATCGGATAGCCCGGATAGTTATGTCCTTGAACAATAACAGGTGCATGCCATACACCCCAAATGAGTCCGCTCAACAGAACGGCTTTCCATTGTCCAAGTGGCAGCAAGTGTGGAAGTAAAAATCCGCGCCAGCCTAATTCTTCTCCCATTGTAAATAGAATATTGATGAAGGGACCCAGCGTCAATGCAAGCAATGTTTGCGATAACACGATCACCATCGGTGAAATATCTTCACCGCCCGGTGCAGACTTCAATGCATCACGGATCATCGTAAAGTTCAGATCAAGCTCTGCCAACCCAAACATCAACGTAAACAAGCCACCAAGGATAGTCAATGCGGCTGGCAATAACCACGCCCAAAGATAAAAGCGTTTAGGTCCCAAGGTATTCAATCGTAAACTGTTGAATGGTTTCTTGGCGATGAACAAGGTCACAATCATGGCGGCGATGCCGGGAGCCCACATGGCGATCGCCCATAATCCTTGCGTTGCCAATTGTTTGGTGGACGCATCCTGGTCACTTAATGCAAGCGGCGCAAGGAATAAGGGCCACGAGAATAAAACCGTAATGCCCAAGAACCAATAGATATATTTTCTTTCGATCATTTTTTGCCTCACTATAATTTGTTGTATTGCGGCATCGAACGCTGACGGATGGTTTCACGAGTCAACGGGCGTTTGGCAATGACATTGATCTTGTTCTGGTTTTTCAGGATATGCGTTGAAACGACTTCCCAACCTTCGACACCCCAGTCATTCAGCAGTTGTTCCAACTCCTCAGCTTTTACTCCCGTCCAAAATCCGCCAACAGTTTGGACGCGATATTCCCATTTTGGTAGTTCGTTATTCATTTCGAAATCCTTTCGTTTCACGTGAAACAAAACGTGCGTGCCGTAAAGACACGCACGTTGAAGCTATGCCTTTGTCTCGCTGCGATATAGGATGTACGAGTAAATGACGAGTGCCAGTGTGGAACCCATCAGCGGAACGAAGAGCAACCAGAAGGCCGCCATTCCGCCGAAGAAACTTCCGACGAATGCCAAGGCTCCTGAAACCATAAACAGGACCGAGCCAAGTTGATGCGTCTTGTCCCAAACCGAATCACTTGAGAGAGTCCACGGGGTGCGGATCCCGATGAAGAAGTTTCGTTTGGCTTGTCGCAGCAGGTAACCAATGAAGATGAATAAGATACCCATGAACGGCAGCATCATTGTGCTCATCTTAAAGCTTTGATTCCCGAGGCTCCATGCGAGCGTCAGCCCGTGGATATAGAGCATGAAAACCGTAATGAGCAGGATGAACAGGTTGAATGCGCTGCGGAAACTTTCGATGTTTGCTTTGAGCGGATCCATGTTGGGCAGAGCAATGAACAGACCGAACATACCCAGCACGACAAGCGGCATTAGGAACACGCCCCAGAACTTTGAGATATACCCGTCGACTTCATCATTGATGTTCCAGTGGGAAGCCATTTGTTCGGGGAGTTGATTCCATAACAGCGCGCCTGCAATCACTGCAACAGCAATCATGAGCAGTACGAGGATGGATGTTGTTTTTGTTGTCATTTTGATTTCCTTTTCGTTTCACGTGAAACGTTTTCTAGTATTGTTGCTGGTAATCGCCTGAAGCGATGCCGATGCTACTTGTCATTTTTGGGTAGATTATTTTGTGCCAATGAAACCATGCCGCTCAAGCCGCCGAGATTCATTGTGTCTACTGCGGAGGATGGTACGATCACCAAGGCGCCTTTTTCCTTCAAACCTTCGAACAACATATTCATGGCGCGCAGGTGCAATGCGGTTGGATTGTTGATATATGCCTGCGAAGCCTCAGAGAACGAAGCGGCAATTTGCTTTTCAGACTCGCCGAGGATCACACGTGCCTGGCGCTCGCGTTCTGCCTGTGCCTGACGAGACATGGCATCTTCCAATACCTGAGGAATGACCACGTCGCGGATCTCAACAGATTGCACGGTCACGCCCCAAGGTATAGTGCGTTCATCAATGATCTTCTGAAGTTCTTCGTCCATCTTGGCACGTCCGACCAAAATATCTGCCAGTGTCATCTGACCAATGATCTCGCGCAATGCAGTCTGTGCCGCCCATGAAATGGCGCTTTGGTAATCCGTCACTTCGAGCGCGGCTTTCTCGGCATCCCATACAACCCAAAAGAGTACGGCGTCCACATCTACAGGTACGGTATCTTTGGTCAATGTTTTCTCAGCAGAGAATGAGGTTACTGTAACGCGGTGGTCGATCCACATTACAGCCGTATCTACAATGGGAATCAGCCAAAAAATTCCAGGACCTTTTAGCCCGTTGAATTTCCCAAAGCGCAGCACAACCACTTTTTCCCATTGAGATGCAACCTTGATGGCGAACAAAAAATATGTGGCAACCCCGGTCATTGCAAGGACAACAGCGCCAATGAAAAGATCCGATGCGTTCGTTACATCCAATAGCAATGCTATTTTGATCGTGCCGATCAAAAGGATGGTGAAAATGAATCCAGCGATCGGCGGGATGTGCTGTTCATCTTTCTTGGTTTGAGCTATTGACTTTAGAAATTTTGTGTTCATTGACATTCTCCTTCTTGATAAACCTAATCTTCCTCTTTGACTTGCTTCGCTTCTTTCCATGACTTCAAACTGTCTCTCACCATCTGGCTGACCTCACGCTCAGAAAAACCCAATCGAAAAGCTTCGCTGATAAAACGCTGTGTGAGTTCGGAAAGAGCTTCTCGTCTTAACTTCTCTGTCACTTCTGGCGGCGGGATCTCGGTGATGTATGTGCCGCGTCCTTGCTGCGTGGATATGATGCGGGCTTCATCAAGGATACGATAAGCACGTGCTACCGTATTGAAGTTGACGCGCAGTTCCGATGCCAGAGAACGAACAGTTGGCAATTGATCGCCAGGTTTCAATATCCCGTTTGCCAATTGGCTTTGGACTTGATTAACGATCTGGGTGTAGATCGGCAATCCAGAATGAAAGTCGAGCTGTAGAGTGAGTTTCTTTTCAGGCATGGGTTTCCTTATATTGTACTAATTGTATCATTGTGTGAATTGTAGCACTTAAAGGCTTTAAGTCAAGCCATTAAAAAATGGTATTGAGCTTTTGCCCAATACCATTTTTATCAGTGATGTGTAGTGTAGTTATTTTGCTTTTGTTTTTATGCGTTTGAACACAATGCCTAACCTCTTGATCCCCTCTTCGATATCTTCTACAGGCTGTGAGGCAAAGTTGAGACGGATCCAATCTCTTCCGCTGACTCCGTCGATGAAAAAAGAATTCCCCGGTGCAAACGATACCCCTTCTTTGCAGGCGATCGGCAGAAGGTCATTTGCAGAAAGAGACTTTGGTAATTGCAGCCAGATAAATAACCCGCCCTTGGGTGTTTCAAATGAAACACTGGACGGCAAATAACGCCCAATGGCAGTTACCATGGCATCACGCCGGGCACGGAAGATCTGGCTGGAACGGTGCAGATATGTTTGGTACCGCCCGACGGTCATATATGCATCCAACGAGCGTTGGATCAATGTGGATGTTGCCAGATCACTGAGACGTTTGAAATTAAGCAGGCTTTCGAACACCGGACCATCTGCCACAATGAACCCAACCCGCAGACCGGGCATCAGCATCTTTGAAAAAGTACTGACGTAAATGACCTGCCCGCCAGGGTCCAATGATTTGAGCGACGGTTGGGTATGGCCTTCATAGCGCAAATCGCCTACGAAGTCATCTTCCAAAATGGGAATATTGTATTTGCCAGCGAGCATGATCAACTCGCGGCGCCGGGCGCTATTGAGGCACGTCCCGGTCGGGTTATGAAAATTAGGGATGGTGTAGATCAACTTGGGATGGTGAAGCTGTAGGAGCTTCTCCAGTTTGTCCACTTGCATTCCCTGCCCGTCCACTGGAATCCCCACGATCTGAAACCCAAGTGTGCGGAACAAATCGAGCGCTGCAGAGTAGGTTGGATCTTCCACCAGAACAATATCATTTGGCTTCAACAAAACCTGTGCCGCAAGAAAGATGGCTTGCTGCGACCCGGCTGTGATGAGGATATTCTCCGGGTGTGTCTGCAAGCCCTGGCTGGCTAAGATGCGGGCAATCCCCTCGCGCAGCGGAGCGTAGCCTCGGCGTTCCCCATATTCCAGCGCATCGATCTGGTCACGCCGCATAACGGATTGGATCACTTTGCGAAACTCCTCCACGGGGAATTGTCGTGCGTCACTAATGCCGCTGGCGAAACTGATCGGATGTGGATGTCCGCTTGCCTGCAGCATGTCTTCTGCAATGTCTGCATTCGCAAACGTGTTTTTCTGTAAACTTGTTTGCCAGAGTGGCCAGGGGGTATCGGCATTGTTTTTTGGAATGGAAGGAAGTGAATAGACCGGCAAGACATAGGTGCCGCTGCCCATTCTTGAGAAAACCAGACCACCAGCTTCGAGGGCTGCGTATGCGTTTTCGACCGTGGTGCGGTTGACACCGAGATCGCGCGCAAGCTGACGGCTGGCGGGCAGGCGTGTATCGGCTGGTAGTGTGCCCGCCAAAATACTTTTTCGAAGATGGTCTTCGATCTGTTGATATAGGGGAATATTGCTTTGGTGATCCAATGGGATGCGCATTTTATCTCTCTACCTTACATTGGTACGATGAATATATCATTTTCTCACCATGCGATGGAGACAATTGGCTTGCAATTCACCCTTTGCCATTAAAGTGGCTGGCTGATAATTGGCGTTTATTGGCTCTTAACGTACGCCAATTTTGACCTAGAATCAAATCAAACCATATAGTATGTAGGAGAAAAAACATGCAAGCAAAAACTGGAACCTGGACTGAGAAAAAAGGATTGGCGCAGATGCTTAAAGGCGGCGTCATTATGGATGTAGTGAACGCCGAGCAAGCCAAGATCGCAGAAGAAGCGGGCGCGTGCGCCGTGATGGCGTTGGAACGCGTGCCTGCCGATATCCGCGCGGATGGCGGCGTTGCGCGCATGAGCGACCCCGACATGATCCTCAAGATCATGGA
The DNA here is from genome assembly GCF_016702885.1 of Candidatus Villigracilis vicinus. Taxonomy (NCBI): domain Bacteria; kingdom Bacillati; phylum Chloroflexota; class Anaerolineae; order Anaerolineales; family Candidatus Villigracilaceae; genus Candidatus Villigracilis; species Candidatus Villigracilis vicinus. Next base: position 73,167 of record NZ_JADJDD010000007.1, read on the forward strand.
TGCGGTTTCCATCCCGGTGATGGCGAAGTGCCGTATCGGTCATTTTGTCGAGGCGCAGATCCTCGAATCGATCGGCATCGACTACATCGACGAATCTGAAGTGTTGACCCCGGCAGATGAAGAACATCACATTTTGAAGCATAACTTCAAAGTTCCGTTCGTTTGTGGCTGCCGCAACATTGGTGAAGCCCTGCGCCGTATTGGTGAAGGCGCGGCGATGATCCGCACCAAGGGTGAGGCTGGCACCGGGGATGTGGTTGAAGCCGTGCGTCACGCCCGCACTGTGATCGGCACGATCAAACAATTGACCGTGATGGGCGATGAAGAATTGATGGCGTTTGCCAAGAACAACGGCGCACCGTATGAGTTGGTGAAAGAAGTAAAGGAACTTGGACGTTTGCCGGTGGTGAACTTTGCTGCGGGCGGCGTAGCCACTCCCGCCGATGCGGCGTTGATGATGCAGCTCGGCGTGGACGGCGTCTTCGTTGGTTCTGGCATCTTCAAATCGGGTGACCCTGCCAAACGTGCCGCGGCGATCGTCAAATCTGTAACGCATTATCAAGATGCCTCCATCCTTGCGGAAGTGAGCAAGAACCTTGGCGAAGCAATGGTCGGACGCAACGCCTCCCAAATGCCCGAAGGCGAGAAGCTCGCCGTGCGCGGCTGGTAAATTAGACGACGGACGATGGACAATAGGCTATTGAACTGGTCTTTTCCATCGTCCATGATCTATCGTCAATGGTCTAAAAAATGAAAATCGGTGTCTTAGCTTTACAAGGTGACTTTGCCGAACACATCACCATGTTGAAACGGATCGGCGCAGAAACGGCTGAAGTGCGCCTGCCCAAACATTTGGAAGGTTTGGATGGGCTCATCATCCCTGGCGGTGAGTCGACAACCATTGGCAAACTGGCGGTGGCGTATGGTTTGATCGAGCCTCTGCGCGAGTTTGGAAGGTCGCATGCCATTTGGGGAACATGCGCAGGCGCGATCTTTCTTTCGAACGATATTGGACGCGACCAGCCCCTTCTGGGTTTGATGAGTATCAAGGTCAAGCGCAATGCGTTTGGACGTCAGGTCGATTCTTTCGAGACCGACCTTGAGATCGATGAACTGTTCAAAGCCACAGGGACGGAACATCCTTATCATGCGGTCTTTATTCGCGGACCGATCATCGAGTCTGTCAGCGGTGAAGCGAAGGTGTTATGCGCCCTGGAAGATGGACGCATCGTTGCCGCACAGCAGGGACGTTTGCTGGCAACCTCTTTTCACCCGGAACTCACAGACGATACGCGCTTCCACGAGTATTTCATTTCGTTGGCAAGTTAATAAAAATGAGACCCTAAAGGTTTCTTCTTCGGTTATGATATTAGATAACCGTAGAGACCTTTAGGGTTTTTTTACAAAATGACCATTCGTCCCCTTGACCTTCTTGATCTTCCCACCATCGCACGTTATCGCAACGACGTCTTAACTCTCGATAGCACACGGGCGCTCACACGCGGACATCCCCTCGGGGCGATGGGCCTGTTGGCGTACGTCAACCCGGCGCGGCATTTATACGCAGCGGTAAAAAATAATGACGAGGTCACGCTGTTGGGCGGCATCATTCACACCCGCGGCGATACCTTCGCAAAGCTTTTATACCTTGCCCCATCCTTCAACCTCAATGATCCCAACCTGCCCGCATTGATCGAACATCTCTCGGCGCAGGCAGGCGAATGGCAGGCATTCCATGTGATTGCCGAAGTGGACGAGACCAGCGATGTTTTTATGGCGCTGCGCAGATCAGGCTTCGCCGTCTATGCATGGCAGAGAGTCTGGGATGCGAGTGCGATCGAGAAAACCGAATCAGGCTCGAACAAAGAGTGGATGCGTGTTCAGTCGCTGAACCTGCCTGCTGTGCAGAGTCTGCATTATCAGATCGTGCCGCAGCTCCTTCAGCCCGTAGACCCGGCACCGAAACGACCAAATGGATTTATCCATTCGGATGGGCGCAGTTTTGCAAATGTGAACTATGGTGTGTACGGTGTGATGTTGACCCCATTGATCCTGCCAGATGAAAGCGATGTAAGCGGAAAGATCGTCTCGCTCATCGAAAGTTTACCCGATCGCCGACGACGTCCTGTATACCTTACAGTCCGTTCTTATCAAGCCTGGCTTGAGCCGGTGTTGGAAGACCTTGGCGCCAAAGCCCTGCCCCGACAGGCGGTAATGGTGAAGCACCTGGCGCGTTTCGTCAAAGACGCAAAACCCGCGCGTGTGGTACCCTCCAGTGTACGGGTTCAACCCACACAAATGAGTAGAATGGATTCGGATGAGTAGCTGGTCGATCTATAACAAAGGAAAAACCATTGGCACAACCAGTGCAGAAGGCGGGCTGGTGCTTTCTGATGAGGTTAATGATGCCGGTGCGCGCATCACACTAAAACGCGGCAACAGTTACATTTCAGTTTCGCTGCACATCAAAGGTTGGATGGATCACACACGTTTCTTCTCCACCGATGCCGATGCCCAGCGCGAATACCGCGCCATGCGTTCGGCAGTTTCATCTGTATTATCCATTATCAATACCGAAGGGGTCAGTGAAATAAAAGTTTGGGAAGCGATTTCAGATTTTGTCAGACGGTTTCCATGACCTGTTGCAAATGAAAATTGACCTTCTTTTCTGAAAATCTCATAAAGATGTGACTATGAAAAAAGCGATAAAAGCCCTAATATTCGATTTTGACGGGTTGATCCTCGATACCGAGACACCCGAAGTTTTGGTTTGGCAATCCATTTATAAAGAGTACGGATTTGAACTGCCCGTGGAGGAATGGGAAAAGACCGTGGGCGGATACGGCATCTCGAACTTTGACCCCGCACAGAACCTTGCGCTTCTTTCTCAGGAACGGCTGGAGCCTGCATCCCTCAAAGCCCGCTACCGGCTGGAAGCGGATGCGATCATCCATGCCAATCCCATCATGCCTGGCATTATCGAGTTGATCACTGAAGCCCAAAAAAATGGATTGAAGGTCGCCATTGGCTCCAGCTCTCCACACTCCTGGGTGGATGCACACACCCAGCGTCTTGACATCTATCATCTCTTCAACCATATTATCTGCCAGGATGATGTTGCCCCAGGCAGGACAAAACCCCACCCCGATATTTATCTCAAGGCATTGGAAACCCTGCAAGTGGAAAAGCACGAAGCAGTTGTCTTTGAAGACTCTCCCAATGGAGTGCTGGCATCCAAACGAGCCGGGGTCTTCGTGGTGGCGGTTCCCAACCCGCTGACGGCAAAGATGAACGTGCAAGGTGACCTGACCGTGCCATCACTGGCTGAATTGACCCTGCAAGACCTGGCAGAAAAGATCAACTAGCCTGTAAAGAAACCAGCTTTGTTTATCTCTGGTAAAGGTAATTCATGCGGAAACGAATCATCCCCATCCTTATTGGCATCTTTGCTTTGGCGGGTATTGCTTATTTTTGGCTCAAGTCGGCTGCACCTCAAACGCAGTCTTCCTCATTTGAGAGTATAGCGTCTACGCCAACAGCTATTTCCTCTCATGCACCCGAAGTCCTTCCGCTTGCGAACAGCCCGTTAAAAGCCTCCATCACTGCCGCAGGAGATTACCTCGTCCGCCAGCAATTGGCGAATGGCGAGTTGGCATATCAAGTTAACTTGCAGACCAATGACCGTTCATCCGTCCCTTCCTATATCCGTCTGATGGGTGGGACAAGCGCACTGTACACCGTGTGCCGTGTGGCAGGCGACATGATCTATTGTGATGCTGCCGATCGCGCACTTGAACAGTATCTCCCCAACCTATTAACGGACCCGGAACACTTTAAAGGGACGTGCCTTTATACCAACGGAGCTTGTCCGCTCGGCGGGGCGACGGTGACCATTGATGCCATATATAAACGCTGGCAGGCAACCGGGACCGTTTTGCTAAATAGGCATGATCTGTTAGCGGATGCTGTCAACTCAGGCTACTTCATCGTATCCATGCGCCGACCCGAAGGCGGTTTCTATCATTCCTTCGACCCGCATTTTGCTGGAACCGTAGACCCGAATTATTTCGACCCAACGTTTAATGGCGAGGGTGTGGCCGCATTGCTGCAACTTTACGAAATGACCGGTAATGATTTCTGGCTCGAACAGGCTCATGAGGTGAATGCCTTCATGGTAACCCTGCCCGTCACTGAAGATTCCGGGCATGCCTATGCGTTTGCATTGTTTGCCCGCACAGATACGATCGGTAAAGAGGACTTGGACTACGCCAAAAGCACTGCCGACTTGATCATTGCCGGGCAGATCCGTTCGCTGAACCCTGCAAACTCCAGCATAGCAACCACAACCAAGATCGAAGCCTTGTCGGCAGCGGCGCAGGCTTTCGCTTTCGCTGATTCAGACCATGAATGGCTCGACCGAGAGATCAAGACTTTCATTACCTTCGTGCAGGCGCGCCAGTTCCCTGCCAATGACTGCAACTTTGATCTCACGAAAGACATGCTGGAACGTTACAGCGGCGGACTTTTCAATACTTGTGAAGACCCCTCCATTCGCGTGGATGGCATACAGCACTGGGTTGATGGGTTGACGATGTATCTGGAATATCAGGGGATGGAGAAATAAGTTCGAAAACAGGCAGACAAACAATAAAAACTCCCGTTGATAAAAGTCAACGGGAGTTTGCTCTTTTACTTTCCACTCACTACAACCTTACACGTATTTTTCCCTCAACACCGAAGAAATGTAATCCATGCTTGCAACGACAATCGCAATGGCAAACATCTGTGCAGATGCGGCGCGGTAGTTGAGCAGGTTAATGTTCTGTTGCAGCAGGAAGCCGATGCCGCCGCCGCCCACAAAACCGATGATGGTGGACATACGCACATTGATATCCCAGCGGTACATGGTGTAGGAAATATACGGCGGAATGATCTGGGGGATGACCGCATATACGATGGTCTGCAAACGGTTCGCCCCCGTGGCTTGAATGGCTTCCAACGGACCCGCCATAATGCTCTCAACCTGTTCTGAATAAAGTTTGGCAAGGCTCACAATGGTATGCAGACCAAGCGCCATCATACCGGCGAATGGACCGATCCCCACGGCGATCACGAACACGATAGCCATGACCAAGGCTTCAATGGAGCGTAATCCATTCAGGAAGGTACGTGTAATGTAGTAAATGACCAACCCGGTCGGCAGGGTCGCTTTGGGCTTGGTGAGAAGTGCCAGGGTAAGCCCAAGGATTCCGCCTGCCGTTGCCGGACCCCAGAGGGTGTAAAGCGGATTGCCAACCTGGTACAACCACTCCACCAATTGACCGAGCAAACCAAAGACCGTCATACCGGCAAGAGTGGCGAAGACAATGTTGAACAGTTTGACATTGGTTGGGGAAAGTTTTTCCGTGGCGCGTTGACCAACTTTGCCCATGAAACTGCTCAAGGTTCCGCCTGCAGCTAATCCGCCGAGAGCGGGGGTGATGATACCGACGATATCTCCGCTTTGGAAGAGAAAGTTGCCGAGGAAGGCGAACCAGCCCTTGGATGCCATGATCCCCTGCCCAAGGTTTTTAGCAAGAGCGGCAAGTTGGAAAAGCCCATAAAAGCCGACCAGAGTGACAACGAAGATAACAGCCCACCGCCCGATCTGTAAAGAAACCGAAGGTTTGGATGTTTCTTCCTGTGGCAATGCCCAGCGCAAGCCGTAGATAAGGATGATAGGCGCAATGATGACAGAAACAAGATTAATGAAAATGTTTCCTGTAAAAGGATCACCCAACCTTTCCACCCAGCGGACAATAAGATAGCCAATGCCCATTCCCAATGGCCAGCCCAAAAGCGAGAAGGCAATGCTTGCAAGCGGGCTTCGTACTGGTTTCATCAAGTTTCGGGCGGCAATGAAACTTAGCGGAATGGCAAGGAAAGTTCCGAATGTGGTTGCAAGCAGGGCAAGGAAGACCGTCTCAACGATCTTTTCCCAGGTATCTTTGGCGGTTTGCGTTAAATGCGGGGCACCCACATTTTGTTTTAGTGTGGCGCGAATGTATTGAATATCTGCACTGGGGCGTTTGGGCAGGGTCAGCTCAAAGATAAAATGACCAGCGGCATCGGTTTCAACATTATCCCGTCCGAGGGTTACGACATTGGCGGGGTCGCTGCCAGGTACAAAGCGAAGCGGACCGGAAACATTCGGCGCGAAATTAAAGCCTTCCACTTGCACGGTTTCTCCCGGCTCTGCGCAGGAAGGCGAGATGACCAGGTAGGGTCCGTTCTTGTCTGGTTCAGGCAGGGTTGGTGCGCCGCTTGCGGGGCAGGTGACATACACCGGCGAGTTAACGATCTCTTCCTGCTGATCGTAGGCGAAGATCTCAGGCTTGGCGAGGGCGCGCATCACGCGCGTGAGGCTTTCCTGCCGGCGTTCGCTGCGCAGGTCTTCCAGGTCCACCTTGGTGATCTGGAAACCATAGGCATACACAACGATACCGAAGATGACCGTCAGCCCGAGTTGGAGAGATCTCCAGGGCGATGCTTTTTTATCTTTGTTATTTTCTGCCATGGCGGTCATCCAACCCTTTCTGCATCGCGTCCGTAAATGTCTTTGAATTTCCTGTCATCGATCTCGCTGGGAAGTCCTTCAAAGACGAGCTGGCCTTGATTAAGTGCCACGACTCGATCTGCATAGCGATGTACAAGGTCAAGGAAGTGCAAACTGCATAGTACTGTCACACCATCTTTATCGTTGATATCTTCCAAATGCTTCATGATGCTGTGAGCAAGGACGGGGTCTAAGCTGGCAACCGGCTCATCGGCGAGGATCATTTCCGGGTCCTGCATGAGCGCGCGTGCAATGCCCACGCGTTGCTGCTGCCCGCCGCTCAGTTCATCGGCGCGGTGATCGGCTTTATCTGCAATGCCCACACGTTCGAGTTGCTTGATGGCTTTTTGAATATCATCTTTGGGGAAGCGGTTCAGGAGGCTCCATGCCGGGTTGATATACCCCAGCCGACCTGCCAACACGTTGGTGATCACCTTCGAGCGATGCACCAGGTTGAAGTGTTGAAAGACCATGCCGATCTTGCGTCGGATGCGCCGCATTTCTTCCGGTGAGGCTTTGGTGATGTCCTCTCCGTTCCAGAGGATCTGCCCGTCGGTCGGTTCAATGAGGCGGTTGATACAACGCAGCAGGGTGGATTTTCCCGATCCGCTTAAACCGATCACGGCAAGGAATTGCCCATCGGGTACATCAAAGCTGACGTTGTCGAGTGCTTTGACGCCGCCGTCGTAGATTTTGGTCAGGTTTTTGATTTGAAGCATCTGAGACTTCCTGAAAGATGAAATGGGCTTGCATTCATACCTGATGAAATACAAGCAATTTTACCCCCGCCCTTATATTTCCTAATTAACTGAATGGATAAAATTTTGGGCAGGGAGATGTTTTCCTCCCTGCCCAAAATTAAATTGCAGGTATTGCTTATTCGGGAAGTTTGTAGCCGGTGGCTTCAACCATCGCGCGGACGAAGTCATATTCGGCATCTTCGGCGGGGGCAATGCCAGACCAGCCGTAGAAGTCGGAAGAACCGATGGAGGTTCCCCATGCTTCGGTCTGCGAGAAGGCGACAAGCGCTTCTTCGATCTGGGTGCGGACATCAGCAGGGAATTCAGGACCGAAGGACAGGGTGTCGTTTGGGATCGCCTGGGAGACGGCGAGGATGCGGACCTTCTGGATCACATCCGGTGCTTCGGTGCGGATGTTGGCACGGGCATCGAGAATGCGGTACCCGTCGCAAAGCAATTTCTTGCCTTCGGTATCGGGTGCGCAGTTGGCAACCGATTCTTCAGGGATCTCATACTGAGCCAGCTCGGTGATCGTTCCGGCGAGATAGTCGTCATAGCTGAAGATCGGGGCGCCTTCTGGGCTCAAAGGTACGCTATAGAACACGGTTCCGAAATCCACTTCGCCGTTGTACACAGCGGTGACGGTCTGGTTGTGACCACCGGTCTGGATCTGCTCACCGGGGGTGATGCCAGCCGCGGCAAATTCAACAGCGGGAACCATATACCCGGAGGTGGAACCCTGGTCACCGTAACCCCATTTCTTGCCTTCGAGGTCGGCGAGGGTTTGGATCTCGCTGTCGCGGGCGACGATATATTCAGCCCAATAGACAGGGTATCCAAAGCGGATGGCTTTGAAGGAAACATCCACGCCACACAACTGGCTGGCAATGGCGTACCCAAGACCCGGAATGAACGCCATGGTGTCGGCGGGGGAGGCGCACATTTCTTCAACGGTCGCAGCGTAAGAGGTCGGGACGACCACTTCGAAGGTGAGACCAGTGGCTTCGTTCAAAGCGGCAGCCATGACTTCACCACCGGTGGTGATGATGTTCGCATCCACCGAGGGGACGAACAAAACCTTGATGGGGTGTTCGGGTGAACCGATGGCGGGCATTTCTTCAGTGGGTTCGGCGGTGGGAGCTTCGGTTGCAGCCTCGGTGGGAACCTCGGTTGCAGGCGCTTCTGTAGCAGGCGCTCCACAGGCGCTGAGCATCATCGAAATGGTCACGATGAGCGACAACAGGACGAACAAATTGCGTTTATTCATTTTTCTCCTTCTTTCTTATGTCTTTCTGAATATGAATGTTGAGGCACAGGTATCCCCAACAAATTTATAATACCTCTTGTTAACATTGTTAACAAGTACTCTTCTCTTAAAAAGAGAGGATGCAATTCCCCTTTTGGGAAATTGCGACCTGTATAGACATATTTAGAGTGTCTTCGATATTATACAGGGATTCATAAAAATCGGTATGGGGGAATATAGTGTTCATGCTCAATATTTATTCACGTGGTCTAATAAAAAACTCCTGCCGGTTCTTTCAGCAGGAGTTTCACTATTTATCTACTACTTTCCGTTAATTACGCAGCCTGTTCTCGCTCATCATGCCATCCCCATACAACTTGCGATGCACCACACTCAAAGCGCGGACTTGTTCTGCCGCATGATACGAAGACCGCACCAGCGGATTCGACTCCACCCACTTGAAGCCGATCTCTTTGCCAAACTCGCGCAGTTCGGCGAACTCTTCCATCGTGTAATAGCGTTCCATTGCCAGGTGTTTCTTGCTGGGCTGTAGATACTGACCAATGGTGAGGATATCCACACCCCAACTGCGTTGGTCGCGCATTACCTGTTTGACCTCGTCCATGGTTTCACCCAAGCCGAGCATGATCCCCGATTTGGTGAGCACTTCGGGGTCGAGCTTTTTGGCGTTGGAGAGGGTCGCCGCCGCCCACTCGTAATTATCCTGCGGCTGAACGGTTTTGAACAAACGCGGCACCGTCTCCACGTTGTGATTTAAGATCTCGGGGCGGGCATCCATCACGATCTTCAGGGCTTCAATGCTGCCCTTGAAATCGGGGATGAGCACTTCGATGGAACAACCCGGCAATACTTCGCGGATGCGGCGGATGACCATCGCGAAGATCGGCGCGCCACCGTCACGGCGTTCATCACGATTGACCGAAGTGATGACCGCATGTTTCAAGTCCATCGACTTGACGGCTTGCGCCACACGTTCGGCTTCGCCCCAGTCCAATAAGGCGGGCTTGCCGTGTTTGATATCGCAGAAGGCGCAGGTGCGTGTACAAACGTCACCCAACATTAAGAAAGTCGCTGTGCCGCTGCCCCAGCATTCGCCGAGGTTGGGGCACATGGCTTCTTCACAAACGGTATGTAATTCTTTCGAGCGCATCAGCGTATGCACACGCTCATAACTTTCGCCGGAAGGCGCACGTACTTTGATCCATTCGGGGCGGCGCAGCGGGCGTGCATCTGTTTGCGGGGAGACTCGGTCTCGGGTGGGTGAAGCAGGCATAAGGTCCTTTTTGAAGCGATTACGTCATCGCGAGGGCGGTGCCCGAAGCAATCTCCAGCTTAGCCATGAGATTGCTTTGTCGCGAAGAACACGCTCCTCGCAATGACGGATAAAAGTTACTTTTTCTTTACGATCAATCTTAATCCACGAACTTCGACGACTTCGATTTTATCACCCTTACGAATCTCATCCGACCCTGCCGCTTTTTCTGCGCTCCACAGCTCAGACTCCACCTGGACCTGCCCCGCTTCCGCTTCGAACGTTTTAGCTGTTCCTGTTTTCCCGACGAGGGATTCTTCGCCGGTTTGAACCGGGCGGCGCTGCGCGCGCAGGGCGATCATCATGATGACGAAGAAGATCAAACCGATGAAGACCCCTGTGCCGATCACCAGCGGAACTGAAACGCGTTGGAATTGAGGCGTGCCCGGCGAGTTGAAAAGTACCAGCGCACCCACGATGAATGACGCAACACCAGCGGTCGTTAATGCGCCATGAGTTGGTGCTTTGATATCGAGCACGAATAACACAAAGGCGATGATAAGAAAGATGATGCCGAACCAGTTGACCGTCAGCACGCCCAACCCATAGGTGGCTAGGGTGAGGCAGACCGCGCCGAGGAAGCCCGCCACCCAACCGCCAGGGCTGGAGAGTTCGATCAAGACCGCCTGCACCCCAATGGCAAGCAGAAGAAACGAAATGTTCGGGTCAGTGAGGGTCAGCAGTAATTGTTCGATAAAACTGATCTCAAGCGGCTGGACATCAATGTTCTCTGTATTGAGTTTGTATGCACCATCTTCCATTTGAACGGTAAAGCCGTTCAACGATTGAAGCAGGTCTTCGAGGTCGTCTGATACGAAATCGATCAAACCGGTTTCCAGAGCTTCTTCAGCAGTGACGGCTACGGCATCATCGATCATGGCTTCGGCGAGTTCCACTGCTTTTTCGCCGCGCGGTGTGACGAACGGACGAATGAATGCTTTGATGATCTCTTTGGCTTTTGTAGCTGCTGTACTATTGAGATTCTCGCCTGAACTGCTGATGGGGCTGGCTGCGCCAATGGAGGTTTCCGGTGCCATGGCAGCAGCGTGACCTGAGATGGTGATCATTGCTCCGGCGCTCGCGGCAAAGGCGTTTCTCGGCGCTACGTATACCACCACGGGCACATTGCTGGCACGGATTTCCTTTATGATCTCCAGCATGGTTTCTACACTGCCGCCCGGCGTATTGAGTTGAATAACAACTACTTCCGCATTGCGCTGTTCAGCTATTTCTATGCCGCGCCGAATGTATTCGAGCATCGGCGGCATGATGGGACCATCTGCGGTAAGGACAACGGCAATGGGGGCACGCGTCTGTGCAAAGACAGGTTGGAAGGTTGTGAAAGCAATAAATAGTAAAAGCAGGATGCGTCTGATTTTCATGAATATCTCCAAATCCTTAAATTATTATACTGTTTATGGAAGATATCCTGATCGACGCTAAGCGAACATTTACATTGAACAAAAATTAAAATCCCGAAGATAAACTCTTCGGGATTTTAAGCTTTAGAACAAGCCTTCGAGATATTGCTTGGTGCGTTCGTGTTTGGGGTTGGTGAACACGTCGTGTGCCGGACCGGCTTCTGCCACTTCACCAAGATACATATAAATAACATGGTCAGCGAGGCGCTTTGCCTGACGCAAGGTATGTGTCACAATGACGATAGTGTAGTCTTTCTTTAGTTCGAGCAAACGGCTCTCGATGTTCTGCGACGAGATCGGGTCGAGCGCGGAGGTGGGTTCGTCGCCGAGGATGATCTCTGGTTCGACTGCCAAGCCGCGGGCGAGGCAGAGGCGTTGTTGTTGTCCGATGGAAAGAGAAGTTGCGGGGTCGTGCATGCGCTTTTGGACTTCTTCCCACAGACCGGCGATCTCCAAATAATGCCGCACAGACTTTTTATACTCGGCGCGGTCTTTCTTCATCTGGTGGATGCGCATACCGTAGGCGATATTATCGTAAATGGACATGGGCAAGGGCGTGGGGCGTTGTGCCAGCAAGCCCACCACCTTGCGGACTTCGGTCACGTCCACGTTGGGGTCGTAGATATTTTCACCGTCCACGAGCACTTCGCCGGTGAGGTTGACGTTCTCGTTCAGTTCAAAGAAGCGGTTGAAGGTTTTCAATAAAGTGGTCTTACCGCAGCCAGAGGGACCCATGATGACGGTGATCTGGTTCTTGGGAATTTCGATGTTGATGTCTTTCAAGGCATGTTGCTTGCCGTAATAGGCGTTGAGATTTTTAACTTGAATGTGGGTGTTGTTCATTTTATGTCCTTCGTAGGGGCGACTCGCGAGTCGCCCCTACTTAATCGTGTATCGATTCAACCGCGATGCCAGCCAACGCGACCCGAAACTGACCAACAGCACAGCGATGGTCAGGATCAATGCGGCGGCATATCCACGCTCGCGGACTTCGGGGTAGGGTGAGCCGAGTTGGAAGAAGACGGCGAGCGGAAGTGACGCAGTGGGATTCATCAACGAGGTTGGGATGCGGTCGGTGTAGCCTGCGGTGAAAAGCACGGAGGCTGCGTCACCGATGCCGCGCCCAAAAGCCAGCAAGATGGCAGTGATGATGCCGGGCAGCATTTGGCGGGTGATGACGTTGACTGCCACTTCAAACTTGGTGGAGCCCAGTGCGAGGGCGGCATGTTCCAAATCCACGGGCATGCGGCGGATGACTTCGTCCATGGCGCGGGTCATGATGGGCAGTTCAACCAGTGCGAGGACGATGATGCCTGCGAGAAGCGAAGCACGCATTCCCAAAAGGATCATCAATGCAAAACCGAAGGCACCATACACAATGGAAGGAATGCCCCACAGCACATCCAACGAGAGGCGGACGTAGTCGCCCCAACGAGATTTACCAAGATATGCTTTGAGATAAAGAGCAATGGGCACGCTCAACAACATGGCAAGGATTGTCCCGCCTGTGGCAAGGTAAGCCGAGCCGATGATGGCGTTGAGAATGCCGCCGTCCTTGCCCATGTAATATCCGCCTTTGGGAATTTGCGAGACCATTTCCCATGACAGCGAAGGTAAGCCTCGGGAAATGATCGTCCATAAAATTAAACCAAGCGCGCCTGCAACGATAAAGAGAGCGAGTCGCATAATGGTCTTGATGACTAGTTCGACGATGTGCCGCCGTTCGAAATGTTTCTTTTGGAATTTCATGAGCGCCTCAAGAATCTCTGGAGAACCAGCGTGGAGAGAATATTGAAGATCAGAATGACGACCAATAAAACAAGAGCTGCACCGAGCAAGGCGGCGTCGTACAGCGGAATGGACATCATCTCGCCGTAGTTGTTTGCAATGAGTGCGGGCAGTGGATATGCCGTATCAAAAACGGATGTGGGAATGTTCGGCACATTGCCGACGACCATCAACACAGCAATGGTCTCGCCAAGCGCACGCGAGGCTCCCAGCACGATGGCGGCGACAATGCCGGGCAACACTTGCGGCAAAACCACCGTGCGGATGGTCTGCCATTGGGTCGCGCCGACGGCGAGAGATGCATGGCGTAAGTCGTTGGGGACGGTGGAGAGCACCTCAAAGATGACCGAGATGATGAGTGGAGAGATCATCACCGCAAGGACGATGCCGCCTGCGAGGATGCCGAAGCCTGTTGGCTGGGTGACGGCAAAGATTGAGATGGAGTCACCCAGCCAACGTTCAGAGAGAGGCGCGAGCACGTCATCCACAAATGGAACGATGGCGAGCAATCCCCAGACGCCATAAACCACAGGTGGGATGGCGGCGAGTACATCCAAAACAGGTTTGGCGAACGTGCGTGTGCGGTTGTGAGCATATTCCGCGAGATAGACCGAAACCAGTAAGCAAGGCGGAACCGCAAGTAACACGCCGACCGTTGTGACCCACAACGTGCCCAGAATGAACGGACGAAACCCGAACTCGCCGTTGTTGGGTCGCCAGGTTTCGCCGAGCAATAGATCGCTGAGGCTGTATGAATTGAGAATGGGGTAGGAACGCATGACCAATGCCGTTGCCACAATGATGATGAGCACTACAGGCACAAGTGTGATAATAAAAAATGTGCGTTGTGCGGCTCGATTCGTTCTGGCGCGAGACGGCGTAGAAGGTCGGCTTAGCCGACCTTCTGTTTTCAAAGTGTTGTTGAGATTAACTTCACTCATTGTTCTAATTTTGCAAGAGACTCGGCTTGTTGCTCAGGAGTGAGCGGAACGAAGCCTGCCGCTTCAAGATATTGTTGACCATCCGTCAGGATCCACTTGATGAATTCAAGTTCGAGTCCTTCAGGTTTGCCAAGTGTGGCGAGATTTTCGAAGCGAGACGGAGGAGAAGGATAGGTTCCGTTCGCCACTGCGCTGAAGGCATCTTCTTTCACAGTGTAGATTTCTTCCGCGTCTGCCGCACCGTTCTCATTGATGTCGATTGGCGGGATGACGATGCCAGGGACGAGTCCGCCGCCGCTCAGGTCGAAGATGCTGTTGAGGTTGCCAAAGCCAATGCCGAGCGGGTCTTTCAAAATGGTGTCGAGCATGGCGGGTTCGCCGTTCACGCCGATGCCAAGCAGGTCTTCTTGCGCTTCACCGCCTGCATACTTTGCCCATTGTTCTGCCGCACCAGATGCATCGGAACGGGTGAAGACATTGATCTTGTCCGTGATGGACGGGTCGCCAACCACTTCACCCCAAGTGGTGATCTCACCGGTGATGTAAATTTTGTTGAAGACTTCTTGTGAGATGCCCTTTTCAAGAATCTGCGCTGCTACAGGATTCTCAGCATTGATGATTGGGAAGACCGCATCCTTCGTCACCGATACCCAGAAAATGCCTTGAGCGGTTTCTTCTTCCTTGATGCTGCGCGAGATCATGCCGATGTCTACCGCACCTGCGATGGTATCGGTCATGCCTTTGCCCGCGCCGCCGCCCTGCACATCAAACTGCACATTCGGGTGGATCTTGGTGAACTCTTCAGCCCAAACGGTCATCATGGGGTAGAGCGCGAAAGCGCCAGAGATGGATAGGGTTCCGCTCAATTCGGATGAAGTGCCCGCTTCTGACTCAGCCGGAGCGGGTTCAACGCTTCCAGCCGTGCCACACGCCGAGAGGGTGACTGCCATTACGAGAAAAAGCGACAGCCATGTTAAAGTTTGTTTTCGCATATTGTTTCTCCGATTACTGATATTTTATACATAAACCCTATTGGCTTAGTAGGATTTCAAGGTAAATAAAAAGTTCGTTTCTGACCTAGGTTTCAGACAAACTCACTTATTTATGAATTCCTAGTAATCCAATAGGATTTATTTATATAAATAATAATTCAGCCACTGAATTTTGTCAAGATGATTCGCAACCTCAATTTCAGATAAGAGCACCCGCTTGACAGTGTTCCCATTTCCACTATACTACTTGTCGATTTTGAATAAGAAAGAAGATGAACTGACATGAAACTAACCACCCGCAGCGAATATGCTCTTCTTGCCCTTGTTTACCTCGCTCGTCATGAATCCGAGGGATATGTTTCCATTGATACCATTGCCACAGCGCAAAGTATCCCGCCAAAGTTTTTGGAACAATTGATGTTGGCACTCAAACGTGCTCACTTCCTGCGCAGCGCCAAGGGACAAAAAGGCGGCTATCAACTTGCCAAGCGTCCGAACCAGATCTCGTTGGCAGAAGTCATTCGTCTGTTCGATGGCGCACTGGCTCCTACTGAATCGGTCAGCGAGAATTTTTACGAGTCCACGCCGATCGAAAAGGAGAAAAAACTTACCAGGGTATTCAGAGACATTCGAGATTACGTCTCGAATAAGCTTGAAAAAACGACCATTGCAGATATTCAGTAAAAATCCGCCTGAGATTTCTCAGGCGGATTTTTTACCTACGCCTTCTTTGGTTGGGAGGAGGATTACAGGCGGGCTGTCAATGTTTTGTTACAATGTTAATGAAATAATTAGCCTTCCCTGCCTACCAGGCGTTGTTAGATAGCAGATCCAGGTAAAAAAGGACAGCATGAACAAACTCTTTGTTTTCGTGGCTTTGTTTTTGGGTGTGGTCGTGGTCATGTTCAGCTTTGGCGAGCTGGAGACGATTTTGCGCACCCTGCAAAGCGCACACTTGGGATTTTTCCTGCTGGCTTTACTAATTCAGATCGGCTGGTTCATATCCAGCGGGCGCATGTATCAATCGATCTTTCGCCTGCTGGGTGTTCAAGAAGACGTATTTACACTCAGTCGCATTGCCACTGCGGCGAACTTCATCAATGTCGTCGCACCCACTGCCGGGGCGGGCGGAGTCGCGCTCTTCGCATCCGAAGCCCACCGACGCGGGCACCCTACTGGTAAGGTCACAGTGGCGGCAGCGTTGTTTCTTTTGCTTGATCAGGTTGCCTTTTTAGTCATCCTTGCTTTAGGGCTAATCATCCTTACCCGCCGTAATGACCTGAACGTCGGAGAAATTTCCGCCTCATTTTTTCTGCTGGCAATCGCCGTCACCTATGCCACAGTTTTATATGTTGGCTATCGGTCTGCTGAAAAATTAGGTGACTTGCTGGCGAAATTCGCGCGTGGCATCAACTGGGTTGTGCGGCGTTTTCGAAAAGAAAATTATCTAAGCGAAGCACGTGCCCACGAGTTTGCGCGTGAGATCGCAGATGGTTTTTCAGGTCTAACCGAAAAACCGTCCAGCCTGTTCCGCCCGGTTCTATGGGGTATTTTTGATAAAGGCTTGCTTATGCTGGTACTGACCTGTTCGTTCCTGGCATTCGAAGTTCCATTTTCAGCGGGCACCATCATCGCCGGGTTTTCCATGGCATATCTATTTCTAATTGTTTCACCCACCCCATCCGGCATTGGCATTGTGGAAGGACTCATGCCGGTTGCGTTAAGCTCACTCAACGTCAATTGGAGTCAATCGGTGGTTATCACTTTACTTTATCGCGCGGTTACGTTTTGGTTTCCGTTGGGCGTAGGCGCTTGGGCATTCCGTACCTTGCATGCCGAACGTGGCGACCCGGTGGATTAACGTCCATGCTTGAGACATTACTGGAGCTCTGGAAGCAGGATGAAGAAACCGCGCCGAATATTTTCGCCTGGCAGACGACTCCTCCCCGCGCCGCACAAACGCATCCTTTTCCAACCGATCTGCCTGCTTCGCTTCGAGAAGCCTTAGCGTCCCGAAATATTTCCCTGCTCTATTCCCATCAACTGACAGCGTGGACTCATGCCCGTGCTCACCGTAATGTAATTCTTTCCACAGGCACAGCCAGCGGAAAGACCCTCGCCTACAACCTGCCCGTGCTTGCAAAGTTAATCGAGGACTCACAAGCACGCGCTTTATATCTCTTCCCAACCAAAGCCCTTACCCAAGATCAACTTTCTTCGCTCCACAACCTGGCACCTGATACCTGGAACCTGACACCCGCCATCTATGATGGCGATACCCCCCAACCTCATCGCTCCACCATCCGCAAAACCGCCCGCATCGTGTTGTCGAATCCCGACATGCTGCATACGGGCATCCTGCCGCACCACGCCAATTGGGGAGAATTCTTCACCAATCTCAAATTCATCGTCATCGACGAAGCCCATACCTACCGCGGAGTCTTCGGCTCACATGTTGCCAACGTCATCCGCAGGCTCAAACGTGTGGCGAAATTCTATGGCGCGAATCCGCAGTTCATCCTCGCCTCGGCAACCATTGGAAATCCCAAAGAATTGGCAGAAACCCTGATCGAAGAACCCGTTGAATTGGTGGATAACGATGGCTCCTCACGCGGTGAACGTCACTTCATCATATATAACCCGCCTATCACCAACGCTTCGCTTGGCTTGCGCAAAAGCAGCATTCTCGAAGCTGTGCGTTTGGCGAATGAGTTGCTAAAACATGATGTGCAATCAGTCGTCTTTGCCAGAACCCGCCGTAGTGTGGAAATTCTTCTGACTCATTTACAAACTCAAATCGTAAATCTGAAAGCGAAAATCGAAAATCCGATCCGCGGGTACCGCTCTGGTTATCTTCCGCTCCAACGCCGCGAGATCGAGCAGGGACTGCGCGACGGCTCGGTCAAAACTGTGGTTGCCACCAACGCCCTCGAACTCGGCATCGACATCGGCGGATTGGGCGCGGCGTTGATGGTAGGCTACCCCGGCACCATCGCCAGTACCCGTCAACAAGCCGGGCGCGCGGGACGTGGTGAATTGCCAGCCGTGTCCATTCTGGTCGCTTCGCCGAATCCACTGGATCAGTTCCTGGCGCATCACCCCGAATACTTCTTCGAGCGTTCACCGGAAATGGCGTTGGTCAACCCGAATCATTTGTTGATCCTCTTGGAGCATTTACGCTGCGCCATGTTTGAACTGCCCTTTCAACGCGGCGAGGGCTTTGGATCCATTTCCGATGAATTGGTAGACGAGTATCTTGAGTTCTTGGTCTCCAATCAAGAAGCGCATTTCTCGAACGAAAAATATTTTTGGATGCGAGATGCCTATCCCGCCGCGAATATCTCCCTGCGTTCGGCGTCTCCGCAAAGCGTGGTGTTGCACACCACCGCGGACGACGGACGACCGAGCATCGTCGGCACGGTGGATGGCGAATCCGCGAATTGGATGGTTCATCCCGGCGCGATCTATATGCATGAAGCGCAGCAATATCTCGTGCAGCAACTTGACCTCGAAAACCATATTGCTCATCTCACACCTGTCGGGTTGGATTATTTCACCGAAGCCCAGCAGGAATCCGAGATCCAGATCCTGTCTGTCAATGATCAGATCGTGGTGCGCGGCGGGGAAAAGGCATACGGCGAAATTCAAGTCACCACCCAGGTGGTGGGATTCCGCAAATTGCGCTGGTTCACGAATGAAAACCTCGGGCAGGAACCGTTGGACTTGCCCCCGTCTGAATTGCAGACCACGGGCTATTGGCTGACTCTCTCCGAGTCCGCGCTCAAGAGTCTGCGTGACGCGGGTCTGTGGACCAATGACCCGAACGACTATGGACCCGATTGGCAAAAGATAAGACTCGCCGTCAGAAAACGGGACCAGTTCAAATGTCAGGTATGCGGCGCGGAGGAGACCCGGCGCGAGCATGATGTGCATCACAAGACTCCCTTCCGTGCTTTCATCCAAAATGGAGTCTTGGATCGCGAACAGGCGAACCGGTTGGAAAATCTCACCACGCTGTGCCCAAGCTGTCATCGCAAGGTTGAACAGAATGTACGTATTCGAAGCGGGTTAACGGGTTTGGGATTTGTGCTTGGCAACCTCGCGCCGTTGTTTCTGATGTGTGACGCGGGCGATCTGGGAGTCTTTGCCGAGCCTGCCTGGTCTGCGGTCAATGGACAGCCGTCTATCGTCCTGTATGACCTTGTGCCTGCGGGCATTGGCTTTAGTGAAAAATTATTTGAACTGCATGCTGAGTTGATCCGCCGCGCGTATGAATTGGTGAGCGAGTGTGCCTGTGAAGATGGATGTCCCTCATGTGTAGGTCCTGGCGGCGAAAATGGCTATGGGGGCAAGGCTGAAACGCTTGCGATCTTGCAGCAGTTACAGTAAATCTATTACGCTGTTTTACTACAAGTCATCTCAAAAATGTCATCCTGCCTGCACAGTGCAGCAGGCACGCGTGAGCGATAGCGAAGGATCTCTACTGTTGTGTAAGAGACCCTTCGGTCGCGAAGAACGCTTCCTCAGGGTGACACGGTGTTTTTGAGACAATTACTAATGATTTGCAGTTTCCAGCTTGCGATACGTTTCCAATAAACTGATAAGAATATCGTCTGTAAAGGTGTGCATGCGTGTGTACATTTCAGTCACTCGTCGTGCCGGGATGTTTGCTTCGTTATAGACCTTGATGACCGATTCGACCAATGTATCTCTAAAGAATAGGAACGCCTTCGCCGCATCGACATAACTGAGGTTGTAGCGCCGCGCGCGGGAGGCATATTCGTATCCGATGGCATAGGCTTCTGTTTCGGCTTCACGTCCGTTGGTGGCTGCGTAGGTCATCAATCCCTGAAACAAGGAACGCGCGCTCAGGCGGTATTGCGCCCGCGCATCGTCATCCAATTTTTGATACCAGGATTCTTCCTGAAGCCGCCCTTCAGAGATCTGCATGCGGACGTTCTTGACGATCTCCTGCATCATGCCTTCCGGCTCAAGCGCTTCTTCTCTGGACTTTGAGTTGGATTCTGACCAAAGGAGCAGTTCCCCGCGCTTATACCGGCGATGCCCGCCCTGTGTCTTATGAACGGGTAGGATGCCTTTGTCGGACCATAACCGCACCGTGCTCGGATGCACTCCAAGCATATTTGCGGCGCCTGCAAGGGAAAGCCATTCATCATTGGTCATCGTTCATCTCTTGGTGTAATTGACTAGTGTTCTCCAGTGGGACGTATCTCTTGCAATGCATTACTCTGCAGTCAGTGCGATTTTTTCGGCAAAGCCGGGTTCATGTGCCTTCTTTTGAAAGACACTGACATCAATACGATATAACATGATGGCTGCGATGAATAACATCAATGCCTCCATACCAAAGACAATGAGATATCCGCTCAAAGCGTTGCCGGTGATTTGGGTGGCTAAGTCGGCGACCACACCTGCCATAAGCAGACCCACAAGCCGCGAGAGTCCGTTCGAGAAACCCCAGGCGCCGATGTATAAGCCGACTTTTTCCGGCACGGTTAAGTCGAACATCAGCGAGAGATTGGCAATGGTGGAGATGCCGGTTCCGAATCCGAGCAGGGTAATGCCAATGTAAAAGGTGCTTTTGCTGGCGATCAATCCGCTGATAACGATGACGATGAAACCAAACAATGCTGCAAGGTTTCCGGTTTGGGCAACATATTTCTTTTTTACGCGTCCATCCAGGAAGCCTGCCACGATGAAGGCGATGAGGGTGAAACTGTTGGTAATGGAAACGATGCGCGAGGTCTGTTCGAGGGTCATACCGAAGGCTTGGGCGCCGAAGGGTTCAAGCAAAACGTCCTGACTCAAAATGGCGGCGAGCAGCAGCAGCAGGTACACGAAGAAGATCTTCGCCACGCGGTTCTCTGTAATGGCAGCGATCATTTGCTTGACGGTATAAGTGTCTGCTTTGGAGTGTGGGGCGGAACGGTTGAAGGGGGGTTCGAGTTTGATAAGTCCGATCAGACCCAACGTCAGCGCTGAAGCGGCGACAATGAAGAAGGCGCGTTGCAGTGTGGCAGGGTCAAAGGTGGGAACCATCCGGCTGAGGCTGATGCCCGTCGCGATGAGACCGATGACCATAATGGTGAACATGGTTGCTATGGTTTTACCGCGCTCCTTTTCACCAGAGAGTTCAGAGGCAAGCGAAAGATAGGAAACCGCAGAGAGGTTGTAGCCCATGCCCCATAATCCAAAAGCGAGGATGCCGGCGATCACACCAAGCGTAAAGTTTTGACTCATTAGAATGGCAACCTGCGGGGCGACGGATACACCGACCACACACAGGATCAGACCGGCAAGAATGTACGGCGCGCGGCGATACCCGAAGATGGGATGCCGGTCTGAGAAAGAGCCGATGGCAACCTGAATGGGGGAGAGTAAATAAGGAAAGATGGCAAGTAGAGTGAAGAGCGTCTTGGAGATGCCAAGGTCGAAGATCATGACGCGGTTGAGCGTGCTGTTGATGGGGACGAGTGTCATGGCGACGGCAGTATGAATGAGGGCGAGTTGCAGGCGTTTGATGAACATATCTTTTCCTAAACCTGACAATCTCACTGACTTTTCAGGTTTCTGTTGGGATTAAACGAAGCAAGGGCGTTTTGTGCGCCCTCACCTCTGGGTGTTATTTTAGATGTAAATTTCTGTAGAACTATGTAGATTTACATAGAATTTTACTAGAGTTTTGTGAGGGCAAAACAGCTTACCCCGTAAACGTTTGGATAAGTTCTTTGTATTTTTCAACAAGTTCTGGCGCAGGATCTTTGCCTCCGAAGGTGAGAAAGACCTTGAAGGCGGCATTCCCATGTTTGTCGAAGAATTGGAAGGATAGCGATTCGTGCTTATCGAGATGGCTGGGCTTGCGAAAAGCGAAGACCGACCCCAACTCCCAGCTACGGATGTGCATATCAAGCGATTTACTGCGGACGTTGAGGAAGCCATGTGAACTACTGAACCCGCCAAACTGACCAAACACTTCAATGGTGGTCGCACCGTTTGAAACGATAATGGTTAATTTGCCGAGGGGCTCAAATGCACGGAGGAGTTCCTCCCGGCGCATGACATTGAGTTCGTGGGCGATGTCGCCTTCCAGCGCACGGAGTATCTCCACTTCTGCAACCTGCAATTGATGGGCAAGCATGAGTGTCATTTGTGAGCGATCTTGATCGAAGGCATCGCGGATGATGGTTTGACGTTCATTAAGGGGGATGGCGGGGTTAAGCGGGGTGATCTGGAACATGTTGGTCTCCGGTAAGATAAGCTCAGTGTTAGGGTCTGGCTCATGTACTGCGTAGTATAATTTTCGAAATCTGAATAATCTAGATATTTGTATTAAAATTACATCATATCCCTTGTAAACCGGCATTCAACCCGGTTGATATTTTTGGAGTTCGATGACAGCAAGCCCCGCCATGCAGCGTTATGCCGCAGAGATTTACCGATTACAACAAGATCATGAACAGGTTCCACTTTCGCTGCTAAGCTCTCATGTTGAGTCTTCCGCCCAGGCGATCTCCACCATGGTGAAGCGCCTGCAAAAATTTGGCTACCTTGTTCATGAACCCTATCGCGGCGTACGCCTGACGGAAGCTGGTGAAAAGATCGCCATGCCGTCCTTGCGGCGCCATCGCCTTACCGAAGTGTTCCTCGTCAAAGTGATGAAGTACGACTGGGCAACCGCCCACGAACTTTCAGACACCTTCGAAAAAGGAGTCAACGACGAGATCGAAGACCGTATGGATGAACTTGCCGGTCGCCCCACACGCTGCCCGCATGGTGAGCCGATTCCTTCCAAAGATGGGGTTATGCCCGCTGTAAAAGACATGCCATTGATTGACGTCCCCTCTGGTTCTGATTGTGTCATCAGCCGAGTCCGCACCCATGACCTCGAAAAGTTGGGCTACATCGGTGAATTGGGACTCGTGCCTGGCACTTCTTTTCATCTATATAGTTGCGCGCCGTTCAAAGGTCCACTGCGATTGCAGATGAAGCCGCATGACCATCTCATCGGCTACGAACTCGCCGCCTCCCTTTGGGTGGAAGTGACCAGGCAGGGTCCCGGCAATACCCCCCCTATTTTCAAGTCACCGAAATAAAACCTTCTTCACTTGTCTGGAAGTCCAGCCGTTTTCATGTTACACTGAAAGTGCTTTCATAAAGCTTTCATACCTTATGACAAATACAAAGAAAACCCCAACCATTTACGACGTTGCCGAACTTTCTGGCGTTAGCATTACTACCATTTCACGTGTGTTGAACTCGCCGGATAAGGTCAACCCTGACACCCGTCAGGTGGTCATGAACGCGATCGACAAACTCGGTTTTATTCCCAAAGCCGAGGCACGTGCCCGCGCCATGCAGCATACAGGTCGAATTGGCGTGATCACGCCTTTCTTCACGGCGCCTTCCTTTGTGCAACGCCTGCGCGGCGTGGCGGGCAGGCTTTCTCGCGAGAATTATGAGCTGGTCATTTACCCGGTCGATTCGGAAGAACAATTACAAGGCTACCTTTCTTCCATCCCGGTCATGCGCAATTTGGATGGGTTGATCATCATGTCGCTGGCTGTTGAAAGCCATGATGTAAAACGACTGATCAGCAACAAAATGGAAACGGTGCTGATCGAGTTCTCACACGAACAGTTGAACAGCATTGTGATCGATGACTTTCAAGGCGGGCGACTGGTCGCCGAGCACCTCATTCAAAAAGGATACAAATCCTTCGGCTTCCTTGGCGATATCGAACCGCCCGAACGAAATATCATTCACCCCGTGCGTTCGCGCCTCGAAGGATTCAAGTCCATATTGAAGGATGCCGGTTTGCAGCTTCCTGCTAAAAATATCAAGCAGGCATTTTATGCACATGAAAGTTCGCGTGAAGCGGCTCAAGAATTGCTGACCATGCCGGGTCGCCCTTCCGCCATCTTTGCCGCGTCGGATAACCAGGCATTGAGCATCATGAAGGTGGCGCGTCAATTGAACATGCGCATCCCCGATGATGTGGCTGTGGTCGGCTTCGATGACATCGACATGGCAGATTATGTCGACCTCACCACCGTCCGCCAACATTTGGATGAGTCTGGTAAGCTCTCAGCAGAAATGGTCTTGGGACGTCTGACCGACCCATCTCGTACCACGCAGCACATTTACCTTCCCCTCAACCTGATCGAACGTCAAACCACATAAGAGGCACCCATGCCTATTCACACTTCCCCCAATTATTGGATTCTTGAAACGCGCCACAGCGCCTACGCCTTTGGTCTCAACAAATCCAACCTGCTCTCGCATTGTTACTGGGGCAAACGTCTGCCCTTCGTCAAGGATTATCCCGCGCCTTTCGAACCATCAGGCTGGGCGTCTACGGATGGATACGATCATTTCATCCCCGAAGAATATCCTGGCTATGCGGGCACCAAATATACTGACCCGACTCTCAAAGTGACCTTCGCTGATGGCGTGCGGGATGTGGTTCTTTCTCTTGTGGATTTTAAAACCAGCGCCTCACCCCAGCCGGAGCTTGCTCTACGCTTCAAAGACTCAGCCTACCCGCTGCAGTTGACTCTCCATTACCGCATCCATGAAGAATATGACTTGATCGAACGCTGGGTCACGCTCGAGAATCTCGGCACAGATATCATCCTCGTCGAACGCGCCTTCTCCGCCAAATGGACTCTCCCACACGGCGACGATTATTCACTCACACACATGTATGGGCGTCACATTGACGAGTTCAACCTGCAGCGTGAAACACTCACTCCCGGCTTAAAGGTCATTGAAAGCCGACGGATCATCCCAAGTCATCGCGCCGTGCCTTGGTTTACGGTGGAAACGAATGCCAGCGAAGACCACGGCGATGTATTCTTTGGCACCCTTGCCTGGAGCGGTAATTTCAAGATCACCGCTGAAGTCACTGAATATGCGTCCACCCGCCTGAGCATTGGGCTCAACGATTGGGACTTCGCCTGGCAGCTCAAACCGAATGAACCGCTCGTCACGCCGTCTGCAATCTCCGGCTACACCCCGAATGGATTTGGCGCCGCCAGCCGCATCTTCCATGATTATGTGCGCAATGAACTCCTTGCCGCATGGCAAGGTACTGCATAAGATTCTCTACAACTCATGGGAAGCGACTCTCTTCAACGTGGATGAAGCCTCGCAATCACATCTCGCTGAGATCGCCGCGAACATGGGCGTGGAACTCTTCGTGATGGACGATGGCTGGTTCCACAACCGCAACTGGGACAATGCCGGTCTGGGCGATTGGTTCCCCGATAAGAAAAAATTCCCGAATGGGCTCGGCGGCTTGATCAAACGAGTCAACGACCTCGGCATGGATTTTGGCTTGTGGGTTGAGCCGGAAATGGTCAACCCCGATAGTGACTTGTATCGCGCTCATCCCGATTGGGTGATTCACTTCCCCACCCGCGCGCGTACTGAAGCTCGCAATCAACTCATCCTCAACATGGCGCGCGCCGATGTGCAGGATTACATCATCACCACACTCGATAAAATTCTCAGCGAGAACAACATCGCCTTCATCAAATGGGACATGAACCGTCCTGCCAGTGAACCCGGCTGGCAAGATGCGCCCGGCGACCCGCGTGAGTTGTGGGTGCGTTATGTCTATGGGTTGTATCGCGTGTGGGGTGAACTGCGTCGGCGGCATCCGAATGTGATTTGGCAAAGCTGCGCCAGCGGCGGCGGACGACCCGATTTCGGCATCTTACAATTTGCTGATCAGGTTTGGGTCAGCGATAACACCGAAGCGACGAAGAGACTGTCCATTCAAGAAGGCTTTTCGCAATTCATGCCCGCCATCACCATGGAAGCCTGGGTGACGGATTGGGGCAAAGAGACTGTGCCGCTTGAGTTTCGTTTTCATGTGAGCATGTGCGGCTCTCTCGGCGTAGGTGGAAACTTACTGGAATGGGATCAGGCTGAACGTCAGGTGGGAGCCGAGTGCATTGAGTTGTATAAATTGATCCGGCACATCATCCAATTTGGTGACCAGTATCGCCTCATCGCGCCGCAAAAAAATAATTACTCGGCGGTGCAATACATCAGCAAGGACAAAAGCGAAGGCGTGTTGTTCGTCTTTCGTACGCTCATCCCAGACCCGTTCCGTTTCCCTGTGATCCATTTGCGCGGGCTCGACCCCGAAGCCATGTACAGCATCGAAGGCTTTGAACAACCCCGCTCTGGCTTGGCATGGATGCAAGCGGGGGTGCGGGTGGAGTTGAAAAACCTGCAAAGCAAGGTGATGAAGATCACGCGCCTCACAACCTAGCCGATGCCTGCCAGCCTGTTCTGAGCTTTTTTGCGCTATAACCCTGTGTGCCCAGACCCAAATTTCCGGGTGTATTTTTTTTCACAAAAAAACTTAAAAAATTAAACTACCCTATTGACTCTGGTACCCGAAAGTGCTATATTGTGCTATGAAAGTGCTTTCAAGGTAACACTTTCAATTTGACTGAACCTATTTTCAAGGTCATTCAAATCACACCCTTACCTTCAAAACAATTAGAGGAGAAACCATGAATAAAAAGTCTGTCTTATGGTCTGTAATGAGCTTGCTCATTCTGGCCTCCCTGGTTCTTGCCGCGTGTGCTCCCGCCGCCACTGAGGCTCCTGCCGAAGAACCCGCTGCTACCGAAGCTGCCGCTACCGAAGCTGCTGCGACCGAAGCTGCCGCTGAAGAATCCAGCCTCCCCGAAGGCGATGGCAAAGTTGAGATCTTTGGTGGTTATGGCGAAGCTCAGGCTGCTGCCTTCCAACAAGCTTTGACTGAATGGGGTGAGGCGAATGGGATTGAAGTTACCTTTACCTCCCTCGCCAGCTTCGACACCGACATCAAAGTCAAGATCGAAGCCGGTCAGGAACCCGATATCGCCATGTGGCCTCAGCCCGGTGGTTTGAAGGCTCTTGCTGCTGATAACCTCGTCCCCCTCGATGAAGTCATCGATGTCAGCATTCCTCAGTCCACTTTGGTACCCGGCTGGGACACCCTTGCTGTGGTGGATGGCAAACTCTATGGTCTTCCCGTTTCTGCCAACCAGAAATCCCTCGTTTTCTACAATCCCTCCGCTTTTGAAGCCAATGGCTACTCGGTTCCCACTAACGATGCTGAATTGGTTGCCCTCGAAGCTAAGATCATTGCAGACGGCGCTGGCTCTCCGTGGTGTGCTGGTATTGAATCCGGCGGCGCCACTGGCTGGCCCTTCACCGACTGGATGGAACAGTATGTTCTGTCTTTGAATGGTCCGGAAGTGTACGCTCAGTGGATCTCCGGCGAAGTTGACTTTGCCTCCCCCGAGATCACCGCTGCTGCTGACCTCGTTTCTGCCCGCCTTCTCGCTGAAGGTCAGGTAAACGGTGGTGGTGTTGCCATGGCAACCACCAGCTTTGGTGACAATGCTGCTTTGTTCGCCAATGGCGCTGCTGAAGGTCAATGCTTCATGCTCCGCCAGGGCTCCTTCATCGTCTCCTTCATGCCCGAAGATATTCAGGCTGAAGTCAAAGCTGGTGACTATAGCCACCTCGATGTCTTCCCGATCCCCACTCCTGAAGGTGGTCAGGCTGGCGTTATCGGTGGTGGTGACCTCGCCGCCGTCTTCCAGGGTCATGTGGACCAGGATGTTGCCAAGGTTGCTGCCTTCATCTTCAGCCCCGAAGTGTTGAAGTATCAGGTTGCCACCGGTGACCTCTCCCCGCACAAGACCTTCGACTCCTCCCTCTACCCGAA
The DNA here is from genome assembly GCF_016702885.1 of Candidatus Villigracilis vicinus. Lineage (NCBI taxonomy): Bacteria > Bacillati > Chloroflexota > Anaerolineae > Anaerolineales > Candidatus Villigracilaceae > Candidatus Villigracilis > Candidatus Villigracilis vicinus. Next base: position 100,980 of record NZ_JADJDD010000007.1, read on the forward strand.
CGAAATGCAGAGGAAGATCGGTGAAGCTCTTGCCAATGCTGCGGTCTTCGGCTTCGACGCCTCCGACCAGATGCCCGCTGAAGTGAACGCCGAGTTCTGGGCTGCCGGTACCGACTTTGTTGCCGGTCGCGCCACCTGGGCTGAAGCTGCCGAACGCATCGATAGCAAGTACCCGTAATCGTTCTATAACTAGGTAAAATAGTGGCACCGGCTCTTGAATTTTTGGGGTCGGTGCCATAATCTTTTAGCACTCGCTCAATAAAAAATACTCGGCTCAAGGCCGGTAAAGAACCAAAAAATGGAGATTGAGAAATGAGCGATTTAATCTTTGGTTTAGTTTCCATTGTGATCGGTGTGGCAGCCAGTTATGGGGTGTTTTGGCTGCTAAACTTCCTGCTTTCCCTGCTGCCAGAGCGCGTCTATCGCAAAGTCAATTGGATGGCATTTTTATTGCCGGCTGCGTTGTTGGTGATTCTTGTTCTTGTTGCTCCTCTTTTTCAAACAGTGATCTGGTCGTTCAAGAGCGACAATGTCAAGGAATGGGTTGGGTTCCAAAACTATGTAGAGATCTTTACGGATGAAGTAAAACCTGACAAGGTCGAAACAAAAAAAGAAGAAGGCGCTGTCTTTGTAGCGGATGATCGTATTTTGGATGACCGTTTTATGGACATCCTGGTCAATAACTTTTTATGGGTACTGGTCGTGCCAGCCGCCACAGTGGTGGTGGGAACGGCAACAGCCACCCTTACGAATCAGGTGGGACCGAAACGCGAGAGAGTTTTTAAATCTTTGATCTTTATGCCGATGGCGATCAGCTTTGTAGCGGCTTCGACCATTTGGGCGTATTTTTATTCGTTTGTTCCGCCGGGACGCCCGGAAGTTGGTTTATTAAATGCGTTGGTAAAGCTCTTTGGGGGAGAAGCTCAACCCTGGCTGACGATTGACCAGGGACGTTTGAATTCATTTTTGTTGATGGTTGTAATTATCTGGCTGCAGGGCGGGTATGCCATGGTGGTAATCTCAGCAGCCATTAAGAATGTGCCTGCAGAGACCCTGGAAGCTGCCCAACTGGATGGTGCGAATTCATGGCAGGTTTTCTTCAGAGTGGTCCTTCCGCAAGTTTGGGGAACGGTCATGTCGGTTTTCGTTACGATCCTGATCATGGTCATGAAGATATTCGATATTGTGCTCTCCATGACACGTGGTAACTTCACCACGAGTGTGCTTGCCTTTGAATGGTACAAAGAGTTCTTCGAGAATTCCAACCTGGGTCCTGCCTCTGCGGTGGTGACCATTCTGGTTGTTTTGATCGCGCCTTTGATGTGGCTGCAAATTCGGACAGTGCGACAACAGGAGTCTTTGCGATGAACAAGGTTAACCACTTCCTTAGAAGGACGAGTCTGGGCAGCACGGTTGCCATGCTTATATTAGTGGCAGTGTGGTCTGCGCCCACTCTTGGGCTGTTGATCACTTCCCTTCGCCCGCGTGATCTTGCTGAAGTCTCTCCATGGTGGGAGGCGTTGGCTGCCCCGCTCAGTACCCCATGGACGTTTGAAGCCTATCAAAACTCACTTGCCAGCGGCATGTTGGACTCACTGGTCAACACCATTGCTGTAGCTGTCCCTTCCACCATACTGCCGTTGATGATCGCTGCCAATGCTGCATTTGCATTCACCTTTTTGAACTTCAAAGGCAAGGAGTTCTTCTTTGCACTGTTGGTGGCATTGATGGTTATCCCGTTGCAATCCTCCCTTATTCCGGTACTGCGTGGAATGGTCTGGATTCAAAAAACCTTTGATATTGAGCTGACCGGCACTTACGTCAGTGCGTGGATTGTGCATAGTGCCTTCTCAATGCCATTGGCGATCTACACTCTGCGCAACTACATGATGACCCTGCCCAAGGAACTGATCGAAGCCGCCACAGTAGATGGTGCCAGCTATTACCAGATCTTCTGGAAATTGGTCTTGCCCATGTCCACCCCGGCGATCGCTTCTTTTGCGATCTTCCAATTCCTGTGGGTATGGAATGATTACCTGATCGCCTTTATCTTCGTAGGCGAACAGAAAGCGGTAATGACCTATCGTCTGCTTAGGTTGTTGGGGCAATATGGCGAAGGCTGGCAGGATGTAGCGGCTGGCTCTTTCGTCTCCCTGATCATTCCGTTGATCGTATTCTTCAGTTTGCAACGCTATATCGTTCGAGGGTTGCTGGCGGGCTCAGTCAAAGGCTAAACTTTCCGAATGGACAAGTGGACTGGGCAACCAGTCCACTTTTTATATGAATAATTCTCTTTGGTACAAGAACGCAGTTTTTTATCAGATCTCCGTCCGCGCATTTAAGGATAGCGATGGCGATGGTCACGGCGACCTGCAAGGTCTGACCGAGAAGCTTGACTATCTCAAAGACCTCGGCGTGGATTGTATTTGGATCATGCCGATCTACCCTTCGCCCTTGCGTGATGACGGCTACGATATTGCCGACTATTACAGCGTGGATAAAACCTACGGGTCGCTGGACCAGCTCAAGGCGTTGATCGAGGCGGCGCATTTGCGCGGCATCCGCATCATCACGGACCTGGTGCTGAATCACACATCCGATGCGCATCCGTGGTTTCAATCTTCCCGCTCCGATAAGAACTCGCCCTATCGCGATTATTACGTGTGGAATGATGACGACAAAAAATACGCGGGCGTGCGCATCATCTTTCAGGATGTGGAAACATCGAATTGGACGTGGGACGAAAAAGCCGGGCAATATTTCTGGCATCGTTTTTACTCGACCCAGCCAGACCTGAATTTTGATAACCCCAACGTGCAGGACGAAATGTTGAACGTGGTGCGCTTTTGGTTAAGTATGGGCATTGACGGGTTCCGTGTGGATGCGCCTACTTATCTTTTTGAACGTGAAGGCACCAATTGCGAAAGCCTGCCCGAAACACATGCTTATCTCAAACGCATGCGCCGCATGATGGACGCAGATTTCCCCAACGCGATCATGCTCGCGGAGAGCAACCAGTGGCCGCGTGAGTTGATCCAGTACTTTGACAATGGCGATGAATTCCACATGGCATTTCACTTCCCGCTCATGCCGCGCATCTATTTGGCGCTGGCGCAGGGCGATGCGAGTGCCATTGTAAAGATCCTGAACGACACACCTGTCATCCCTGCCAACTGTCAGTGGACGACCTTCCTGCGCAATCACGATGAGTTGACCTTGGAAATGGTCACTGATGAAGAGCGCAAGTTGATGTGGCGTGAATATGCGCCCGAAGAAAAGATGATCCTCAATTTGGGCATTCGCCGCAGACTGGCGCCCATTTTGAACAATGACCGTCGCAAGATCGAGCTGGTCAATTCATTGCTGTTCACTCTGCCCGGCTCGCCCATTCTTTATTACGGTGATGAGATCGGCATGGGCGATAATCTCAACCTGCCAGATCGAAATGGAGTCCGCACGCCCATGCAATGGGATGATTCTTTGCATGCCGGTTTTACCACCGGCACGCCTTTCACTGAAATGGTGCAAGGGAATTATCACTATCTAAAGGTGAACGTTGCCGATCAGATGAAGTCACAGCATTCTTTGTTGCGCACCGTGCAGCGGATGATCGCCATCCGTAAAGGTCATGCCGCTTTGAACGGTGATATGCAGTGGCTGGAAGCTGGCAATTCCGCAATATTGGCGTATGTGCGTAAAAATGCGGACGAATCGATCCTTGTTCTCAACAACTTGAGCGAGCAGATTCAAGTGGCGCACATCCCGGCAGAATATCAAAAGAGCGGGCAAGACCTGTTTGAAAACCGTCCGATTACCTTGAATGCGCAAGTCAGCTTGCAACCGTATTCCTATTTTTGGATCAAACTGTAGAAATGAGCGACCCGTACCGCCCCGCCTTTCACTTTACACCGCCGTCCATGTGGTTGAACGACCCCAATGGACTGGTGTATTACGCTGGCGAGTATCATCTCTTCTATCAATATCATCCGCATAGCACGGTCTGGGGACCGATGCATTGGGGGCATGCGGTCAGCAAAGACCTGGTCAACTGGCAGCATTTGCCGATCGCGTTGTATCCCGATGAACGTGGGTTGATCTTCTCTGGCAGTGCTGTGATCGACTGGAACAATACGGCTGGCTTTGGCAAAGAAGCGATGGTTGCCATCTTCACCTACAACAACCATACCTACGACGATAAAAAACGCGTCGAAGATCAGAACATTGCCTACAGCACCGACCGTGGACGCACATGGACAAAATACGCAGGCAACCCGGTCGTGCCGCACCCTGGCAACCTGACTGACTTCCGCGACCCGAAAGTATTCTGGCATATAGATCACTGGGTAATGGCACTTGCCGCTGGCGACCAGGTGCTCTTCTATATTTCACCCGACCTCAAACATTGGGAATCAAGCGGATCCTTCGGCGGTGGATACGGCTCCACCGATGGCGTTTGGGAAACCCCAGACCTTTTCCAACTCCCAATCAACGGCTCAGACTCACGCTGGGTGCTGACCGTTGGAGTTGGCAGCGGTGCCTACGCTGGCGGCTCTGGCACGCAATACTTTATTGGAAGTTTTGATGGCAAGACCTTTACCTCAGAGAACCCCAAAGAAACAGTTTTCTGGATGGACTACGGCGCAGATTTCTATGCGCCTCAATCCTGGAACGACGAGCCTAACGGGCGTCGTATTGTATTGGGCTGGATGAGCAATTGGCAATATGCCCGGCTCACCCCCACCGAAACCTGGCGCGGAATGTTCAACGTCCCTCGAGAGTTGAGTCTTACGAATACAAACGATGGTCCGCGCCTCGTTCAAGTGCCGATCAAAGAAATGCAAACCCTGCGCGGTGAGCATCATCCCTGGCAGGATGAAACCGTGATGCCCGGTGAAAATCTTTTGAAAAATATCAGAGGTGATTGTTTGGAGATCATCGCCAATGTTGCGGTCAACCTGCAAGCGACATCCTTTGGATTCAAACTACGCCTTGGCGCGGACGAGCAAACTCTTGTCCGCTATGATATTCAGAAACAAGAACTCATCGTTGACCGAAGCAAATCAGGCATCGTCGATTTTCATGAAGCCTTTGCGTCCGTTCAGGTTGTAAAATTGAGTCCGCTTGAAAATGCCATTCAGTTGCACATCCTGCTGGATCGTTGTTCTGTGGAAGTATTTGCAAACGGCGGCGAGACAGTTGTCTCTGATGCGATCTTCCCATCTACATCCAGCATAGGATTGGAACTTTTCACGGAAGGCGGCGAATTGAAAATCACGCAGTTGGATGTGTATCAACTCACACCGGCTGTGTTTACGAGTCAATAACTTTTTGAAAAACATCAGGGCGGGTCTTCACTAACCCGCCATTCTTCCAGAGAGTGTAGGCTGAAGCCTGACCTTCAACAAGGGAGGGGACTTTTGCAAAAGATTCAATAAAACGAAATTATTTTCTGGAGGACCTATGGAAGCATATTATGGTGCCATTGAAGGTGGCGGAACAAAATTCGTTTGTGCAGTGGGCAACGGACCCAACAACATCCGCGCCGAGGCGCGCTTTGCCACAACCACTCCGGAAGAGGTGATGGCGCAGATCACGGATTTCTTTCATCAGCAGGAGAAAAAACTTGGTGCCCTCGCTGCCATCGGGTTCGCCAGCTTCGGTCCGCTCGACCCCGACCCGGCGTCACCGATGTATGGGCATATCCTGCCCACGCCTAAACCCGGTTGGACAAATTCCAACGTGGTCGGCATGTTGCGCAAAGAGTTCGACATCCCTATCGTTTTCGATACGGATGTGAACGGGGCAGCCTTGGGAGAATGGCGTTGGGGCAAGGCACAAGGCTTGCAAACCTTCATGTATCTGACCGTTGGCACGGGCATTGGCGGCGGCGCGTATGTAGAAGGCAAACTCCTGCACGGACTCGTCCACCCGGAGATGGGGCATATCCTCATCAAACATGACATGGAGAAAGACCCCTTCGAAGGCGTTTGTCCGTTTCACGGTGATTGCTTTGAAGGGCTGGCTTCCGGCGTTGCCATTGAAAAACGCTGGGGCATGCGCGGCGCTTTGTTGACCCCCGATCATGCTGCATGGGACTTGGAGGTGGAATATATTGCGCAGGCACTCACCACGTACACCATGACCCTTTCTCCGCAGCGCATCATTATCGGCGGCGGTGTCGGCACACTGGCACATCTCCTGCCCCGGGTCCAGCAGCGGACGCGTGAATTGATTAATGGCTATATTCAATCGCCAGCCATTCTTGAAAATATTGAATCCTATATCGTCAATCCCGGTTTGGGCAATCGCTCAGGTGTCTTGGGTGCCATTGCCCTGGCAGAACAATCGGTGCAAGGATCATGATGTTCGAAATCAATCAACTCGAAACCGAAGCACGTATATCGCTGAAGCGCATCTTGCCGCGCGTCGAAGCGGCTCTCAAGCGTTCCATCACCAAAGACCCGCAAGCATGGGAACAGTTCAATGCGCGTTTGCAGCAGAACTTCCCGGCGTTGTTGTCATTGTATGCCGAAGTGTACAGCGACCGTTATGATTTTTTCTATCACCTCGAAGACCTGGTGGAAAGCATGGCGCGCTCATGGTTCAATCGTCCGCAAGACCTGCGCGAGCTGGATGATGTCCGCGAACAAAACCCACATTGGTTCCAGTCGAACCAAATGCTTGGCGGCATTTGCTATGTCGACCTCTTTGCCAACAACCTCGATGGCATTCGCAAAAAGATTCCCTACTTCAAAGAACTTGGTCTTACCTACATTCATCTCATGCCACTCTTCAAAGCACCCGATGGCGAGAACGACGGCGGCTATGCCGTCAGCAGTTATCGTGAGGTGCATCCGCCCCTTGGCACAATGAAGCAGCTTGCATCCCTCGCACGCGATTTTCGTGAAGCAGGCATCAGCCTTGTCGTAGACCTGGTCTTCAATCACACCTCCGATGAACACATCTGGGCGGAACGTGCAAAAGCGGGTGACGAAGAATACATGGACTTCTACCGCATCTTTCCCAGCCGTGAGCTGCCCAGCCGCTACGAGCAGAATCTCAGGGAAATTTTCCCCGAAGAACACTCAGGTGCTTTTTCTCCCTTCGTTATCAACGGCAAAGAACATTGGGTCTGGACAACTTTCCACTCCTATCAATGGGACTTGAACTACGCCAATCCCGCCGTCTTCAACCGCATGGCAGAAGAGATGCTTTTCCTCGCCAATCAAGGTGTGGAAGTGCTGCGCCTCGATGCGGTCGCCTTCATTTGGAAGCAGCTTGGCACCAACTGCGAGAATCTTCCGCAGGCGCATACCCTCATTAAAGCCTTTAATGCCGTTGCACGGATCGCTTCGCCTGCCCTTATCTTTAAATCCGAAGCCATTGTTCATCCAGACGATGTCGTGAAATACATCTCCCCCGAAGAATGTCAGGTTTCCTATAACCCGCTTTTGATGGCGTTGTTGTGGAACTCGCTTGCCACGCGTGAGGTCAAACTGTTATCACAGGCGCTGGCATCACGTTTCAAATTGCAATCAGGCACGGCTTGGGTCAACTACGTCCGCGTGCATGATGATATTGGCTGGACCTTCTCCGATGAAGATGCAGCTCAGCTGGGCATGAACGGCTATGACCATCGCCGTTTCCTCAATGAGTTTTACCGTGGGCGCTTCCCCGGCAGTTTTGCGCGCGGACTTCCCTTTCAGGAAAATCCTGCCACGGGCGACTGCCGCATCAGCGGAACCGGCGCTTCATTGGCTGGGCTTGAAAAAGCCTTGCATGAAGAAGGCGAAAAGGAAGTGGAACTTGCCATTCGCCGCATTTTGTTGATCCATGCCATCATCATCACCGTAGGCGGCATTCCTCTTATTTATCTCGGCGATGAGATCGGTACCCTCAACGATTACACCTACCGCGACGACCCTGCCCACGAACGTGACAGCCGCTGGGTACATCGTCCGCGTGCAGATTGGAAGAAGTACGAGAAGCGCAAGAACCTGCACTCGCTCGAAGGGCATATCTTCCGCGGCTTCCGTGCAATGATCGAATTAAGAAAAGGAAATGACGTCTTTGCAGGCGGCGAGTTGGATGTTATCCCAACCGATAACGAGCATGTCCTTGGCTTCACACGTACGCATGGCGGCAAACGCGCAGTAGTCTTTGCTAACTTCTCTGAATCCCCACAGACGATCTCCTCGCGCGTGATCGAACAATACGCCATCACCAGCCTCAAGAAACTACATGGACGCAATCACGTCTCGCCGAAAAACAGCCTCCTGTTGGAACCTTTGGATTTTGTGGTATTCGGATAGAAACCTCTTTGCCAACAAAAAAGGTCGCGAGATAAATCCTCGTGACCTTTTTTGTTGAATTCTTACCGTTGCCGGACAAAATAAAATGTTACCCCGCTATCTTTTTCAACGCTTCCCCTAACTTCGTAACTTCATCCAACGTGTTGTAGTGGACAGCCCCCACACGCACCATGCCGCCTTTGTCTTCCACGCCCAGGCGTTCCGAGACGTTGATGGCGTAGTAGTTGCCGTCCCAGACGTAGATGTTTTCGGCGGCGAGTTTCTCCGCCACCGCGCGCGGATTCATGTCGCCGATGCGGAAGGAGAAGGTGGCGATGCGTTCGTCGAGGCGGCGGGCGTCGGTGTTGCCGAAGATGCGGATATTGGGAACAGCCTCGAGCGCGGAAAGAAGCGCGCGGCTCAACTCGAATTCATAGGCATGAACGGCGGTCATCGCTTGTTTGAGGAGCAGTTTGCGTCCGCTGTAGCCTTGCTTGCTTAAGTCGCTGGCGTATTGACCGCCAAACTCTTTACCAAGCCATTCGAAGTATTCGATGGCACCCAAGATACCCGCAATGCCTTCATGATTCTGCGTGCCGGTTTCGAACTTGCCGGGCAGTTCATTGGTGGCAGGGCGCACTTTGTACGCGACCAGTTTTTCAAGCAGTTCGCGCTTCCCATACAAAATGCCCGCATGCGGACCGAAAAATTTATACGATGAGGCGATAAGAAAATCACAACCGATCTTTTGTACATCCATCGGACCATGCACGGCGTATTGAACGGCATCCACGTAGACGAGTGCGCCTGCATCGTGCGCCATTTTGGTGATCTTCTCGATCGGGTTGACCGTTCCCAGCGAGTTGGAGGCATACCCGACGGCGACCAGCTTCGGCTTGCGGTCGAGCGCTTTCTGCATGCTTTCCATATTGAGCGTGCCATCTTCCACATCAAAATCCACCCAGTTGACCTTTACGCCTTTGTCCTGTGCAGCTAAGACCCACGGCGTGACGTTGGCATCGTGGTCGAGGCGGGTCAGCACGATCTCATCGCCTTCTTTCCAATCACGAGAAAGGGAGCGGCTGAGATGCAACGTGAGCGTGGTCATGTTATTGCCAAAGACGATCTCTTTCGCTGAGGGCGCATTGTAGAAATCTGCCATGGCTTGGTGCGCTTCATCGAGCACGGCATCAGAAGCAATGCTTGTGGCAAATGCACCTTCATGATTGGCGTTGCTTTCAATTAGATATTTTGTAATGCGGTCGATGGATTGTTTTGCGATCTGAGTCCCGCCAGGGTTGTCGAAGAAAATGGCATTGCGGTTTAGAGATGGAAATTGCTGACGAATGACATCAAGATTTAGTGACATGCGGATACGCTCCTCAAATGAATTTCAGACAAACAAGATATATACTGAAATTGTACCCCACCGAAAGGAGCTTCTATGTTTGAAAGAATCCTGCTCGCTGTGGACGGTTCCAGAGCACGCCCTCCACGCCACTCGCAAAGCCGCCGAACTGGCGCGCCTGATGAAACCTGTTGAATTTCGCATTGTGGTCGCCTACGACCCGATCCCCTTGTATCTTGGTGAACCGAATATGCAGATCGTGATCACCAACCGCAAGGGTGAAGCCGAAGAAATCTTGAATGCAGCTGTGAAGGAAGTAGGTGCGGTGCCTTGCGAGATCCACACCGAAATTCTTGAAGGCGACCCAGCCAGTGCCATCCTCGAAATTGCGAATGTCCGCAAAAGTGATGTGATCGTGATGGGCTCACGCGGCTTGGGCAGGTTGGCGGGTTTGTTGCTCGGCAGTACAAGTCAGAAGGTCGTCTCGCATGCGCCTTGCCCGGTATTGATCGTTCGATAAATAAAATAGGTCACGCTTCAAGCGTGACCTATTTTGCTAATTGCTCCGCTTTTCCGAATTCTTCGGGGGTGTTCACGTTCCAGAAGCATAAGCCGGATGGGTCGAAGGATTTCAATTCATCCGGCGATAATTCTCTCACTTTCGCCTGCGGGAACCAGGCGATGACTTTCCATTTATCTTCATTGATCGCAGCTTCGATGGCGGGCAGACATGTCTCACGGCGATATAGAGCATGGAAGGGTTCATAGCCTTCCTCTGTCTTGGCGATGATGACATCCGCCTCTTCCTTAACGATGAGCCGGTATGCGCTTTCAAAGAAGTTTTGACTCGCGAAAGGCATATCGCAGGCTGCCACGGCTACGAATGGATGGCTGGCAGATGCGATCGCAGTGTAGAGTCCGCCCAGTGCGCCGCGCCCCGGTTTGAGGTCGGTAACGAGGCGCAACTTTAGAAATTCATAATCTACGGTGCGATTCGTCGTTACGATCATTTCATCAGTTATTGGGCTCAGCCGTTCAACCACGCGTTGGATCAGCGGTTTTCCCAAAAATGGCTTAAGTGCCTTGTCCTCACCCATGCGGGAGGACTGTCCGCCTGCTTGTATTACAACCGATAACATGGTTATATTATAGATGATATGAGTGCCTTGGCAAATCGACTTGATGCTTTGACCGTGGAAGGTGAACTGTACGAAAAGCTCACCGACGACTCTGTGCGTTGCTTCGCCTGCGGACACCGCTGTCTCATTCGCGAGGGCAAACGCGGAATTTGTCAGGTTCGTTTTAATAAAGGTGGCAAGTTAATGGTGCCGCACGGTTATGTGGCAGCATTGCAAAGTGACCCGATCGAGAAGAAGCCGTTTTCGCATGTATTGCCCGGCTCGAATGCATTGACCTTCGGTATGCTCGGTTGTGATTATCATTGTGGATATTGTCAAAATTGGCTGACCTCGCAAGCCCTGCGCGACCCTGCTTCGGATGTTTCGGCGCAGTTCATCCGTGAGTTGACGCCGGAGGATGTTCTGTCTCATGCGCAACGGACGAATGCTTCAGTGGTGGTCTCTTCATATAACGAACCGTTGATCACCAGTGAATGGGCAGTTAAGATATTCAAGGTAGCAAAGGCAAATGGGCTGCTATGTGCATATGTTTCCAATGGGAACAATACGCAGGAGGTGATGGACTATCTTGCACCCTACCTCTCTGCCTACAAAATTGACCTCAAGTGTATGAGCGATAAGAATTATCGCAAACTTGGCGGGACACTTCAGCACATTGGATGGTATAAAACGTGCAAAGCGGCAGGTTTATGGGTGGAAGTAGTCACGCTGGTGATACCCGGCTTCAATGATTCGAACGAAGAGTTGTGGGATGCGGCGCGGTTCCTGGCGGAAGTTTCAAATGACATTCCCTGGCATGTGACTGCCTTCCATAAAGACTATAAAATGACCGAGCCGGAAAATACCAACGCGCAGACAATTATCCGTGCAGCAGAGATCGGGCGTGAGGCAGGGCTGAAATTTGTCTATGCGGGGAATTTGCCGGGGAGGGTTGGGGAGTATGAAGATACCTGTTGTGCAAAATGTGGTCATCTCTTGGTCAAGAGGCGGGGTTATACCATCCAAGAATACAACATTACCAGAGAGGGAAAGTGCCCAAAATGCGCGGAAATCACGCCCGGAGTATGGGCAAAAGACCCTTCTACAGTAGGGCTGGGTGGAATTGGTTTTCCGGTAAAGTTGTATTAGGTGTATAATCGCCAATCATTTTGCGCGGCAAAATGAAAACTTTCATTTCTCTCTATTGGAGGAGAACCGTATGAAACGAAATCTGTTCGCTTTGCTTTCGTTGCTGGTGCTTGCGAGCATGGTGCTCGCCGCCTGCGGTGGCGCGCCCGAAGCCACCGAAGCCCCCGCCACTGAAGCAGCCGCTACCGAAGCCCCAGCTGCCGCTGAAGAAGCTGCTTGTGCTCCGGCTGTACCCGGCTGGGACCCCACCACTGCTGAAACCGGCGAAAAAGGCATCAACATTGCCTTCGAGCAGGAACCTGATCAGGCTGTATCTCAGTACAGCAACATGAGCTTTTCTGCCTGGATCTGGCAGATGTACGGTATTGGTCCTGGAAAATGGGATGATCAGAACAACCTGATCCCCCTATGCCGCGGAAGAAATCCCAAGCGCCGAAAATGGCGGGGTTTCCGAAGACGGCTTGACAATCACCTACAAGCTCAAGGATTGCATTTTCTGGTCCGATGGCGAGCCGATCACTTCTGCTGACTTTGTCTTCAACTGGCAGGCTGCGATGGACCCGGCGAATGCCCCCGTCAGCCGCGGCGGTTGGGACAAGATCGCCAGCGTCGAAGCGCCTGATGAGAGAACCGTGGTGATCACATTCTCGGAACTCTATCCTTCCTGGCCGACCATCTTCAACCTCGGTCCTAACAACCTCAGCGGTGGCTTGCTCCCCGCTCACGTCTTCGAAGGTCAGACCGGGCTCGAGACCAACCCCGCAGATCCACCAACCCACCTGGGCTGGCGGTCCGTTGGCCATCAAAGAATGGGTACCCGGCGATCACATGACCCTCGTCCGCAACCCGAACTACTTCGGCACTCCCGCCAAGTTGGACTATATCAACATCAAGTTCGTACCCGATCCTGAAGCGGGTCTTGCCGCCCTCCAGGCTGGCGATGTGCAGTTGATGGTCAACCTCGCTGAATCCGATATCCCAACCGTTCAGGGTCTCGAGTCACAGGGCATTCAACTCCGTGTTGATGCCACCCCTGACTTTGAGCACCTGTTCTTCAACCTCGGCACTGTTGCCGGTGTTGATGGTGCTGGTATCAGTGATGTCGACGGCTTCTGCCCCTTCAAAGATCCCAACGTCCGCAAGGCAATTGCCATGGGTATTGACCGCCTCAGTTTCATCAAGAACTACCTGCAGGTGGAAGACGCCGCGTTTATTGCCTCCCTGTGGCCGAACTCCTACTGGTACAACACCGCGTTGGAACCCTATCCATACGATCCTGAACAGGCGAACGCCCTGCTCGATGAAGCTGGCTACCCTGTCGGCTCCGATGGCATCCGCGCCGGTACTTGTGACGGTCAAGAAGTCAGGTTCTCACTTGGCATTGAGACCACAACCGCCCAGCGCCGTGTGGACAACGTCCTCACCATTCAATCTGATTTGAAGCAGATCGGTATCGACATCATCCCGAACCATCTCCCCGCTGGTACCTTCTTCGGTTCCTACACCGATGGTGCCGACATGCCGCGTGGTAACTTCGATATGGCCGTCTACACAACCGGCTTCTATCCCGATCCTGACTCGAGCGATAGCTTCGGCTGCGACGATGTACCCAGTGCTGCAAACACGGCTGGTTCCAACAACTATCATATCTGCGACCCCGAGTTGGATGCCATGTTCCTGGAGGCGCTCAAGAGCGCTGATCCCGCGACACGCAAAGCCGTTTACGATGAGATCCAGCAGTACATGTTCGACAATGTGATCATCATTCCGCTCTATGCCCGCGCGAACATCTTTGCCTACAGCGACACCTTGGTCTTCCCGCCCAGCTCCGGTTACGCCAACGCGTTCTGGTCTGCTGAGGACTTCGACATCAAGTAAGACAAATTAAGTTCGAAAGCTAAAAATAGACCTGTGGCGCTCGCGCCACAGGTCTATCCATAGAAATTATTCTGTTCATTCAAATATTTTTTTTGAGACCATCAACTGAATACAGTTTGATTACTGTCCTGTAGTAAAAATCCCAACCAGGACGGTGGGAAGGTTTACCCATGTGGGCATACCTCGTGCGCAGAATCGTGCAAGCCATCTTCATCCTTTTTATCATAACGATGTTATGTTTCATTTTAACGCGGCTTTCCTCGGACCCAATGGCGCAATATGCCAATAAGCCGGGCATTACTGCTGAAGATAGGGAGAGAATCGCCAAAAATCTGGGGCTGGACAAACCTTTGCCAGTTCAATACGTCCGCTGGCTGGGTCTGGCGCTTCAAGGCGACTTGGGAAACTCCTTCTTTTCGAAACAACCCGTCATTGAAATGATCAAACAGCGCCTGCCGATGACGCTGAAATTAATGATCACATCCGAGATATTCATCATTCTCGTTTCCTTTGTGTTGGGGTTGGTGGCTGCTGTCAAGCAATATTCCTTTGTAGACAATTTGATCACAACACTTTCTTTTATCGGCTTTTCCATGCCAATATTCTTTATTGCATTGGGCTGTATCATGCTCTTTGCAGTGAAGTTCAAACAATGGGGGCTTCCGTATCTGCCAACGGGCGCGGATATTTGGGACACGAAAGACCCGATCGAATTAATTCGACACATGGTCATGCCGGTCTTCTGTTTGGTTACCATTCAGACCGCTGGTTATTCCCGTTTTCTGCGCACAAGCATCCTCGAAGTTTTGAGTCTGGACTATATCCGAACTGCACGGGCAAAAGGTTTGACCGAACGCATGACCCTTTATAAACATGCGTTCCGTAATGCCATCCTGCCGTTCGTCACTATCATCGGGTTGGATATTCCGTTTTTGATGGGTGGGGCGCTTGTAACCGAATCGGTATTTACCTGGCCTGGAATGGGACGATTATTCTGGGAATATGCAGGACGCGGCGATTACCCAGTGGTGCTGGGTGTGCTTCTATTGACATCCACAGGCGTGGTTTTCTTTACTATTATCGTAGACTTGCTTTACACAGTCGTCGACCCAAGAATTCGCTTAAGTTAAGGATATTTTGGATATGGCAGATACTTCTGAACTTACACAAAAAGCCGGTATTGGAACGATTGTTGAAGAACGAAAAGTCGTGCTCACCCCTGGACAGTTGATCTGGCGACGCTTCCGTAAACACCATATGGCGGTTGCTGGAGGCGTGGGGGCGATTCTGCTGATTCTCTTTATCGTTGGTGGTTCAATTATCTACCCCGAATCAAGATCCAATGAGACAGATCTTAAAGCCCGCCTTTCCCCGCCGAGTGCCACACATTGGTTCGGTACAGATAGTGTTGGACGTGACGTTTTCGTCCGTATTATCTATGGCGGTCAGATCTCCTTGTTTATTGGCGTGCTGGCAGTAACCGTATCTGTTTCGCTTGGAACTGTTGTCGGTGGAACTGCGGCTTATTATGGCGGCTGGGTGGATTCGCTCCTGATGCGTTTCACCGAAGCCATGCTGGCCATCCCCTCGCTGTTCCTGTTGATCGTATTGGCAAAATTCATCGGGCGCGAAGTGGGGCAAGTGTCCATCCTTGGGCGCACATTCAGCGGCAGTATCGGCATTGTGATCATCGTGATCGGTTTGACCTCCTGGATGTATCTGGCTCGTATCGTGCGTGCCAGTGTCCTTTCGATCAAAGAGTTGGACTATATCTCCGCCTCCCGCGCCCTTGGTGCCAGCGATACCCGATCTTTTTTCCGACACTTAGTGCCGAATACGCTTGGACCGATCATCGTTTCATCAACATTAGGATTGGCTGGCTCGATCCTCACCGAAGCTTACGTTTCCTTCCTCGGTCTTGGTGTGCAACAGCCGACCTCAACATGGGGTAACATGATGCAACAAGCACAGTCCTTTTTGACCCGTGGTGCGTGGTGGATGTGGGTTTTCCCCAGCCTTTTCATTGTGTTCATTATCCTGTGCGTCAACTTACTTGGTGATGGGTTGCGTGACGCGTTCGACCCCCGCAGCAATCGTCACTTGTAATAGAATTAAGAGACATGGAAAAGAGCCCGTCATTTTTGACGGGCTCTTTTTTTAAAAATTTATTAACCGTTTCCGGAGATAAGCGCCCATGCGGTCAGCCCGCCGAACACGAACAGCACCAGCAGTATTCCACTGATGATCTCGCGCGATTCGCGTTCATCTTGCAGGGAGAACTCAGGCGGGACCCCAACCGGCATCCATTTGGGACCGGCAAAACCAGGCAAAGATCGCACCGCCTAACAAGCCGCCAATATGTCCCCAGGTATCAATATTGGGCGCCAACCCGAGGAATAGGTTGATCACGATGATAAACACAGCATTGCTGATCGCCTGCCGCGCGTGTGAGCCGAATAACTCGCGATTTTGATAAAAGAAAATGGCTTCGGCAGCGATCAACCCGAATACAGCGGTGGATGCGCCCACGGAATATCCTTGTGTAAAAAGGAAGGACATCACATTCCCTGCGAATGCGCCTAGAAAATATAGGAGCAAAAAACGCCCGTGCCCAAAGTGACGTTCCAACAAAGTGCCAACGGAAAACAAGGCGTACATGTTGAAAAAGATGTGGGCAAAAGAGCCGTGTAAAAAGACCGGCGTGATCAGCCGCCACAATTGTCCTTCATAAATGGCTTCGCTGATGCGGGCACCGAAAAGAGTCACCCAATCAATGCCGTAGCTCGAGTCCCCCAAAATTGCCGAGCCAAGAAGTTGTAAGAGATATACGAATACGGTGAAGCCGATAATGATATATGTAGCAGTGGGCGGCAGAGACGGCATCCGCACGTAGGCAGGCTGACGGGTTGGGAGCGGTTCGGGCGGCTGCCCAGTGGATGGGTCTGGTAGAGAAGCAGGAGGCTGTATCACAAGGTCACCTTGCGATGATGTACCTTGTGGTGTTCGGCGTTGATGATCGCACGAACTTTATCCACCGTATCATCCAGATGAAAATCGTGGTTGACAATGACATAATCAAAGGCTTCGAGGCGTTGCAGTTCCTTGCGGGCAGTGGCGATGCGCAGAGTTAGAGAATCAGCTGATTCGGTCTTGCGTTCCCGCAGGCGGTGTTCGAGTTCCTCTTCGCTGTCGCAGGTGATGAAGATTAACAATGCTTCGGGTGCCAGCCTGCGCACGGTTTCGGCGCCTTGCACATCCACACGCATGATCACATCCTTGCCGCTTGCAAAGGCGTTGCGTACCTGTTCCTTGGGAATGCCCTTGTAATCACCGTAGACGATGGCATATTCGATCAGTTCGTTCGCGTCGATCATGCGTGCAAACTCATCCTTGGAAACGAAAAGATAATCGACGCCATGTGTCTCATTTGCGCGTCTCTCACGTGTGGTGGCCGTGACGACAAAATGAAAAGGGAAACCGCGATCTTTCATGCGCTGGACGACAGAGTCTTTTCCCACGCCTGATGGACCAGAGATGACGATCAGCAACGGATTGGGTTTACGGAGATCGAATTCAGACATCTGGGTATTGTACCAAACCCGCCTCTTGCCTGACCCGGCACTGACTCTGTAAAATAGACTGTATGCCTACCTATGACTTTATCTGCAATTCCTGCCAGCAGCGTTTTGATGTTTTTTCTGACTTATGCCGAATACGGTCAAAAAGAAGTGTTGTGCGTTCATTGCAATAGCAGGGACGTGCGCCGCCGTATGACAAAAGTTCGCATTGCAAAAACCGAGGAAGGCAGGCTTGAATCCATGGCAAATGATTTCACCGGGTTTGAAGGGATGGAAAATGACCCGGCGGAATTTGGAAAGATGATGAAAAAGATGGGGAGAGAAATGGGTGAGGACTTGCCCGCCGAATTCGACGAGGTGGTAGACCGCCTCGAAGCTGGTCAGAGTCCGGAAGAGATCGAATCGGCGCTGCCAGACCTGAGTGAGGGTGAGAACCCTCAGGAATAGAACTTTTTTAGCTGTATAATCACCGTAATCTTATCCAAATTGTTGTGACTTTCGTCACACGAAGGTGAGCGTATATTAACTAGGAATTAATCTTAAGCTTAAGTAAAATTCTTCATATCTGCTACAAAATGTTAAAGCAGTCATTTTCTTGATGAGGAGGCGCCTAGCTTATATACCGAAAATCAAGACATGGTTACTCAAAAAGTCAAAAGGAGAATATGCTATGAAATTTAATAAGAAGTTCGTTCTAACAGGCATCCTGATCATTGCCGCAGCATTTATTGCAGCTTGTGGCACCCCGGGTCCCCAAGGTCCTGAAGGACCCGCAGGTCCGCAGGGCGAGCCCGGCCCGGCTATGACAGCCGCCGATCTGACTTGTACCGAATGCCATAATGACACCGCCGTCATCAGCGGTAAAAAGGCGAATTGGCAAGAGTCACTGCACGGATCCGGCACCGCGTTCATCGAAGAAGGCGGAAACAAGAGCTGCGCGGGTTGTCACTCCGGCGCTGCTTTTAGCGAAATGATCGCTGCTGGTGGAAACTTCAGCACCCTCGAATCCGGTGATGCTGACCCGACTCACCAAGATTGCCGTACCTGCCACCAGATCCACGTGACCTACACGGGTGACGATTGGGCTCTCGAGACCAATGCACCTGTGGCTCGTTACCAGTGGTGCAACCTTCGATGGCGGCAGTGGTAACTTGTGCGCCAACTGCCATCAGGCTCGCCGCTACATGGTGAATTTTGTTGCCAAAGATGCCGCTGGAGCGCCGATTCCTGGTCAATATGCTGCTACCGCCCGTTTCAACACTCACTATAGTGTACAGGTCGATGTGCTTATGGGTCTTGGCGACTTTGGTGTGACTGGCGAACCCAGTGGACATTACACAAAGGTTGAAAATACCTGCGCAGGCTGTCATATGGGCGAAAGTGGCTCTCACAGCTTTGAACCTCAGTTAGCTACTTGTACGTCCTGCCATGAAGGCGCCGAAGACTTCAATATCAACGGCTTCATGACTGAGTTCGAAGAACAGTATGCCGAACTCGAAGCGGCTTTGCTCGCCAAGGGTATGCTTTCTAAGGCTGCGGATGGAACGATCTCCACAGTTCCAGGTACATACGAAGAAGGTCCTGCCCAGGCTCTATTCTTCTACAACCTGGTTCACGAAGATGGTAGTGAAGGTATCCACAACCCTGAGTACTTTAAGGCGTTGATGGAAAACGCTCTTGCTGCTCTGAAGTAAGAGAAAGTGCTTTGTTCAAAAAGCCCTATCCTGCACAAGCAGGGTAGGGCTTTTTCATAAAGCCAGTTTGGGAATTCTTAATTTGAAATCCCACAAAATGTGTCATAATTTGAGTGACATTAAACTTCCATTAAAATGACACGTTGCACTTGTTGACAAATTGACTTATGTTTACCATATTCAACAACACTAAAAAAGTATTAATACTGGAGGCTGCAATATGAGTGGACAGTTTGTTACTAAAAAACTCGGTTTGTTTTTCTTTGTGGGGGGATTTTTCATATTGGTTTTCGGTCTGATGGCTTTCCTGCCGAATGGTGAAGTTCAAGCACAACATGTTGACGCTCAGTTTACCGATGATTGCTCGGAGTGTCACAAGCAGGCGGTGGAATTACTTGCAGAGAGCAAGCATGCCGGTGTACCGTTAAGCTGCGATAATTGCCATACACTCATTCCCGGGGAAGAGGGCACGCAACACCCTGATTTATATTTTTCGACCGAAAGCGAAGAAAGCACCTGCGGTACTTGTCATATTGATGTGTACACCCAGTGGACTGAGAGCCAGCATGGTTTCCTCAGCATGACTTGCGCCTCCTGCCATGAATCACACTCTTTGCAGCAGAAACTGACAGAAGATAACAAGTTGATCTGTGAATCGTGCCATAAAGAACAGGTCACTGGCGGGCACGACTCCACGCATACGGCGGCGGGCACCACTTGCGCTACATGCCATCTTGGGAACGAGCGGGCATGCTTTTAATGCAACTTTGGCAACTTGTAATTCCTGCCATGAAGGTTTGCATGAGGCGAATCAATTAGTGGCAGCCGGGTTTGAGTTTGAGCCCATCCCAGCGGCGGAAGGATCGGAAGAAGCAGCCTCCAGCGAGGAATCTGCTGAAGCGGAAGAAACAACGACCCCGATGGATGTGGCGGAAGAATCCACTGCTTCTGAACCTGCCAAAGGTGGCGTCAACCTTCCATCCTGGTTGTTATTGTTTGCCGGTCTGTTGCTCGGCGGTGGTGTGGTGTGGGTGGTTGTTGGTAAAGACCCCGGCATTCCGACCGAAGATGAGAAATAACTTTAGCGAACTTGGAGGTCTATAATGCAGGCAGACTCTGAAAACAAAGCTGGCGAGAAAAACATAACTCGGCGCGACCTTCTGAAAGTGGGTGCAGCGTTGTTAGGCGCCGCCGGGCTGACGCAATTTGTTGGCTTGAATGATGTGCGCGTGCGCGGTAGTGAGACCGATCATGAGGGCGGACGCAAATGGGGTATGTTGATCGATATTAACAAGTGCATTGGCTGTAATTATTGCACCTATGCTTGTCAGGCGGTCAATAACCTGGCGGACGATATGCTTTACAACGTGGTCACTGCGGAAGAGACCCAGTCAGGCGAGGAGTTTTTTCTTTCGCGCCCGTGTATGCAATGCGCTGAAGCGCCTTGTGTGCATGTCTGCCCGGTGCAGGCGACGTACTACCGCCCGGATGGCATTGTAGCGATGGACTACGACCGCTGTATCGGCTGCCGATATTGTCAGGTGGCATGCCCGTATGGTGCGCGTGTGTTCAATTGGAAAGATCCCATCGAGCTTAGCCCGAAATCACCTGATTTCGGAATGCAGGAAGTGGAAAACCGTCCGCGTGGCGTTGTAGAGAAATGTCATTTTTGCTCGCACCGTATTGATAGAGGTTTGGAGCATGGGCTTACCCCAGGTGTGGATCATGATGCCACCCCGGCGTGTGTGGTCGCTTGCCCCACTGGAGCACGCGTCTTTGGCGACCTGAACGACTCTGAAAGTCCCATTGCCATTGCACGTGCCGAAGCGACAGTGACACTGCGGCTGCGTGAGGAATTAAGCACTGAGCCGCGCGTTTACTATATTCCACCCACACCAAAACCTGAGACTGATCAGGAGGCAGGATCATGATCAATAATATTCGTTACCCCAGCCTGCGTCTTGGCAAAGTTTCGATCGACCTATTTCCTTACTGGATCGGTCTCCTGATTGCTGGCTTTCTCTTTGGATTGGTAGGTGCTTTTGTTGTATTGCGGGACGGCTTGCAAGTCACCGGACTTAGCAATGCTGTGCCGTGGGGGCTGTGGATCTCCATTGACCTTTCCTCCATTTCCATGGGCGGCAGCGCCTTTGTGTTTGGTGTGATCGTTTACCTCTTACGCATTAAACGTTTTGAAGTGATCGGTAAACTTGCTGTTTTGCTAGGCTTTTTAGGGTATTCCACTGCTGGTATGGTGCTGCTCTTTGACCTGGGTCAACCGCTGCGTTTTTGGCACCCCATCGTATTCTGGCAGCCGCACTCCCTGTTATGGGAAGTGACCATGTGTGTGGTTTTATATCTCAATGTGCTGATCGCGGAAGTTCTGCCGATCGTACTTGAACACCCCATCTTCAAAACTCACCCATGGCTGACTCGCTTCAAGTTCCTTGGAACTTTGATGAAATGGGTATATGCTTTTTCCAATTGGCTTCACAAGGCGGGTCCAGTATTAGCAATTGCCGGGCTGTCGCTTTCCCTTTTGCATCAAGCCTCATTGGGCGCAACCTATTCCGTCCTTGCGGGACGCGGTATTTGGTTCAATCAAAGTGCGCCGGTGCAATTCGTCTTCTCTGCCATGAGCGGCGGCATTGCCTTGTTGTTCATCACTGGTGTATTCGTCTTTCGCGTCATGCGTCCTGGGTTGGTCAGCGACTCGGCTCTTTACGATGTGGCTCGTCTGGCTGGCGGCATCACCCTATTGCTTACCTACCTGCGTGTGTGGGATTGGGCAGTCACCAACTATTACAGTTTTGACCGCGAGATTTTCCTGCAAACCCAGATACTCGATACCATTGCACCATATTCGCTCACGTTCTGGTTGGGGCAGGCGCTCCTGCCCGTCATTGCGGGTTCCATTTTGCTGGCAGCCAAAAGCGTCAAGAACTTCCGCTACTTAATGGCTGCAGCGGTCATTCCGATCATCGCCGCCATCATCACCCGCTGGAACTACAACTTTGCCGGGTTGATCGCCTCTATCTCTTATGATCCATTTACGCCAAACATCGTGCTGAATTCCTATACACCCACCTGGGTCGAGTTTGCAGTTGGCACCATGGTTATCTGCTATTGGATGTTGGCGTTCAGCCTTGCTGCTCGCTTCCTACCGTTCAAATCGAACGAACACCATTAGGTTGACTTAACCGAACGCCCAAAGGATGTTACATCCTTTGGGCGTTTTTTCATTTTGGATAAAGCGCATCGCTTCCCCGTCCGAACCGGATACACCCACCTAAATTTTTCCCGAGAAGCCCTTATGCACTTAATTGAGCTATGAAAAGACCTCGCCATAGACGAGGTCTTTTCATAGCTTGTTCTAGTTTTCTTCGTGCCTCAGCCGTGCGCCGCAGGTTCGGCAGAACCTATCGCTGGGTTTGGCACGTGACCCGCATTGCGGACAATATACAGAGGTTGCATCGCTATCCACGTTCGCGTGCGAACGGCGGCGTGGTTTGCCGGAAGATCGCCGCCCCCATTGGAAGTAATACATCAACCCGCCCGCGATCATGATGATCCCCAAACCGCCGATGATATATGGCAGGCTGTTCGCCAATGAGACACGCCCGGGCGTATCTTCATTGACAGGCCCGGCGATCTGTACGGCTTGTGCATCAGAGACCAGTGTTTCGGTGGTCTTTTTATAGTTTAAGTTCAAGGTATATTGCTCACCTGCGGCAAGCGGCACTGCTGCGCCTTGATAGTAGTTCAAACCATTGGAGGTTTCTTGTGAAGCCTCAGTGGGCTCGAGGGTCACGTTGGTCACATCCAATGGTTCAAGGAAGAGATATTGGAAATTTTCGACCGCGTATCCATTATCCCAAAGATAGGAAAAGATTCGAGATTCGCCGTCGAATGCCAGGGGCTGATAGTATTCGAAGCGATATGGCTTGTTCTCCTCGACGACGAGGCTAAAGACCAGATATTCTCCATCTGCCACTGGCGCTTCGAAGGGATGATCCAGAAAACTGCCCGTTCCCGCATCAGAAGCAACTGCGATCAGGTTGGCATCGGCAGGGATGCGGAAGCTCAACGTGGCAGGAGTGCAGTATCCGCTGCTGCGTTCGAAAGTCGACGATCACCAGCATGCTGGGCTGGTCGTATTCAGGCATAATTGTACAGTGACAAAGGAAAGAGCCGTATCACCTTGTGCTGATACGGAGAATGGAAATGCCAAAAAGGCACCCAAAATAAATATCATTATCAGTTTGCGCATGAACGCCTCCAACGATAAAGTTTTCTTTTATCTTACCATGCGCCATTTTGAGAGGACAGAAACGAAGTCATGAAGGAAAGTGGATAAATGTCACCCCTTTTATTGCTGTATAAGATTGCATGGGCGGTTTGCAAACTGCCCATGCAATCTCACTGAAATCACATTGCTTTTACCAACTGCCAGCACGAACGGTTGTATGGTGTTGCGATGCCGTGCGCCTCACCACGCCGCGTTACGGCACCACAGATGGCATCGATCTCGGTCGGCGCACCACGGCGCACATCCTGGAACATGGACGAAAGGTTTTTCGCCGTTTTACGTGCTACTTCTTCTACGGCTTCGATCGGGTTGCTGAACGGCAGGTTCACCTGCTCAGCCTGCGCCACCTCTGCTGCTTCACGTGCCAGCGCACTCATTGCTTTGCGAGCCCACGGATGCGACAACAACTCGCCATTCGGCACTTGCAATAACGCCGTCAGCGGGTTGATCGCGGCATTGATGATCAGTTTGCCCCACATCAACGATCGCGCATCGTTCACGATCTGCAAATTAAAGTTGGATGAACGCAATGCCGCCTCAAGCGGACCGAGAGCCTGATTCTGTTCCAGTGAGATGACTCCTTCGCCGCCCACTTTGACGAGACCAGGCCCAAGCAATGTGGCTCCAGCGGTGGTAATGCCAAGGGCGACGCGCCCAGCCCCGAGGTCGCGGGCGAGCGTTTCGCGGTTGCCGAGTCCGTTTTGGAGGGTGAGTACCATTCCATCCGGTGCAAGGATTCCTTTAAGCTTTTCTGAAACACGTTTGGTCTGCCACGATTTGACGAGGATGATCGCGTGCTTCACGTTCGAAAGGTCGCCGGGGTTATCCGTGGCTTCGACATGGAATGCGTGTTCTTTCCCATCTATTTCGGTAACACGCCCACCATTTTGGTTCAAAGCCTGCAAGCCATCCTTCCATGTGCCCAGCATGGAAACGTGATGCCCCGCTGCGCTCAAACGTGCCGCAAATAAAGTTGATAATGCGCCCGTGCCAACTAATAAAATGTTCTCTTTCATTTCACTTCCTTATGGAAGGCTGCCCATTCTTCATCGCTCATTTCAACAGTGTGCTCTGCGGCAGGGAATTGTCTGGTGCTCACATCGTTGAGATATTCTGTAAATGCCTTATCCATCGTTTCGTGCAGATTTGCATACTGCCGGACAAATTTTGGCGTGAAGCGTTCGAACAGACCAAGCAGGTCGTGTGTAACGAGTACTTGCCCGTCGCAGCCTGTGCCTGCACCGATGCCAATGGTTGGAATGGAAATCTGTTTGGAGATGTATTCTGCCAGCCGAGCCGGAACCGACTCAAGCACGAGACTGAACGCACCAGCTTCTGCAAGGATTTGTGCATCTTCAAGCAAGCGTTTCCCTGCTGATGCCGTCTTGCCTTGTGCGCGGAAACCGCCGAGTTGATGCACCGATTGCGGCGTCAGCCCGAGGTGCCCCATGACGGGGATGCCCGCGCCTGTGATCGCACGTACGGCGTCTGCCCGTTCACGCCCGCCTTCGAGTTTGACTGCATCCATGCCGCCTTGTTGCAGAAAACGCCCGGCATTGCGTACGGCGTCTTCCACTGAAACTTGATACGACATGAACGGCATATCGCCAACGAGTAAAGGGGCTTTGGCTCCACGTGCAACAGCGCGCGCATGGTGGAGCATTTCATCCATGGTGACGGGCAGGGTGTTTTCATAGCCAAGCACCACCATTGCAAGCAGATCGCCAACGAGGATGGGATCAATACCAGCCTTGTCTATCGACATGGCGGTGGGATAGTCGTAGGCGGTTAGCATTGTGATCGGCTCGCCGCGTTCCTTCTTCTGACGGAACGTGAGAGTCGTCACCTTTTTACGAGTAGACGTGGTGGTAGCGATTGTGGTTGTTGACAAGGTACCCTCCGATAAAGGTAGAGTCCGAATTCTTGCCCCGTTCATTTCCTTTTCAAAAGATGAACGGGGAGTTGCTGGCTCCCTGATGTGCACACTATTTCGGTTGGTTTGGATTTTATCGTCGCGTTCACGAGGATACGCGCGACTTCAATATTATTACATAATCCTGTTGCTTTGCCTATAATAAATGTATCAGAGCTTTGTCTCAAAACCTATCAAATTATCCGCGCAGGTGTTTCTCGAGTTTATCAAAGTCTACGCGGGCGGTCATATCCAGGTCAATGGGGGTGACGGCGACCATTTTTTTGGTGCGCAGAATGTACACATCGGTGCCTTCTTTTTCATGCGGGAGATTGTTGTCATGGGCGTACCCGATGGGACCAGGTTAGTCCCATGAAGCGCGTTTTGAGGGTGTGGGGACGTAATAGCGAAGGCGTGAAAGCCTGCCAATTTCCCACTCCGTTTCCGGCGTGGCGTGACGCGGCACTTCCACTTTGAGCACATCCACTCCGTCAAAACTTTTCTTCTCTAATAGAATACGTGCAAAGTAGCCAGTGAAATATCCGGCTGTTGAAAATCAATGTCTTCTGAGTGGCTGAGGTGATAATGCGGGTCGGTTTCGAGTGAGATGGCAAGGGCAGGAAGCCAAGGTTGGCGGCTTCCATGGCGGCTCCCACGGTGCCGGAGATGGTGATTCCCAAACCGACATTCTCGCCGTAGTTGATGCCCGATACAACAAGGTCTGGCTTGTGCGGAACGATCTCGAGGACGCCATGTAGAACGGACTGCGCGGGCGAACCTCCCACGGCGTATACACTCCATTCCTGACCATTGACCTGAACCTGCTCCTTATGGATGATCCCGTCGGATGTGCTGGGCAGGCTGCGCCCCATACCGCTGGATTGATGGCGTGGTGCAGCAACAGTGACATAGCCGATCTTGGAGAGTTCACTGGCGGCTGCCCATAAACCAGGCGAGCGAATGCCATCATCGTTGGTAAGGAGAATGTGCGGTTTTTTCTTTGTCATGGTGGAGGGATTATAAACAAAAAGGAGTGGGGAGGTGTATTTCTGTTTCATGGCGAACTTAGTGATTTTCTTTGTGCGACCTGAAAACGAAAACCACCTCTCTGATGAAAGGTGGCTGCTTGTGCTCCCGGCAGGACTCGAAAAGTCCCTCGATGGGGCGTGCGACCTGAAAACGAAAACCACCTCTCTGATGAAAGGTGGCTGCTTGTGCTCCCGGCAGGACTCGAACCTGCGACCTATTGCTCCGCAAGCAAGCGCTCTAATCCACTGAGCTACGGAAGCGTTGTAAGCGGACGGTATTTTACTGTATTGTACCTAGTCGGTCAAGGTGCTTGACGGTCTGCCCGCCTGCATGTAAAATCAGCGTCGCTTTGCGGGAGTCGCCAAGTGGTAAGGCATCAGCCTTCCAAGCTGACATTTCGTGGGTTCGAATCCCATCTCCCGCTCTCATGTTTGGTGTCAAGTGTCAGGTTCTTCAGTGTCACGTGACACTTCTGCACTTGACACCTGATACTTTAAGTCACGGGCTCGTGGCGCAGCGGTTAGCGCAGGGAACTCATAATTCCTTGGTCGTAGGTTCGAATCCTACCGGGCCCACTTCAATGTATGCATGACGATTTTTGATTTACGAAAGCGGACGGCGATGAGCCGTCCGCTTTTATTATTTTAACTGTCCTTTTGTCGCTTCGTAAATTCCTGGTGTTGTCGCTAGAATGGATAAAGGCGAAGCAAGAAAATCTTCCCGCCCGTCAATGGAAGTGACAATTGCTCCCGCTTCGCGGGCGATCAAGCCTCCAGCGGCGACATCCCAAGGTTTGAGTTTGAACTCCCAGAAACCGTCAAAGCGACCTGCGCCGACGTAGCAGGCGTCTAATGCGGCGGAACCGAGGCGGCGCACGCCCTGGGTCTTTTTGGCGAGACGTTCAAAATATTTGAAGTTATCGAGTTCGGTGTTCCAGGTATCGTATGGGAAGCCGGTGACCAGCAGACTCTTTTCCAGTTCGGTTGTATTTGAAACGTGGATCGGCTTTCCATTCAAGGTTGCGCCTTTGCCTTTTTCAGCGAGGAACATTTCGTCACGCATGGGGTCGTAGACAGCACCAAGAGTCAATACGCCGTTCGATGCGAAGCCAATCGATACACAAAAAATGGGGATGTGATGTGCATAATTGACCGTGCCATCGAGGGGGTCAATATACCAGAGGTCTTCGTTGCTGCCTTGAATGCTTCCACTTTCTTCGGCGAGGATGTGCCCGCCAGGGAAATGCGATTTTATTTCGCCGAGCAGAAAGGCTTCAGAGGCGTGGTCGCTTTCAGTAACCAGATCAATTGTCCCTTTGTAATGAACCGTGTGTTCTTTGTTGTAGCCTTCACGGAGGATGGCTCCCGCTTCACGGGCGAGTCGTTCTACGTCAGATAGAGTTGGTTTCATTAGATTCCATTCCAGATGCGGCGACCAAGCGCCGAGAGAGCAAAGTCGGCGGCGAGCAGAGCGGTACGGTTTTGAATATCGAGGATGGGGTTGACTTCGACGATGTCCATGCCGATGAGCTTGCCGGTTTCGCCGATCATTTCACAAGCAAGGTGCGCTTCGCGTTGTGTCAGCCCGGCAGGTACGGGTGTTCCAACACCGGGTGCGTGTTCGGGGTCGAGCGAGTCGAGGTCGAGAGAGAGATAGATGCCATCCACATCACGGCTGACGCGTTCGATGGCTTTCTCAAGACAAGCCACCATGCCATAGCGGTCAATTTGTTCCATGCCCATCACCATCGCGCCTGCATCACGTAAATTTCTTTTCTCGCCTTCATCCAGATCGCGTGCGCCGATGATCGCAATATTTTTAGGGTCAATGACTGGCACGGGTTCGTCCCACAATTGCACGAGGCTTTTATCACCCAGTCCGCACAAGATGGCAAGCGACATGCCGTGGATATTGCCAGAAGGCGTGGTTTCAGCGGTGTTGAAATCGGCATGCGCATCGAGCCAGATGACTCCCAGTTTACGATCGCGCGCCGCGCCGCGTACCGAGCCAATCGATAAGGAGTGATCGCCTCCAATCACTAAGGGAAAGTTGCCAGCCTGGATCGAAGTGGACACTGCGCCGGAAACTCTGCGAGACATGGGTATGATGCAATCGATATATTTCAGTTTTGGGTTGGTGATCTTGCACATTTCTGCAATGGGCACTTCCACATTGCCTTCGTCGTTGACGGTGTAGCCGAGGTCTTCGAGCTTCTTTTGTAAATGGGCGTAGCGAATGGCGCTGGGTCCCATATCCACGCCGCGGCGGTCTGCGCCAAGGTCGATGGGTACGCCGATGATATCGATCTTCATATAATTTCTCCTAAAGTTGGATGGGGATTTACGACTTGATTAAGGATGAATACTTGGTGACGCGATTCCGCCCCTCCGCTTTGGACGCGTAAAGTGCCTGGTCTGCCAACCCGAGCAACGTCTCCCCTGAGTCCGCGTGAACGGGGAAGGATGCAACTCCTGCGGAAAATGTGGCGCGGATCTCTGTCCCCTCGTACATATTCACCATACTTTCAAATTTGTTTCTAAAAAGTTCGGCTCGTTCGTAGGCGTCTTCCAAGGGAGCATCGGGCATGAGCAGCACGAATTCTTCACCACCAAACCGACAGACAATGTCACTTCGTCTGGTGT
This sequence comes from Candidatus Villigracilis vicinus, assembly GCF_016702885.1. NCBI lineage: Bacteria > Bacillati > Chloroflexota > Anaerolineae > Anaerolineales > Candidatus Villigracilaceae > Candidatus Villigracilis > Candidatus Villigracilis vicinus. The sequence goes on from NZ_JADJDD010000007.1 coordinate 129,928, forward strand.
TTTCCTGAAGGAACTTTGCCAGCGTTTGCAGGACCAGATCACCGCATTTGTGTCCATACGTGTCGTTGACTTTTTTGAAATGGTCCACATCCAATACGACAAGAGAAAAGGGAGAATTCTCGCGTTTTGCACGGGCAGTTTCATTATCAAGCGCTTCAGCAAAATAACGGCGGTTGAACACCCCGGTCAGTGGATCGCGGATGGCTTGTTCCTGCAATTGAATGCGTAGATGTTCGTTCTCTTTCAACTGAGTCTGTAAAGATTCATTGGCAGACTTTAATTCCTTCTCGAGATTCTTTCGTTCGGTCACATCATAGGCGAGGATGACTCTACCTTCCAATTCCTTTTTGCCATTGAAGATGGGCGTCATGATCGTCTCGAGGGTGCGGGGCGGGTCGCCTGGAATCTCAACTTCTTCACGCGTGTATTCCAAAAAGAAAAAGCGTTGAAGCAGTTGGGGCCATTCCTTGAATACATCCAGCGGGTCGCCGCCGAGGATCTGATCCAACGGTTTGCCAAGCCATTTTTGTGCGACGGCATTGGCGTCCACGATGCGTTCTTTTTCATCCAACACGAAGACCATTTCAGGTAATTGTTCCATGACCTTGCTGCGTGCGATGCGGATAATTCCAGTAGTTATAATGCTCATATCAGTTATGCCGTCCTGTAATAACCCACATCCACGGAATAGATTTGTCCACGTTTGATGACTTGTTTGACTAGGTTGGTCCCATAGCGATACCCGACCTGGCGATAATCGTTCACGGAAAGAATTAACATATCTGCCTGCTTGCCCACTTCGATCGAACCAATAGAGTCTGCTTGGCGAATGGCATGGGCGGCGTTAATTGTGGCAGCGGCAATGGCTTGTGCAGGTGTTAACTTCATATAGCGACATGCCAACGCAATGGCAAACTGCATCGACTCGTTCCAGGATGTGCCGGGGTTGCAGTCTGTGGCAATTGCAAGCAGGGCGTCGGCGGCGATTAATTTTTTTGCAGGCGTGTAATGCGGTTCCGCAAGTCCAAATGGAGTACAAGGAAGTGCGACCGCCACCGTGTCGGACTTGCCCAACGCTTCGATATCCGCATCAGACGTAACCACGAGGTGGTCTGCCGACGCAGCTTTTAACTCCGCTGCAAGTGACGCTCCGCCTAGGTTATCGAATTCGTCGGCGTGGATCTTGAGTGGGAATCCTAGTGATTGTGCCTGTGTGAGAATCTGGCGCGATTGATCAAGGGTAAAGGCTTTCGTTTCACAGAAGACATCGACGAAAGGCAGGCTGTGCCGCGGGGCATGGGTCTCCCACCAGCTTTTGAGCATGGGCAGCATGGTGTTGGTAACTTCATCCGTATAGCCTTGGGGGTTGTCTTTGAATTCTGGAGCAATGGCATGGGCGCCCAGAAAGGTAAATGCGAGATCCATTGGACTTTCGTCATTCAAGGCGATCAGGGCTTTTAGCAGGCGCAGCTCAGTCGCGGTTTGAAGTCCATAACCGGTCTTGGCTTCGGCAGTGGTGGTGCCATTGCGGAACATCCTCAACATACGCGGACGAGTTTCTGCCATCAACGTTTCAATACTGGCAGTACGTGTAGCTCTCACTGTGGAAAGAATCCCCCCGCCTGCTGCGAGAATATCCAGGTAGGGTGTGCCTGCCATTTTCTTTTCGAATTCATCTGCGCGATCGCCTGCCCAAATAAGGTGTGTGTGCGGGTCAACGAAGCCGGGCATAAGTACACAGCGCCCCGCATCAAGGGTTGGTTCGTCGGGATACGCATTGCGCAGTTCCTCGGTCGTGCCGACGGCGATGATCGTTTCGTCACGGATGACGACTGCGCCGTTGGGGATCACGCCAAGTGAGCCAAGCGCTTTTCCGCGCTGGGGTCCGCCTGCAAGTGTAATTAGTTGAGAGGCTGAATGAATGAGCATGAGCACCGGTCCAAAGTTGAGATGAATAATTTAACCACAGAAATACCCCTGTGGGCGAACAGCTTGGATGGTGAAGTGTCAATATACAAGACATTACATATTTTGGAGTTCCATATTATGGAAAAGGGTAATTTTGATGGTAGATATTTCCGGATATGGTAAAAATCAGGGATTAAATATGAGATGAGGTAAAATAATCTTGCCTGTTTTTCTTTTGAAGGATATACAGATATCCTCACCTTGCATAATTCTTAAGAATCTATTAATAGAAACAGTTGTAATTTTTTGATTTTTTTGCAAAATAGAAGATGCATTAATCCTGTTGGGGGTCAGGAAATCCATTAAGAAAGGAGGTAGAAAACCATGTTATTTTCACCCAATGAAAAAGGACAGGGCCTTGTTGAGTACGCGTTGATTCTTGTTTTGGTTGCCATTGTTGTTATTGCGGCACTGACGCTTCTTGGTCCATTTGTAGCCGGTATATTCAGTGATATCAATGCCAGTTTCCAAGGCTTTTAGTATGCCCCTTCAACTCTGTAAGGCTAACATAATTGTTAGGGATAACATCATCATACTACTTGCTTAATAATTCAGGACTATGTAAAATAAATTCAATCCTAGGAAATGCTTCCAAGGAAATCTGAAAGAAAGGAGAAATTTGCCATGTTATTCACCCCCAAGGAAAAAGGTCAGGGTCTCGTTGAGTATGCGTTGATTCTCGTTTTGGTTGCTATTGTTGTTATTGCAGCACTGACGCTTCTCGGACCGACCATCAGCGGTATCTTCGACCCAGATCAATACCACACTCGGCACCGTGTAATTGAATTGCCAAGTAATAAAAAGCCCCGTCTTACAAGACGGGGCTTTTTTGTATCCACTAGATGTTATTTTTGTTGCATTTTTCGCAAAGCCAGCACGCCCGCCACATTGAAGAGGATGGCGGTCAGTGCTACCAGGAAGAAGCCAAATCGCTGGTATATGAATGCGGCTAACAATACTCTGAGGGCGCACTAAAACGCATAACCTGAGCCATGTGTTGATTCTTGTTTTGGTTGCCATTGTTGTTATTGCGGCACTGACGCTTCTTGGTCCATTTGTAGCCGGTATATTCAGTGATATCAATGCCAGTTTCCAAGGCTTTTAGTATGCCTCTTCAACTCTGTAAGGCTAACATAATTGTTAGGGGATAACATCATCATACTACTTGTTTAATAATTCAGGACTATGTAAAATAAATTCAATCCTAGGAAATGCTTCCAAGGAAATCTGAAAGAAAGGAGAAATTTGCCATGTTATTCACCCCCAAGGAAAAAGGTCAGGGTCTCGTTGAGTATGCGTTGATTCTCGTTTTGGTTGCTATTGTCGTTATTGCAGCACTGACGCTTCTCGGACCGACCATCAGTGGTATCTTCACCACAATCAACGGCTCGCTCGGCACCGTGTAATTGAATTGCCAAGTAATAAAAAGCCCCGTCTTACAAGACGGGGCTTTTTTGTATCCACTAGATGTTATTTTTGTTGCATTTTTCGCAAAGCCAGCACGCCCGCTACATTGAAGAGGATGGCGGTCAGTGCTACTAAACCAAATCCGAATTGCTGATATATGAATGCAGCTAATAATGCTCCGAGGGCACGCCCAAGCGCATGACCTGAAACGTTCAGGGATAAGAGCGTAGCCCTTGCTGATGGAACAAGTTCTGTGACCATGGGGATATGGCTGACCATCACATATTCAAAGGTGATGTAAAAGAGAAAAAGCCCGACCAGCGCGCCGATCTGTGTTTGCCCGATGAAAGGGAGTAAGGCAGCTGCAAATGAGTTGGCGATCAGTCCGATGGCGAGCGCACGCGGTTTTCCAAGCTTGTCTGTAGTGAGCGCCACTAAACCTTCGCCGCTTAATTCCGAAAAGCCAATAACCGCCGATGCACCTGCCAGGGCTGCGATCTTTAGCCCGAACGAATCTTCAAGCCAAACACCGAAAATCACATTGACTAGTTCGTTTGCTGCACTCGCCCACAAGGCAATGGATATGCCTGCCAAAGCGGGCATCGACTTGAACACAGCAAGGTACCCATCACGCGAATTACTTACTGGCTCATGATGCGGGTCTTCGTTTGGGATAATTCGCCAAATGATGAAGAATGCAATCAGCCCAAGAAGTGTGAACAGCGGGAATGGTGCTGACCAGCCGAAACGGTCGATCAGGAAACCGGCAATGGGCACGCCGAAAATGAAGCTCAATGACCATGCTCCCTCAGTTACTGCCAGAGCAGTACCGCGTTGGTGATATGGGATTCGGTCACCAAAGTAGGCTTGCATGGCTGGGTCGAACATAAACTTGCCGATCATGGCAAGCCCAAGAGCGATGGCAAGCGACCAGAAAGACGGATGGACCGCTACAACACCAATGCCGAAAGTAAAAATGCCCAGTCCTGCCAGCATGCCAAATTTTCTGCCCCGCCGATCTGCTATGGGACCCAACAATGGGCTGGTTGCACCAAGCAATGACCTGCCCGTCATGAGCAGGGACATGGTGGATATATCCACGCCGAGACCGCGGGCGAAGATGGGGAGAAATGGATACACCATCCTGTGTGCTGAATTCAGGATGGTACGCAAAAACATAAAAACGATGAGTTGGAAGCGGATTCTCACGAGTGGCTCAATGATTAGGCTTGAGGTTCATGAGTGCGCGTGTGAGAAAATAGGCGGCAAGCCATGTCAGCAAATTTAAACCGACAAAAAAAGCAATGATCGTGTAGTTACCCGATTTAAAGATAGGCGATGGGGGCGGATGCATTATGTTTTCAGCGGAGGCAAAGATGACGCGCAAGGTGATGATGTAGAGAATGTTTGCCAGTGAGGTAAGCCAGGCGGTGTTGAATACCCACAAACCCAATTGAAGCAGGATGCCGGTAATGGCAAACATCAATGCCAGGCGAAAACGCGGCTCGGCAAGAAATAGTCCGTTCCAGTTGCTTTGCATGGCAAACATGGAGAGCGGCAGGTAACTGACCCAAAAGATGATCCCTGTGCGCCCGAGTGCGGCGCTCCATGTGTGGAAAAGGTCATGTTTCAGGAGCAGCCCTAAAAGTCCGGCAAGAGCCGCTGTGATGAAGGCGATCTCTGCAGTGAGTACCCAGGCGCCATGCAGGTAAACGATGCGGACGTTCGATCCCAGCGAACGTTCTTCGGGTCCTAGAAGAGATAGCAGGGCGATCAAACCAACTGTGCTGAAAAAGTAAACGATCAGTGATTTTGTATTTTTCATGACTTGGATTTTAACATTACAACATGGGTTTGATCACGGTAATTCCAAAGATTGGAGGAAAATCATTCGGGTTTGAGATAGAATCCATTCTTGCGAGTTACTCTAGGTGGAGCAATGCTCTTCTTCACAAGTTTTCTTGTTAACCCGGGGCCCCCCCCAAGGGATTTTCTCCATTTCGTCAAAACCCCCCCCCCCCCCCCTCCCCCCAAGGGAGGAGGAAACCCCCCCAACAAAAAAGGGAAAAAAGGGGGGGGGGGGGGGGGGTGTTGTGGGGGGGGGGGGGGGGGGTTTTTTTTTTTTTGGGGGGGGCTTGGAGTGTTCTTGTTGTAAATGCTCCCGCCCTTCTTTGCACAAACAAAACCGTTATGTCTTTTCCTTGACAGCGACTTTTGAAATCGAGTACACTCATTTCTGGTTGGGGAGTAGCCGCCTGTTCCCCACAGGATGGATTATCGTCAAACCATTGGTGTCTGTCACCATCGGTGATTCATGCGCAACATTGCGTTGGCAAGACCACCACGATGATTCGTGGTGGTCTTTTTTTCACTATATATCTGGAGATAATTAATGACAATGGCGAAACAGGAAAATGTATCTCAGGAAACTGCGTGGCATGCATTGGAAATGGAACAGGTGCTTAACGACCTGAAAGTCCATGATGAAGGGCTGACCACAGTTGAAGCCGAAAAACGGCTCGAACATTACGGACCGAATGAGCTGCAAGAAGCGTCACGCCCCGGCTTCCTGGTCATGTTGTGGGATCAATTGAATAACTTTGTGGTCATTCTTTTGATCGTTGCTTCGGTGATTTCCGCCTTGTTGGGTGATTACGTGGAAGCCATCGCCATTATGTCGATCGTAGTCCTGAATGCTGTTTTAGGCATTGTGCAGGAACAACGTGCAGAGCAGGCGCTTGCTGCTTTGAAGAAACTCGCTGCTCCGGAAGCGCAGGTAGTGCGCGATGGTTCACGTAAATCTGTACCTGCTTACAACCTGGTGCCAGGGGATATTGTCTTTCTTGAAGCAGGCAACTTCATCCCTGCCGACTTGCGTCTACTTGAAGCCGTGAACTTGCGCGTGGAGGAAGCCTCGCTTACGGGAGAGTCGCTCCCGGTTCAAAAGAATGCCGCCACTGTGTTGGATAAGAATGTCCCGTTGGGTGACCGCAAAAATACCGCTTTTATGGGAACGGTCGTTTCTTATGGGCGTGGGCGCGGTGTGGTGACCAGCACAGGTATGAATACCCAGCTCGGATTGATCGCCACGATGCTGCAAAGCGTTGAAACCGAAGAGACTCCTTTGCAGCGCAGGCTCGACCAGTTGGGCAAGTCGCTTAGCATTGGTTCATTGATTCTCGTTTTTGTTGTCTTTATTGTTGCTCTGTTCAATTACACCGAAGTCAGCGGGTTTTTCTCAGATCCGGCAGCTTACTTTAAGACCTTTGCAGAACAAATTACCGAAGTCTTCATCATTGCCATCAGCCTTGCCATTGCTGCCGTGCCGGAGGGGTTGCCCGCCGTGGTGACCATCTCACTGGCGCTCGGTATGCGTGAAATGATCCAACGCCATGCGCTTATTCGAAAGCTTTCTTCGGTTGAGACGCTTGGTTCCGCCACCATCATTTGTTCGGATAAGACTGGAACTCTCACACAAAATGAAATGACCGTTACCCGCATCTGGGCGGACGGGCAGTTTGTCAGCGTTTCAGGGACTGGATACACACCGAAAGGTGATTTTCAGGTGAATGGCAAGCCTGTGGAAGTGAAACAGTATCCTGCCATTCTTTCCACGCTTTGGCTGGGTGTTTTGAATAATGATGCCGAAATCGAAAGCACAGGCGAAACTGATTCTCAGCAGACTTATCGCATCGTCGGCGACCCGACGGAAGGCGCATTACTAATTGCGGCGGCAAAAGCTGGCGCCATCCATGTGGATATTGATGAAGCCTACCCGCGTGAAAACGAAGTCCCCTTCGATTCGGAACGCAAGCGCATGATCACCATTCATGATGTCACCAATCCAAATCCGGAAGATCCTTCGCCATTCTACGATAAGAAGCATAAAGACTGGGATGTCATCGCCATGAAAGGCGCGCCTGACATTGTATTGACGCTATGCTCGAAATATCAGGGCATGGACGATAAACCGCGCGAAATGACCGAAGAGATGCGCAAGAGCATCCTTGCCGCCAATGATGTCATGACCAAAGAAGCGCTGCGTGTGCTTGGTTTTGCTTATCGTGCGGATAAGAACATCCCCGATAATATCGAAGAGGTAAAGACCGAAGACCTTGAGAAAGACCTCGTCTTTGTTGGTCTGATGGGCATGATCGATCCGCCGCGTACCGAAGTGAAACCGGCGCTTGAACGTGCGCGCCATGCGGGCATCCGCACGGTGATGATCACAGGCGATTATCCGAACACTGCCAAAGCGATCGCTGAATCCATCGGGTTGCTGCGACCCGGCAAAGGCGTGATGACCGGAGCCGAATTGGATACCATCGACGATAACAAACTCAAGGTGGTCATCGAAGATACCGACGTCTTCGCCCGCGTCTCGCCGGAACATAAGATGCGCATCGTGGATGCTCTGCAGGCGAACGATGAAGTCGTTGCCATGACCGGTGACGGTGTAAATGATGCCCCTGCCATCAAGCGCGCCGACATCGGCGTGGCGATGGGCATTACCGGCACCGATGTTGCCAAAGGTACGGCCGATATGGTGTTGACCGATGACAATTATGCCAGCATTGTTTCGGCAGTTGAACAGGGACGCATTATCTACTCGAACATCCGCAAGTTCGTTTTCTTCCTGCTTTCCTCAAATGTTGCCGAGATCATGATCATCTTCCTTGCGACTCTTGCCGGTCTGCCTGCACCGTTGACAGCCATTCAATTGTTATGGCTCAACCTCATCACGGACGGCGCTCCTGCTCTGGCTCTTGCCATGGAAAAGGGCGACCCCGATATTATGGATCAGAAGCCGCGCGCCAAAGCGGAGCCGATCATCAACCGTTCAATGGGCGTGGGGATTTTCGTACAGACATTCGCTCAAACTGGTGCTGTGCTGACGGCCTTCGTGATGGGCTTGGTATGGCATCTCGAAGCAGGGGCGAGCATCCCGGATGGCGCAAATTTACTTTCATTCGTCCTCAACCACGACTGGCGCGGTGTGGATGTGCAAACTGCTGAGACGATGGCGTTTGTCACCCTCTCTATGGCAGAACTCTTCCGCGCGTACACTGTCCGTTCGGAGCGCGCTTCCATTTTCAAGATCGGTTTGTTCTCCAATAAATACATGCAATATGCGGTCGGGATCTCGATAACCTTGCTGCTTTTAGTCTGCGCCCTGCCTTTCTTGCAGCCTATCTTTAACACCCACTTCCTAAGCGGACGGGAATGGGGGCTGGTGGTGGGGCTGGCACTTATGCCTGCGATCGCAGAAGAGATCACCAAGTTCTTCATACGAAGAAACAATCACTAAAAAGATAAATCAACCGCCCCTTTCCAAACAGGAAGGGGCGGTTGATTTATTCGTAAACTTAGTCTTATTTCTTTTTTTTCAGGAAAGAATGCATATTTATCAGGGACTGCTTCCATTCCGCTTCGGCATTGACCTTCCTGCGCATTTCCCCTGCCCGCTTTTGCATGATCTCCATTACGCGTTCGTCTTCACCTGCATCCAGCCAGAACCCATGATCGTTGCGGGTGCAGGTATCGAGCCGCAGGTCGTATAAACGGTATTGAAATTCGTCCAGTTTCATTCCGCAGTGCGGGCATGGAAACTCTGTTTGGGTTTGGAAATGAATGAGCGAGCCTTTGTGTTCGTCTTCATCGAAGATCACGTCTTCGAGTTTATCCAGTTCATTGAAATCCAGCCACATGCCGCGGCAGTTTGGGCAGGCATCCACTTCGAACATGCCCTTATAATATTTTTTGGTTAATTCAGAGTTGCATTTGGGACAATTCATTCCTGCTCCAACGGTGGGATAACCCCATTCACCAGTTCTTCCACTTCTCCATCGTTCGGATGCATTTCCAGCCAGACCAGAAACTCTGTATTTCCCTTCGGACCCAGCAGAGTGGATCTCACCAAACCACGTACACCGAAGCCTTCTGCCTTTGCAAAGGTTAATACATCCACCAATACCTGCCTGTGAACTTCCGGGTCGCGGATGACACCATCGCCACGGGAGACCAGTTTTTTGCCAGCCTCGAACTGCGGTTTTATCAGAGCAACGATCCCATGTGCTGCGTTCCATTTTTTTATGACCGGCAGTAACGTTTTCAGTGAAATGAACGAAGCATCCACGGTCACGAAGTCTATTTGTTCGGGCAGTGATTCCACGAAGCGTGCATTGGTCTCTTCCATCACCACTACGCGTGGGTCGTTGCGCAGCTTCCAGTGCAAAATGCCTTTCCCCACATCAATGGCATAGATTTTCACTGCACCATGCTGAAGCAGGCAGTCGCTAAAGCCGCCAGTGGATGCGCCGACATCGGCACAGGTGAAGCCGGTCACGTCAATGGCGAAGCGGGTCAGCGCGCCTTCGATCTTTTCACCACCGCGCGACACGTAGCGCGGACCAGTATCCACCGTCAGCACGGCATCAGGTTGAACCGTCACGGCAGGCTTGAGTGCGACCTGATCCGCGATGCGTACTTGCCCCGCCATGATGAGCGCCTGGGCTTTGGCACGTGAGTCAGCCAATCCTTTTTCCACTAGTAAAACATCCAAACGAACTTTGGGCATGAAAATATTGTATCAGGTAAAATAAGGCATGTTAATTGCCCTGTTTAAAACCATGCGTCCACGCCAATGGACGAAGAATGTTTTCATCTTTGCGGCGCTGGTCTTCGACAAGCAACTGCTGGTCGTTGATTCCTTTTTACGAACCCTGGCGGGTTTTGCGCTTTTCTGCCTTATTTCTTCGAGTGTGTATATCTTCAACGACCTTTCTGATGTGGAAGCCGACCGCCAGCACCCTGAGAAGAAGAATCGCCCGATCGCTTCTGGAAAATTACCCGTGGGTGTTGCCTGGGCTGCCGGGATAATGATCGTGATCGCTACGGTCGCCTTGGCGTACTGGCTTGCGCCTGCCTTCTGTGCCGTGATCGTTGCGTATTTTGTTCTCAACCTTGCCTATACAAAGTGGCTCAAGCATATTCCGATTTTGGATGTACTGATCATCTCGGCTGGGTTCGTCCTGCGTGTGGGGGCGGGGGTTACGCTCATTCATGTTGAGCGGTTTTCACCCTGGCTTTATATCGTCATGTCTTTGCTTTCGCTCTTTCTTGGTTTTGGAAAACGCCGCGCCGAACTTGCCTTGCTCGCTCATGGTGCAGGCTCGCACCGCAAAGTGCTGGATGGTTACACCCTGCCGCTGCTTGACCAATACATCATGATCGTTTCGGGCACGACCATTGTGGCGTATTCGCTTTATACCTTCTCTGCGCCCAATGTGCCTGAAAATCATTCCATGATGCTCACCATTCCGTTCGTGGTGTACACCATTTTTCGCTACCTTTACCTGATTGAGGTTAAACATGCAGGCGGCGCGCCGGAGGAAGTATTACTCTCCGACCGTCCGTTCCAGCTTGCCATGTTCTTTTGGGCAGTCACCGTTCTCGCCATCTTTTACTTTTCATGAAAGCCACTGCACCCGGCAAGATCATCCTGTTTGGCGAACATGCTGTGGTGTATAACCGCCCGGCACTTGCCGTACCTGTGGAGCAAGTTCATGTGGACGTGGATGTTCTGGATGCGAATGAGCCTGGTGTATGGATCCATGCGCCGGTCATTAACTTGCAGGCTGAACTTTCCACGCTTCCATCTGACCATCCAATTGGTTCGGTGATCCTGAAAGTTTTTCAGCATCTCGGCATTTTAACATTCCCCAATATTTCCATCATCATCAACTCGACCATTCCTGTTGCCGCGGGGCTTGGTTCCGGTGCGGCTGTTTCGGTTGCCTTGGTTCGGGCTCTTTCTTCTTTTATGTCGCTTTCGTTGACCAATGAGCAAGTTAATCAACTTGTTTTCGAGATCGAGAAACTTCACCACGGCACGCCTTCCGGTATCGACAATACGGTCATTACCTACAATATGCCGGTCTATTACATGAAAGACAAGCCCATCGAAACCTTTAGATCTGGCAAGCCGTTTACCATTGTTGTCGGTGATACCGGCATTCCGGCGCCGACAAAGGAATCAGTGGGTGATGTGCGCCGTCTGTGGCTGAGGGACTCGAACCGTTTCGAGGTTATCTTCAACGAGATTGCGCAGATATCCCTGATCGCGCGCCGTTCCATTGAAAGCGGCAGACCCGAAATGCTGGGTGAGTTGATGGATCATAACCATGAATTCCTCCAACAAATGACAGTCTCTTCGCCGGAGTTGGATGTTCTCGTTTATGCAGCACGCAAGGCGGGGGCGCTCGGCGCCAAACTCAGCGGCGGCGGACGCGGCGGTAATATGATCGCATTGGTGGACCCAGCCTTGGCGGAGTCGGTTGCGGAGGGTCTTATGTCCGCTGGCGCAAAACGTACCATCATTACCGAGATCAAGTAGTATCAAATGCGTTCGAAATGGATTGTGTTGGTCCTGCCCTATTTCGCTGTTTGGGCGGGACTTTTCGTTCTTAAGAGCGCCTGGCTTGCGCTGATAGGTTTTCATTTGGCGATCTTGCTGACCTTGCTCTGGCTTCGCCAAGCGCTGCCTTTGGGTGTCTTTTTCAAGCCAGTCTCGTGGATGCGCGTCCTGCCGGGCGTGTTTCTCTGTGCCGCAAGCGGATTGGGCTTGTATCTGTTGTGGGATTTGTTTGGGGTAGTCCCTGACCTGCCTGCACGACTTCAGGCTCTCGGGTTGACTGATTCCACCTGGGCAGGGTTCATTACTTATTTTTCGATCATCAATCCATTCTTTGAGGAATATTTCTGGCGGTGCCTATTGGGCTCTGAAACCAGTGGATTTTATTGGGGAGATGCCGCCTACGCGGCGTATCACATCATGATCGTATGGGATAAGGCACACCCTCTTTCGGTTGCGTTCATCTTTTTTGTTTTGGTCTTTATCGGTTGGTTCTGGCGACAGTTATATCGCAGGGATGCCAGTTTGCTCGCGCCGCTGCTGGGACACATGATCGCGGATCTTTCGATCTTGCTGGCGGTCTTCCGCATGGCAGGTTGATCGTATGAATGGAAACTTGTTGATATGAACATACTCGCTCTAAAATTGATCCTTGCCCCGCTTATTATTGGCTCTGCCAGCCTTGCCGGACGTCGTTGGGGACCAGCCGTCAGCGGCTGGATCGTTGGTATGCCGCTGACTTCAGGTCCGGTCGTGTTTTTTCTGGCATTGAGCCATGGTGCGGTGTTTGCAGAAAATTCCATTCTGGGTGTGTTGAGCGGGGGAACATCCCTTGTGTTGTATGCGCTTACGTACTCCTGGCTTGCCACCCGCTTTCGCTGGCAGGTTGCCATTGCGGGGAGTATCCTTGTCTTTTCGCTGAACACTCTTTATTTGCAGACGATCATCATTCCTCTTTATATTGTGGTTCCCCTTGTCCTGCTGTTCAACTTTGCAGGGCTGAAGTTTATGCCGCAGGGTGCATTGGAGATGGGTGAAAGCAGGAAAAGTCAGTGGGATATTCCCGTGCGCATTTTGATCGGTACCAGTTTTATTTTGCTTCTAACCGGTATCGCGCCCTATATCGGTTCGCGCCTGACCGGGCTGCTGACGACCATCCCACTTTATGTCACCATTCTGACTGTCTTTGCGCATCGTGACCATGGTTCTGCTGCGGCGGCACATGTTCTGCGCGGGTTGCTCTATGGGTTGTTTGCCTTTTTGGGCTTCTTTCTGGTGTTGAGCTTGTTGATCGAAAAAACGAGCCTTGGGGTTTCGTTTGGGCTGGCAGCTTTGACGGCACTGGCAGTGCAGGGTTCCTCCCTTTTTATGTTGAGAAAAGTTCACGGCTAAAAACAACGGGCTTGGTCAAAACCAAGCCCGTTGTTTTTATTACATGGATTTCGCACGTTCTGCCATTTGATTGCGCAGGTCATGCGAGTCTTTGTCGATGGTGAAGATCGCACCAAGATAGAAGATAAAACACAAGCCCCATGCCACTGTGCAGATGAGCAGAATGGCGGTCTTGAGATCGTACATATCCGCTATGACGCCGGTGATGATAGGGGCAAAAGCGGCGCCCGCATTTTCTATGAAATACTCCACGGCTTGCGCAGTGGAACGGACTTCCGGTACGGTCACATCGTAGACGGTGGCGGTCACGTTCGTGGCAGAAAGCGGCATGAAGATGGCTGTAAGACACATGAAGACGAAGAACTGGTTCTTTGCTTCAATGGGGGTGGTGATGGCAAGGTACATGAAAAGCGCACCCATCAGAACGCCGATACAAGAGACAATAATGCGTCCCTTATTGGTACGCTTGAAGGCAAAGTCACCCAGTGCGCCGCCGATGAAGTATCCGCTGGCGAGGATCAGGATGACAGGCGCCATGGTAAAGAGAATGCCGTTTGCATCGTAGCCGCGTTCCTTCTCAAGATAGGCAAAGAAAAAGAAGGTAATGACATTCCACGGGAACACCCCTGCGAATCCCTGTAAAAAGACGAACCACATGGTTTTCTTTTTGAATATTTCTTTGGCTTCTGCCCATGAGAACTTGAAGGTCTGCATCTCTGTCATGTTCTCGAACTCGGGCTCGGCTTTGCCGCGCGGCATTTCTTTCACACCAAAAAAAATGAGAAGGGCAATGATCACCCCAAGTGAGCCGGTGATGTAGAACACAGAGCGCCACCCGCCAATGGCGGGTGCGACCATGAGCGCAAGGATCATTCCCAATAAATAACCGAGAGGCTGCGCCAATTGTAGTATGCCGAAGATCTTTCCACGCTGTGTTGGTCCGAAATAATCGGCGATGAGAGTATATAGACCGGGGTAGGAAGAATCATCAATGCCGGTGGAGGCGCGTGTGGCGAGAAAACCGCCAAAGCTGCGTACAATGGCATTCAACCAGGTGGTGGCGCCCCATATGAACGATGCCAGCGAAAGTAATTTGGTGCGCGAATAACGGTCGTATAAATAACCCCAGATCGGATACAAGATCGTGGCGACGATCAACGCGCCCGAATTTATCAGCCCCCATTGTTTATTATTGATATTGAAATCATTGCTGATCTGAACCTGCAGAGAGCCGATCATCAGTTTGTCGGTCTGATGCAGCAGCATGAAAAAAAAGAACACAGCAACGACGAACCAACGATACCTTGATTGTTCACTGGACATGACTACCTCGCGTGATTAGGATGCCCAAGTATCACGTTTCAAGTAACAAGTGTCAAGAGTCCTGCGAATCTTCGGTGATGATCTCCTGCGCCAGAGCTTTCAACTCATCTGCATTTGAAACCTTCGATGCATCAAAATATTGTCCCAGCAGGTCCAACGGACTCAAACTGCTCACCACCTGCCCTTCATCAATGCGCACACGCGACTCGATCTGCGGGCGTTTGACAAAATGGAACTCAAAGGCTTCTGCCGTATATTTTCGCAGGGCAGCTTCGTCAATGAGGGCATCCCATTCTCTTGGATATTCCACCACCAGCCGGATGATCGCTTCGGGCATTTCCTTTGGGCTGGGTAATGCCGCTTTGAGAGTCTCGGTCACGTTCTCGCTGGACTTTAGAACTGCGCGGCGGTCTATGAACCTTCTCACTCCTGTGAGTTGGATCCACTCTACTTCCGTATCCCGCCCTTTTTCCACATCGGCAACAACGAAGAAACGATCTTCCTTCGCTTCGCCAAAGTCCACCCGCTCTATGGAACCTGGGTAGATCACCGGCGGCTGATGTCCTTCGTTCACATCCTGAGGCTTGTGAATATGCCCCATTGCCACATAGCTTAATTTGGGGTTCTTCACCAATGAACCGGTTAGCACCAGATCATTGCCCAACATGACGAGTCTTTCTCCGCCAAACTTTGCCCCTTCAATGGAGGCGTGGGCTGTCAACACGATCGGCAGAGCTGGGTCGCTGTCTTCGATCCAGCTGCTGATCAAGTCACCGATGTTTTCTTCGATGCGTGAGAACGCCTGTGTGGAATCCGTCTCGCCGGTGGCAGCCATTAACCCTGAACGCGCCACCCACGGCATGGCAATGACTTGCAGAGGCAGCCCCCACAGGTCTTCTGGTGTGAGTAGTTGAGGGGCATCCAGCACTTTTACGAACGGCACATTCAGAGTCTTGAATTCTTGCAGAGCATGCGCGCGCCCAATGGATGGGGAAATATCGTGGTTGCCCACCAATAGCAGCGTGGGTATCTTCGCCTGTGAAAGTTTCATGATGCGCCTGCCCCACTCGCGTTGAAAGGTCGGAGCCGGAGAACGATCTTTGTAGGCATCGCCCGCAAAGATGACCAGGTCCACCTTGCGTTCGATGGCAGTATCCACGATCGTGTCGAGCGATTTGAGAAAATCCAACACACGCAGCGGCAGCCCGGAGACCGGGTCATGCCGTCCGTAGTTCGTCATATCGATATGGGCATCTGCAAAGTGTAATAGTTTCATGGTGTAGTGTGGCTTATGGTTGCAATCCCAATTCTTGCAACGCCTGTACCGCCGGGAACCAATCCGCATGGACTTGGAGTGCAGCACGATAATCTGCCACGGCGGCGTTGGTGTCGCCGATCATGGAATAGGCGCGCCCGCGCCAAAGCAGGGATTCTTCCAGAGTGGGCTTCGAGATGGTTTTTGTGAGGGTGGTGTTGGCGAGGTCGATCACATCCTGGTAACGCGCAGAGTAGTAATATGCAAAATAAGGACCCGTTTGATACCACATCATACGAAAGGGTCGGTTGCCTTTGGCTGTGTCCCATTTGGAATATTGATTGAACGCCTGGTCATAGGCGATGGCGGCATCAGCATATTGATTCAGGATGACCTGACTGGTGCCTTTGTTGAAATAAACAAAGAACAAGTCGTTGCCTTTTAGTTCAGTAAGTTCTTGATTTGCGAGTTCGAGGGCGTGAGTGGCAGCCCAGGTCTCATCTTCCCAGGGACCGAGAAGGTTCAGCACCTCTGTTTCACGGTCGGCGGGATATACCACCATGAATAAATAGTTGAAGGAGCGCCAGCCATCTTGATATTCGTCATATTTGCTAAGCAGGTCTTTGCCGGGTTTTAGGTAGGCATCCTGCACAATGAATCCGCCGCGCGCATCGTCGTAGCCGGTGGTGAAGAGATAATGACCAAGCCAGTCGATCTTGCCGGTGTAATCGCGTTCGTAATAGCCTTTTTCTACAATAACGGGGAAACCTGCCGCGATAAGTCGTTTGAGCAGGTCCATGTCGCCGCCGTAGCGTGAAAGGGCGCGGTATTCCGTGGTCTGTATGTTGACGAAATCCACCAACTCGTAGGGCATCACGTTCTTGTCGGGCAGTCCGCGTTCGATGAATTCCAGGTTGAGGTTTGGCGAGCCGGGTTTTACCACTTTGGCAATGTCGTCACGGTCACCGCCCCAGCCCCAGAATTTCAATGCCATCGTTAAATTGGCAGGACCGCAATAGTTCCACCGTCCATGTTGGTCAACGTAGATAACGTCCGGCAGGATCGCTGTATCAGGCACGGGTGTCGTAGTGACCGTCGGCTTGACTGTGGGTCCCGCTTTTGGTGTAGATGTCGCCTTGGGAGTCAATGTCAACAGCATTTCAGCGCGGGCAGTTCCAACTGCGGTTTCAATGGTTAATGGGTTCGGTTCACTGGGTTCAAAAACAGCTTCGCTGGGAGGGTTGAAGAAATAAACAATGCGTGTGCGCAGGAGTTCATATTGTGTTGAGAGTCGGCTTCTCACGGGTGGCAGTAAGGCAATACCAACCCCTAGCACAATAATAACGATCACCGCCAAAATAAACCAACGCTTGTCGATATTTTTCAATTTATTCATATAAAAGATTATAAAGCAAAACCCACGGCTCTTTCTTTGTGATGTATTTCTTTTACAGTCTTTTTGAAGCATTCTCTAATAAATCATTAATTTCATCCCCATAACCAATTCACATCGATTTCGACTTTTCTATGTAGACGGAAATTATCAATTCAGATAAAAGGAGTGTGAAATGAGAAAAAGTACTTTATTCATCTCGGCAATGTTGACCATGTTTCTAATGGCGACCATGTTTGGTGTGGCTTCGGCGTATCAAACCGTAGTGAAGAATGGCGGTATGAGTGTGTTCAACAGTCAGCCGCCCAAGCAGGTTGCATCGCAATCGGTGGATGGGCAACTTGTGAATGTGCCGGTCGCCTCTTCAGAGCCGCAGGTGGTATCTCCTGATCAGGCCACGAACATTGCCGTTGATTTCCTTGGTGACCCGGGTGTGTATAGTGTGGAAGTTGTGAATTACGAGGGCGCTTCTGCTTATCTGGTCACGTTCAGTTCTGGTGATCTGGTGTATGTCAGTTCAACTGGGGTTGTGCTTACAAATAATAAAGTTCAGCCTGTGGTGGTTGTAGCGGCATCTAACGTTGGGGCGGGAGCGGGCTCTGGTACTAGCGGCTCAAACCAAGGTTCCAACTCTGGAAATTCTGGCGGCGATGAATCCAGTGAGCATGAAGGCGGCGAGCATGACGAGCACGATGATTAGGAAGGATATCTAAATGGCTCCCAAATCGAATGGAAATAAATGGTCTGACATACAATTTGCAATTGCTGCGATCTCGATGACATCTGTGATCGCGTTCTGGAACATGTTCGCCGGACCCGATAGGGCAAAAGCGGATCAAAAAGCCGCAGAACAGCAGGCGTTATTGCGCCTTGTGGAGAAATCGTCCACAGCGGCTGAATCTCCCACGCCTGTGGTGACCATGCCCCCGGTCGGTTACACCATTTTATTCGGCGGTAAAGCTCCGCAGCCGCAAGTTGTTGTGATTAGTAAGCCAAAAGGAAATGGTGGTGGAGGGGGCGGTAATGAAGACCCTGGTGATGGTGGCGGCGGAGGTGGTGGTGGACCTGCGGCTGCGCAACCAGCAACATCCACTTCTTCATCCTGATGCTGCACCGATACCCTTTCCGTGCCATGGGCAGCGATATGCTTGCCATCCTCGAACTGGATTCGGATTCTGCGCCGGATATTTTGCAGGATATTCCGCTCTGGTTCGAGGAATGGGAGCAAGCCCTCAGCCGCTTCAGGCTGGACAGTGAACTGTCTCGCCTCAACCGAACCTTCGACCAGCCGACACCGGTCAGCGAGGCGCTCTGGGGCGTCTTCCAGACCGCTTTGTGGGCTGATGAGCTAAGCAATGGACTGGTTACCCCCACTGTGCTGGATGCGATGCTTACGGCAGGGTATGACCTTTCCTTTGATGAACTTCCGCGTGCGCAATTCAACGGCATGACATTCGGTAATTCGGAAATTCATCCGCTTGCCACGGTAGTCGTGGACTCTAAAAATCGCACCCTCACATTACCCCAAGGCGTTCGCCTTGACTTTGGCGGTGTTGCCAAAGGCTGGGCCGCACATCAGACTATCGAACGCTTGCAGGCGCTTGGTCCCTGCTTGATGAATGCAGGCGGCGATATTGCAATTAGTGGTCCACGCCTGGATGGCAGCGCCTGGCAGATCGGCGTATCCAGCCCTTTTGAAGCTGGAAACGATTTTGACATTCTACATGTGTATAAAGGCGGGGTTGCCTCATCTGGAAAAGACCGCCGAAATTGGAAGCGCAACGGCATCTTGCAGCATCACATCATCCACCCCGGTACCGGTCTGCCAGTGGATACGGATGTTGTGCGTGCCACGGTCGTTGCCCCAACGGTGATGGAAGCCGAAGCTGCGGCGAAGACCGCGTTCATCCTTGGCAGTGAACTGGGGCTCGAGTGGGTCGAGTCACATCCATCTTGTGCGGGAATGTTGATCATGGAATCCGGCGAGGTGTATATCAGCCCGTCAATGCCGGAATATTTGCAAGGAGCTATGCATGCAATCTCAAAATGAATTTAACGAATCCTCGGTTAGTATCCAGTCGTTTCTGCTTTTTCTTTTCGCGTCTCTCATGGGGGTATTGATCGCAGCATTGGTGCTGCCTTTTGTATTGCCGAATATGGCGTTCTCGTTAAGCGGCGAAGGACCGAAAGCCTACTGGTACCTTTCGCGCGGCACGGCTTTTGTTTCGCTTTCTCTTCTTTGGCTTTCGATGGCGTTGGGTTTGGGTATCACCAACAAAATGGCGCGGTTTTGGCCCGGCATGCCGGCTACCTTTGCGATCCATGAGTATGTCAGTTTGCTGGGGCTGGCGTTTGCAATCTTCCATGCCGTTGTGCTGCTTGGAGATCACTATATCAATTTCACCCTGCTGCAATTGCTCATCCCTTTTAGCACAGCGGGGTATAAACCTTTTTGGGTGGGGGTGGGGCAGATCGGTTTTTATATCTGGCTTGTTGTAACGCTTAGTTTTTATATCCGCCCTGTGATCGGTCAAAAAACCTGGCGCTTGTTACATTACCTGAGCTTTGCCATGTACTTCGTTGGCATCTTTCACGCCATCTTCAGCGGAACAGACTCAAATATGAGTTGGGCACAGAACTATTACTGGTTCTCTGCAGGAAGTTTGCTCTTCCTGCTCTTTGTGCGCATCGTCAGTGTTGTGGCTGATTCGATGTTTCCTGAAAAAAGATCTGCCCCTGCTTCACGCCCAACACGCGGCTAAAGACTTATCTGCCGATATATTGCAAGGCGAGGCGCAGCCGTTCTTCAACATCCTTGGGGGCGTCTTTGGGTAATGCTTGCAGTGCGGCTTGTGCTTCAACCACAGAATATCCCAGCGCGGTGAGCGCGGCAAGGACTTCACTGTCGTAATCTGTAAGCGCCGCGATCCTGCCAAGGGCATCGGTGGGCTTGAGTTTATCTTTGAGGTGAATGGCGATCTTCTGCGCGGTCTTTTTGCCCACACCGGGAACCTTGCCGAGCAGCTCTTCTTCATCGGCAAAGATGGCGCGCTGAATGGTTTCCAGCGTGAGTGTGGATAACACGGATAATGCAACCTTGGGACCGACTCCGTCCACGCCAAGCAGGATGTTGAAAAGATCGCGGTCTGATTGAGATTCAAAGCCGTAGAGCGTCAACGCATCTTCCCGAACGACGAGGTGTGTGAACAAAAAAAGAATTTCCCCCGCCTTGGCATTCGTACGTACTGGTGCCGGGACAAATACTCTCAATCCCACACCGCCCACTTCGACGATGATGGCATTATCTTCAACATGTGATACTTCTCCGCGCAGGGTTGCAATCATGGGCTTATTTAACCACAGATGAACACGGATAAAAAGGATATTTGGGAGGGATTATTAATTTGAGGCTTTCCAGTTATTGGAGGGGCGAAGACGTTTTAGCTCAACTTTGGTTGCACCAAAGTTGATGAGAAGACAAATTTCTGCACCGGTTGCGCGCAAATAATTCAAAGCTTGCGCTGTGTGCTCATCTTTAAGCATAGAAACAGCCTTTAATTCGACCAAAATCCGATTCTTAACCAATAGGTCAGCAACAAATTCACCTACTACAATCCCATCGAAATTAACTTTGATAGGATACTGCTGAACTACATGTAAGTCTGATTTGCGAAGTAAATGAGCGAGTGCGTTTTCGTAGACTTTTTCGACAAATCCAATCCCTAGTGTATTGCTAACTGTATATGCACAGCCAATGATTTTCTCTGTGATTGCATTACCTTCCATTGTTGGCATGTCAACCTCCCTTTCATAGAAGCCAAGGTTCATCCGTGTTTATCTGTGGTTTTAATCGTATCGAGCTGTATTCAAATGCGTGATGGCAATTGCCAGTGCATCGGCAGCATCGTCGGGTTTTGGGATTTTTTCCAGCTGCAATAAAGCCCGCACCATTTCCTGCACTTGTCGTTTTTCCGCGGAACCGTACCCTGCCACGGCTTGTTTTACTTCGTTGGGGGTGTATTCGTAGGTTCTAATTCCCGCTTTTTCCAATGCCAGCAAGATGACCCCGCGAGCCTGCCCCACGGCAATACCGGTAGTGACATTTTTCGAGAAGAATAATTTTTCGACGGCGGCGGTTTCGGGTTTATGTTTTTTCAGGATCTTGTTGAGGTCGTCGAAGAGCATCACGAGCCGTTCAGAAGCGGTGGCTTCCTTTGGGGTGAGGATCACGCCAAAGTCAACAGCGACCAATTCTCCGTCTGGCATGAGGCGGACGAGTCCGTAGCCTGTGGTGGCGGTACCGGGGTCAATTCCGAGGGCGAGAGTCATAAACCCATTTAACCACAAAGGGCACGAAGAACACGAAGGAAAATCCTTCGTGCTTTTCGTGCCCGTCGTATTTAATCTTCTTATGCGTTTTCGAGGGCTGCGAGGGCTTCGTCAGATACTTTGACGTTGTGATAAACGTCCTGCACATCATCGAGATCTTCGAGGTTTTCGACAACCTTCATGACTGCCATGATCTCTTCCACACCGAGGTCGATCTCTTGCTTGGCGATTAAGCGCAGACCAGCTTCTGCAGGTTGCACTTTGGCTTTACTAAGAGTATCCATGATGGTTTTGAAAGCATCTACGGGACCAAAGATTTCGATCTCTTCGCCGCTGTCCACAACATCATCGGCACCAGCTTCCACACCGAGTTCGAAGGCTTTATCGAATGCCATGGCGCTGGAGGGGAAGGAGAAATACGACTTTCGGTCGAACTGCCAGCCCACGGCTCCCGCTTCTGCCATATTGCCGCCAAATTTGCTGAAAATGTGACGCACATCTGAAACGGTGCGTACGCGATTATCGGTGACGCATGAGACCATCACTGCAGAGCCATGCGGACCGTAGCCTTCGAGGGTGAGTTCTTCGAATACGGCGGCATCTTTATCTTCGCCGGTGCCTTTTTTTATGGCGCGCTCGATATTGTCTTTGGGCATGTTCTCGCCGCGGGCTTTTTCCACTGCCAGGCGCAGGCGGAAGTTGGTATCGGGGTCGCCTCCATCGCGGGCGGCAATGGTGATCTCACGCGCCAGGCGGGTGAAGATGGCGCCGCGTTTGGCATCCGCTACGCCTTTTTTGCGTTTAATAGTGGACCATTTTGAATGACCAGACATGTCGTTCTCCTTCAAATAATAACCAGATTGGTTGAGAAATTATGAGATTTAGGCGGCGAAATTATACCATTCCGATTTACTAACCTAGTGCTTCGCCTTGAGGTTTTCTACGTCTCTTGGCTTGAGGTTACGCCCGCCGACCCAGGCGCCTACAGCGGTGGCAAGGACCGAGAGCAGGAAGCTGATCAGGATCGCCGCTTCGAAGCGCCCGGAAAAGATGACATTCAGGATGAGCACATCCAATGCCAATACACTCTGGCGAAAGGTCTCAGGAATGAAGATACCGAAGATCAGCCCAAGGAATGCGCCGAACGCCATGCCTGAATATGCGCCTGCACTGACCCCGCCTGTTGTCCCTGCTGTGCGGACGACGAGCATGCCCGTCAGTGCGCCGGTGACGGCTCCGCTTACAGCCCCGATGATGGCAGCCGTGAAGACACCATCCCATCTGCCGCTGATCGCACCCGTGCCTGCCCCAAGGATCGCTCCAAGCAGGATACCCAGCAAGGTGCCAAAGAAAATGCTTTTTGAAGTAAGTTCATTATTCACAGGGTTCCACTCCAATTTGACAATGTACCTCATATTGTACCTGTTCGAAAAGAGCCCACCCATGCACCGTACTCGCAAATCAGATACAATCGGAAAACCCCAACTTGTTTACTGGAGCCCCCAATGATAGACCCGGAAACCTACGAAGATTTTGACGAGCGCCCAACTTTTAACGAAGAGATTGATACGCACGCCATTGAAGCATCCATCCGAGCGATGCTGGAAGCTTTTGGCGAAAACCCAGACCGCGAGGGGCTGCAAAATACGCCCAAGCGGGTGGCGCGTATGTATCCCGAATTGCTAAGCGGATACCGTACAGATGTGGAAAAACTTGTCAACGGGGCGATCTTCAATGTGGGCTATGACGATATGGTGATCGTGCGGGATATTGAATATTTTAGTTTGTGTGAACATCATATGCTGCCGTTCATGGGGCGTGCCCATGTTGCCTACATTCCCAATAAACGTGTGATCGGTCTTTCCAAGATCCCCCGGGTAGTGGATATGTTCGCCCGCCGCCTGCAAGTGCAGGAACGCATGACCCGCCAGATCGCGGATTTCATTAATGACCTGCTCAAGCCGCAAGGCGTGGGGGTGGTGGTGGAGGGGCTGCATTTGTGTGCCATGATGCGCGGCGTTAAAAAACACGATGCCCGCATGACAACCTCGTCCATGCTGGGCACCTTTCGCAAGAGTATCAACACCCGCCAGGAATTTTTAGATCATCTTAATCGCGGTGCAGAACCTTTGCGGATCTAACCGGACCATTGCCTACTCGTCGCGTTTGCGTTCCACTTCCACGCCAACAGATTTGGCAAAACGCACTGCGCCGGGCTTTTCCACGCGCACAACCGCTTTTTTCACCAACGGCACCTCAAGGCAGATCTTTGCCAGGTCGTTTGCCAGCGCTTCCACTGTCAGGCGTTTTGCTGTTTTGGCATGAGTCTGCACCTTTGTTGCCAGCGCACTGTAATCTACGCAGTCTATGATATCGTCCGATTCTGCTGCACGGAGAGTGTCGGTATAGACCGTCACGTTGATGAGAATATCCTGCTCCACGTCACGCTCCCAGTCGCGGATACCAATAATGCCTCGCACAAGCAGATCTTTGATGAATATTTTGTCCATTCGTTCTCCTGTTCTACACCCGGCGATTTTATCATTTTGCTTTTTGTAGAACCCCTGAAAGAGTACACTTAATTTTGAGACAAGCGATAAAATGGACTTAGGTTCCCGACACAGACAGCCATGCCAAGACTTTCTATCTTGATCCCGGATGGAGAAAGCCCCTTTGCTTTGCATGTGCTTGCCTGCCTCGCGCGGAATCGATCCCTGAGCGTTCATCTTATCTCTACAAAAGCCTTTCCACTCGCCCGGTTTTCCGGGATGAAACACTCTTTCCATTTGCTTAAGCAGGGTCAGAGTCTATTGGAAGGGGTTGCGGATGTTCGAAAAAAACGTGCCATTGATCTTTGCATGCCAGTGGACACCAACAGCATCTATTATTTTGCACAGTGCCGTGAACAAGCGGAAACACTGGCAAAACTTTCGATGATCGAGTCTACGCACACGTTCCGCACTGTATGGGATAAAGGCTTGTTGGCTGATTTTCTTTTGGATCATCATCTGCCTCATCCTTACACAATTACCAGCCGGGAACAGTTCGAAAAGGAAGGTTCAAGTTTAGGGTTTCCGGTCTTGATCAAGCCGCGGCTGGCAGGCGGTGGGACGGGGATCGAGAAATTCACGGAACGTGCCGCGCTATTGGAAAAGATCGGGGAGGAACCGCTTTTTTTTGAACATTACATTATTCAACAATACGTCGATGGTGGGGATATTGATTGCAGTGTGCTCTGCAAAGATGGGCGTATTCTGGCATATACGATACAGAAGGGTTTGTATGCAAGTGCTCTCGAGTCTTTTCAGGCTCCGGATGCGATTGAATTCCTCCATCATCCTGAGGTTCTACAGGTGACCAGCGAGCTTATGGCGGCACTTGGTTGGAATGGTGTGGCTCATGTAGACCTGCGCAGACAAGACGGAGACGGGCGTATTGTGGTCATTGAGGTGAACCCTCGATTTTGGGGCAGTTTGGAAGGTTCTTTGCATGCCGGTGTGAACTTTGCGCAGCTTGCCATACAAGCAGGGCTGGGAGAAACCTTTCCCTTGCCAGAATATGCGGATATCCGTTATGCAAGCGCACTTTCTGCCATTAAAAGAAAACTACGAAACAAACCCGCCGTGGAGTTGTTTCGAGAGACCAATTTAGGTTATTATTTTAGAGATCCGCTGCCGGTTTTTGCCCGTCTGGCTGGAGTGGACTGAATGGAATTAGAAAATCTTTCGATCACGTTTATCTTTTAAGGAGACCATTATGGCAAGTGCACCTAACTTTCAATGGCAAAACGAGATACTACTTAAAGATATTTACCCCATGCGTCTGCAAAAACTGCGTGACTTCCTGATCTTTTTCAAGGAGGCTGATCTTTGGGCGGAATACAAGAGTAAGGACATTTCCACTCTGGCAGCCGATGTTGCCGAATATGAAAAGGGAATGGATGATGCCCGCACCGCTGACTTTAAAAGGTACTCTACGCTTAAGAATTATTTCATGACCAAAGAAGTGAAAGGCTACTTTGTTAAGTACAAGCCGATCGAAGAAGAGGCAATGGCTCTCATCCAAAAGAACCATGACCTCTTCGCTTCCTCCTGGCCCAAGGATATCCGCGGCGAGCGCACCTTCATTCAGAGCCGTATCGAGTCGTTCAAGACCCAGCTTGGCTTCCTGCGTGACCGCATCCGCTATTTACAGCGTCAGCTTGATGGAATGGCGGCGGAGCACCCCAACCGCACCAAGGTGGAAACGGAGTTCAAGCTAAAGAACGAAGCCGCTTTACCAATGGTGTTGGAAGAGATGGAGAAACTGCGCCAGTTCGATGAAACCTACAACAAGGTCGAAACGCCCAAACTGGAATGGTACAAACTTACCAAGGCAGACCCGAATTACAAGACATCTGAAGAGGAATTTCTTGTCCATTATGACCCGAAGGTGCCCGTCACCGTAAAAGACATTGTGCGTTTGAAGGTGGAACAGTTCGCCAAGTCGCTTGAAAGCAAGGATCAATACCAATTACTGACGGATATCCGTGCGCGCTTTGAGAAGGAGCCTAAACGCTTCCCCACATGGCTGCAATACATGGTGATCCATTTTTCGGGCATGCGTTATAAATCTGCGCATGGTTCGTGGGCAGATCCCAAAGACCTGTTGGTGCGCCTGCGTGTGGACGAGGTGAGAAAGGCACAAGCCGCACTCAGTGATGCGGATGTAGCCGCGAAGTGTGCCGAGAAGGTCGCCCAATATGAAGGTGCAGACGCAAACAAGCCTGCTCTTGCCAAAGCCGCTGATAAAACCTGGAAGGATAAAGTCGCTCTGCACATGCAGGGTGTCAAAGCCAACGGACCGAAGACCAAGCGTGCCGGTCTTGCCGGTTTGGTGGAAGAAGAAGCCAAATACGAGTTCATGTCCATGACGACCGATCAGGCTCTCGTCAAGTTGGAGGCGATGAAGGGTCAGCTTCCAGCCTGGGCGTGGAAAATGATCGTCATGCTCACATCACTGCGAGTCAAACATGTCACCGCTGCCGGGTGGGAAACTTTCACCCCCGATGAAGATAAGATCCGCTTTGCTGATACCACCCTTTACCCGATCTTTAGCAAATGGGCATCAGATAACACCGGCATGTGGCGCCCTGAACACGGACGTACCCAAGAGGTCATTGTTACCCGTGCGGTCTGTAATGAGACTGCAGAACATGCTCAACATATTCGCGGACATCTGCCGCCCGGCGGTCTGACGGATAACGCTGCCCGTTATGTGAAAGCCGCTGCCGAAAAAGTGCCCGGCGCATACTTTATCAAACCAACGGATGCAAAGCCTTACACCCAAGGTGCGAGCATCTTCTGGCTGCGTTATGTCAACACCGAGCCAAGCGTGTGGCAGATCCCCAAACCCACCGAAGATGCTAATGGGGTTGGTCTGGTTCCTGCGGAATACCTGGGCAAGCGCGCCCAACCCAAAGCGGCGAAGAACGCGTCTGCGCCCGCTGTACCGTGGGAATATAAAGGCGGCGGCTTCACCCGCACCCGCACCACCATCGATGCGGAGAAAAAGAAATCCACACAGGCTCAATGGCTGCGCTGGATCCATGAAGCCACAGTCATCGAAGTTGTTGACACCGCCGATGGCACCTACGTCTACACCTTTGAAACATCCCTGCCCGATGACTTCCGCGGCACCTCCTGCCTGGGCGTTTTCCGCAACACCCTGCGTTGGAATCTCGACGACGGCAGCGAAGATAACTACAATCGCTCCTTCGTTGGTTATGTGCCCGAAGGCAAAGCTCCGGTTGAAAATCTCAAACCGCTGATGGATTGGAACAAGATCATCCTGAAATAAAAAATGTAGGTCACGCTGCAAGCGTGACCTACAACTTTATATGCACAGCATTCATGCGTAAATTATCTATTATCGAATCGTCTCTTCTTATTGGTTTAGCCGTTGGCTTTTTGGGGTTGTGCCTGCTGATCGGTTATGCAATCATTGTCGTTGCAAACGAACCTGTGAGAACACCCACACCGATTCTGGATCTGCCTCTCATCAGCTCTCCCACCGCCGAAAGCGGACTCCTCCCTACTGACTCTGCCGCGCCTCTTTCTACCCCCAACCTGATTCCCACCATCGAATTTATTCCAACGCCGAATCCTTCCTTCAACGACACTCCACCGCCCAGCGGAAAGATCGCCTTTGCCTGCTACGTAAAACAGATTGACCAGATCTGCCTGCTCAACGCCGACGGCAGCGGACGAATCCAACTCACCAATTTCAATGCCACTGCATTCTACCCGTCCGTTTCGCCTGATGGTGGCACAGTTTTCTTCTCTTCAAGCAAGAGCGGCAACTTTGAGATTTACTCCATTGGCATCGACGGGAACAACCTGCAAAAACTAACAAACGGAATCGGTTCCCTTTACGCCCCCGAACTTTCCCCCAATGGGGAATGGGTTATCTTCACCAACAACGGCAATGGACTCTGGCTGATGAAACCCGATGGTTCCAATGACCACGCCCTCACCAATAAAGATGATATCGACCCATCTTGGTCGCCCGATGGTTCGATGATCTCCTTTGCTTCCTCACGAGCAGGCGCACGCCAATTATTTGTGATGAATTCTGATGGCACCAACATTCGCCAAGTCACCGACCTCAACAACATGGGCGGACGCAACACCTGGTCACCCGATGGCACGAGACTCGCCTTCTATCGTGGACCCAAAGGCGACCGCAATATCTACGTCATCAACGTGGACGGCACTGGCTTGGTCAAGCTCACCGACGGAGGCGACAACCTCGGTCCCTCCTGGTCTCCCGACGGCAACTGGATCGTCTTCACGTCATTTCGCGATGGCAATAACGAACTCTACATCATCCACCCCGATGGGACAGGATTGACGCGCCTGACGAATAGTCCCATTTCGGATTGGCAGCCGAGGTGGGGGAAGTAATAGCTGCAATAAAAAATACCAGCACCGTAACGGTGCTGGTATTTTTTATTGGCTTTACAGGCTATTCTTATTAGCACGGACCGTAGAAGCCATCTCCGTGGTCAGTGTAACCTCCTGGGCACATACCAATCCAAGAGGAGGCATCGTAATCATAAATGAATGGGCTTACTCCCCAGTACGGGTCATTGTACAAGAAGCTCCAGACATCATCCGTTGGGTCGCAACGGGTACCGATATGAGCATAATCTGTTGGGCTATTGGCATCATTACTCCCGAAGATGGGGTAACAATAAAGACCAGGTTGTTGTCCTCCTACATGAGGTTGAGGCATCTCTCCACCTTCCACCCAATAGGTCGAGCCTCCAAATCCAACGGTCACCCCATTATGGATCGCCCCCGAGGTATGACACACAACGGTGAATTCATCTTTTTGAGCGCAGTTGAGATCGTACGATTTTCCACCTTGTTCTTGCACATACCCACCCTTAAGCTGGCTGGGCGATAAGTAACCCGTTACTGTGAAAGTAAAGGCAAGCCCGCCGTTACGAGACACACTCATCCCCGTAACAGTACCGTCTGCCAAGGCACTTCCTGTGTTGACCACTAACAATGCCAACAAAGCCAAAACTGAAAATAACACTTTTTGTTTCATCATTTGCTCCCTTTTGTAATGGATTTGAAATACTTACACTATTACTATACTAGTACTTAAGGTGGAGAATCAAGGGGCAAACTTTGCAGATGGTTTGCAAACACCTTGCACCGTAATTACAAAAGCAACTTTTTTGCCAAGTGTGATTCTTGACAGAAAAATTCCCCATGCACCCATATCAATGGGATTGGCAGTTGAGGTTACAAGTAGAAAGCGTCTTGAGCATTTTCACTTCCCATCACCAACCGCCCCGCCCTTGCAACTTTTTCCCCGCCCCGCCTGTATTACACTCTAGCCATGAATGCGCCCACCGACCGCGACCTGATCCTGCGAGCCCGTCGCGGCGACGCTGAAGCCTACGGCGACCTCGTCGCCCGCCACCAAACGAGCGTGTTCAACGTCTGCTACCGCATTCTGCACAACCGCGCCGATGCCGAAGACCTCGCCCAGGAGACCTTCATCCGCGCCCTCGACCGTCTGCACACCTTCGACCTCGAACGCGAATTCAGCCCGTGGATCCGCCGCGTCGCCGCCAACTTGTGCCTGAACCATATCGAGTCGCACAAGCCCAGCGCCCCGCTCGACGAAGAACGGGACGAAGATAAAACTCAAGGTCCCAGCGAACAGGTCGAGGTCAGAGAAAGAAGCGAGCAGATCCGCAGCGCGCTCGCGTCCCTGCCGCCGCATTATCGTCTCGTCGTCGAACTGCGGCATTATCAAGAACTATCCTACGACGAGATCGCAAGCGAACTCAACATCCCCCTCAGCGACGTGAAGAGCCATCTCTTCCGCGCGCGCAAACTTCTCGCGGAGAAACTCCATGCACCTGACTAACGAGCAACTCAACGAATATTTGGATAACGCTTCAACCGAACGCGCCTTCATCGAAACGCATCTCGACTCATGCGGCGAATGCGTGGCGCGACTCTCCAACCTCCAAGCCTTGTTCGCGGATTTGGACTCTCTGCCCGAAGCAACCTTATCTCGCGATATCGCCGCCCGCTTCAGACCCCGCCCAAGCCTGGCTTCCCAACTTCCACGTTGGCTCA
The DNA here is from genome assembly GCF_016702885.1 of Candidatus Villigracilis vicinus. Lineage (NCBI taxonomy): Bacteria > Bacillati > Chloroflexota > Anaerolineae > Anaerolineales > Candidatus Villigracilaceae > Candidatus Villigracilis > Candidatus Villigracilis vicinus. Next base: position 160,053 of record NZ_JADJDD010000007.1, read on the forward strand.
CGTTGACAGCGTCTTTGCAAGCCGCTTCCGCACTGGTTGCGCTCATCGTTGCCATCCCATTCTTCTCCATCATGCTCCCCAAAGTGGAGCTGCCATCCTTCACCACCTGGTTCTTCGAAATTCAATCCCTCTGGACTTCATGGCTTGACCAACTTTCTACATTTCAAATGCCAACCTTCCAACCTTCAAACATTCCAACCCTCGAAATGTCAACGCTTTTCATTGCCCTCGCCATCGTTTCCATCTTTTGGATTTTTGGAAACGGATTGCTGTTGAGAAATAATCGCTCGTAGGGGCGACTCGCGAGTCGCCCCTACCATTATCCAAGGAGAAATCATGACCGACATCCTTCGCCTCACCCTCATCGTCCTCTTGCTGACCGTCACCCTCGCCGCCTACTTCCTCGTCATCGGCGCATTGTTCACCAACCGCGTCGCCAAGACTCAAACCAGCCTCAACCTCACGCCGGGGCGATCCTTCGGCTTGGGCATGGTCAACTTTTTCTTCTTCGGCTTGATCGCCTTCGTCATGCTTTCGCTTGCTGAGAATGCAGGCTCCTTCGTCAAAGGGATACTCACCATCCCCGCCTTGCTGATACTCGCCTTTCTCTCCGTCCTCCTGAGCCTCGGGCTCACCGCCACCGTCCAACACCTCGCCGAACGCCTCTTCCCAGACATGTCCACGTGGAAGCGCAACTTGTGGAGCTCCGTGATTCTCTGCATCGCCTGCGCCTTGCCCTTCGTTGGCTGGTTCCTGTTATTGCCTTATGTCGCCTTCACCGGAATTGGCGCAACGATCCTGGGATTCTTCCAAAAAAGTTAAAGTCCAATCCGGTGTTCTTGTTGCCTCGCGTTTTTCGCGAGGCGTATCGAACCCCACCCATTTACTTACCTTTCGTCATTGGTGGCGCTCTTGTTCGGCGCCCGAACAGCCCTCCTCAACCACCGGATGCGAAAGGATGCTCTTCGGGCTGTCGCCCTCCTCGCAATGACGAAATAATTCCCTGCAACTTTCTCCACCCCACCCCTGTATCCCTTACATCAACCAAACCTGAAAGGACATATCCCAATGGCTGACATTTCCGCCTTCTTCTTCATCCTCTTAATCATCGGAACCGCCTTCCCTGCCATGCTCACCGCATGGTGGCTGTTGTTCCCGTCCCTGATTGCACGCGCCCAAACCCGTGTGGACAAGACTCCCTGGGGCACCTTCTGGCTGGGACTCATCCTCGTCATTGCCGTGACCATTCCCATCGTCATCCTGCTTGCGCTTCCATTCGGACCCGCCAAATTCATCGGCTGGATTCTGCTTGGCGCGGCGCTCGCCATCTCCACCATTGGCTCGGCTGGCATCGCCGCTCACCTCGGCGCGAGACTCACCAAACATAGCAACCTAACTCCATTGAACGGATTCATCCGCGGTGCTGTCATCCTCGAACTCGCCGCCTTCTTCCCGCTCATCGGCTGGCTCTTCGTGTGGATTCCCATCATTCTGATTTCCTTCGGCGCAACAGGATTTGCCTTGCTCAATTGGTCTCCGCGTGAGAAGACTCAACCTTCAGGAAACAAGCCCACTCCCCGCAAAGCGCTAAGTAACTCTAATTCGTATTTCATCAGCATCACTTTCTACTGTTCACTGATTACTGGTTACTATGACCCTTTCTCGAAGAGACTTCCTCAAGCTCGCCACACTCCTCTCCGCCAGCGCCGCTCTCAACGCCTGCGCTCCCGCCGTGCGACGACTCACCAACGACTTGCCCGCCGTCCCGTGGAGTCCGCTCAGCGCTGCAGATTTCACCGCGCTGAATCGCATCACCTTTGGCGCAAGAGTGGATGAACGCGCCCGACTCGCAGAGATCGGCTTGGCAAACTACATCGAAGAACAACTTGACTTCGAAACCATCAACGACTTCGCCTTAGACCTGCAACTTTCACCCTTCAAAACCTTGGGCATGGCAGCCAATGAGATCGAAGCCGTCACCAATCAACTCTTCGACGGCTATGACCGCGAACGTCCCATCAACGAATTGCGTCAAGCCACCTTTTTGCGTCAACTCTACAGCAAGCGTCAACTCTACGAAGTGATGGTGGATTTCTGGAGCGACCACTTCAACATCTTCATCGAGAAAGAACCCATCTTCTATCTCAAAACCGTCGACGACCGCGACGTGATCCGCAAACATGCCCTCGGCAACTTCCGCGACCTTGTGTGGGCGTCCGCGCATTCGCCTGCCATGCTCACCTATCTCGACAATCAAGCCAACGTCAAAGGCACGCCCAACGAGAACTACGCCCGCGAGTTGATGGAACTCCACACCCTCGGCGTGGACGGCGGCTATTCTCAAAACGACGTCATGCAACTCGCGCGTTGTCTCACGGGTTGGTCGGTCAAGGAACATTTTTGGTTGGGCGATTTCGTCTTCAAGGAAGATCAACACGAACCCGGCGAGAAAAATGTTCTGGGTCTCGCGATTCAAGAATCGGGTCAGAGTGAGGCGGAGCAAGTCATCGAGCATCTCGCCTTGCATCCATCCACTGCGAAATTTATCTGCACCAAACTCGCGCGTCGCTTCATCGCCGATGAACCGCCGCAAGAAATTGTTGAGAAGGCATCTCAAACTTTTCTAAACACCGAAGGCGATATCAAATCGGTCTTGCGCGTCATCCTGCTCGATGGTCTCGCCTTCGCGCAGCCCAAATACAAACGTCCGCTTAATTTTGTGCTTTCCGCACTGCGCATGCTCAACGCCGAAACCGATGGCATTGCCATGCACGACCCGCTCATGCAAATGGGTCAGTTGTATTTCAACCTGCCCACGCCCGATGGCTACCCCGATCGCAGCGACGCCTGGCAAGGCAGCCTCATGCCGCGCTGGCAATTCGCCTTTGCATTAGTTCGCAACGAACTCAACGACACGACTCACAATCTCAACTCTTTATTGGATGTCGCTTCGACTGGCAGTTTACACACCGATGTGGATTCTCTCGCCTCATTGCTTTTAGGCACGCCGTTAGATCGCCTCACCCGCGACGGGATGATTGATACCGTCCATTCGGCGGGTGCCACCGAGGAAGAGACTCTGCAAATCATCGCCGCGAGTCTGATCGCGTCACCCGCATTTCAGTGGAGATAACTCTGCGAGGGGGCGCTCCCGACGAAGCACTGCAGGTGTGGTTGCTTGGGCGAGGGCCCGCATGACGGGAAAATTTAATGGAGATAACTATGTTAGAAACCTTACCCGTACTTCATCAAATCCCAACCAAAACCTGGATGCCGCGCCTGTCCTTCGCGCCGAAGAACACTGCCCCGCGCGGAGATACACTAGTAGTCGTCTTCCTGCGCGGCGCCGCGGACGTGCTCAACATGGTCGTGCCGCATGGCGAAGATAATTATTATTCACTGCGCCCCACGCTCAACATTCCACGACCGGATGATCCAAGAAGCAAGAAAGAAGAAAGAGTTGTAGATTTGGATGGTTTCTTTGGCTTTCATCCGAATATGAGTTCCCTGCTCGAAGCCTGGCAAAGCCAACAACTCGCCATCATCCATGCCTGCGGCGCACCCGACGAATCGCGCAGTCACTTCAAGGCGATGGAACTCATGGAGCGCGGCGTGGACGATGAACGCGGTCCCGCCTCGGGTTGGATCGGGCGTCACCTCGCCACCTTGAACACCGGCAACTCATCGCCATTACGAGCCATCGGCATGGGCACCCGTCCACAGCGTAGTTTGAGCGGAAGTGTCCCTGTCTCCGCCCTGCGCTCCATCGCAGACTTTCACCTCGGCGGCGATCCACGCGCCTTGCAGCAAATGCGCGCCGCGTTAAACTTTGTCTATCAAGATGATGTATTAGGACAAGATACTTTGTCCATTATGGATACGCTGCAAAAACTCGACCCTGCCAATTACCAATCTTCAATTGCTTATCCCGATTCCGAATTCGGTCTTGCCCTCAAACAAACCGCCATGCTCATCAAATCCGAAGTCGGTCTCGAAGTCTCAGCCATTGACCTTGGCGGTTGGGACACGCACTTTACTCAAGGTTCAATGACTGGACTCATGCCAAATCTAATGAAAGACCTCGCCGAAGGTCTCGCCGCCTTCCATGCCGATATGGCAGACCACATGAACAAACTCACCACCGTCACCATGTCTGAGTTTGGGCGGCGCGCTTACGAGAACGGCAGCCTCGGCACCGACCACGGTCACGGCAGCATGATGATGGTCTTGGGCGGCAACGTGGACGGCGGCAAAGTCCACGGGCAGTGGCCCGGCTTGGGCGAAGGTCAATTGATTGGTCCCGGCGACTTGGCGGTCACCACCGATTATCGCGACGTGCTTTCAGAGGTTTTGATAAAGCGCTTGAACAACACTGCAACGAGTGACGTTTTCCCTGAATATCAGCCGGTGATGAGGAGTATTCTTAAATCGTAACAGCACGGTCCTCGCGCACACTTGTAGGATAGGGTCTCTTGGATGGGGTAACCTCACCCCTACGCGAACTTACGGGCTTCCCAGATCTACTGCAAAGTAATCGCCATATGAACCGTTGGCGAAGTAGGCATATCCCACTCCCATTTCAGTGGACTTGGGGTTGAGAATGGCATCACGGTGAATTTGGTCGCTCATCCACCAGCTCATTGCCGCTTGTGGACCGCCGCCACCGTAGATGATTTCCTCAGAGTAGGAAGGCGAGTATCCCGATGCGAGGATGCGCGAATACGCTGAAGAACCATCTGAACCCGTATGGCTGATGCGCCCGCTGCAAGCCATGTCTGCGGCGTGAGCTTGGGCAGAATTCGTCAGTGTGGAATTGATCGTCAGAGCGGGGAGCCCGGCATTGGCACGTTCCTGATTGATCGCAGAAGCGATCTGATTCACATAGCCTGCGTTTTGCGAATAATTACAATTCCCACCTGACACCACAGAGGTGGTTGGGGCGTTGCCTGAAACTGTCGCTTGTGGTGCGGAGCCTCCGCTGCTTACGATGATCTTTACCCAAAAGGTCTTTTCAATGCCAATCGGCACATCTTTGCCATTCGTATCATTGAGTGTGAAGTAGCCCGTATAGGAACCGTTCGTGGTTGGGGCGGTCAACTCCACAGAGACTTGCACCTTCTCTTTTAGCAGCGTCTCAGCCACGGGCGCGGAGAGAGGCGCACCCATCTGGTCGCCAGCGGCAAACTTGAGGGTGTATCCGATCCACGGGCAGGAGCCGTTGTTGAGGAATTCCCAAGTCTTGGTGAATTTTTCGCCGGGCTTCACCAATGTCCCATCCAGGATCGTCACATCACGGAGCAGCACCGCGCTTTCGGTGCAGTTCGGGTCGATGGTGACCGCGAAGGTGGGGGTGAGGATGACCTCTGGCGTGGGGGTAAGTGTTGATGGCACAAATCCAGACTTGGTCGGCGGCAGGGTTGCTGTGACAAAGTTCGAAGGAACAGGCGTATTAACTTCCTGCGTCTCCACTGAGATACAGGAAGATAGCAGAAGCACAAGAAAAAGAAGGGGGAATATTTTTTTCATAAGTTGATATCTTTTGAAGATCATGGTCTATCGTCCACGGTCCATTGTTATACCTAAAACATCATCATCTGTCCCGTGGATTTTTCTACGGGGTCGCTGGCGATCTGCTCATTGAAGGAATCACGCGTCAAGATCGGAAGATCGAGCAGGCTACGTACCAGACGGTATTTCACCAGCCGGTAATTTTTTAGCCGATCTTTTAGATCAGGGTCGCGATCCAATTTATAGGCTGCTAGTGCTGCGCGCCCGCCAGGGATGACGATCGCGGTCTGTTCATCGGCGGTTTCCAATGCGCGATGGATCAATGCCGATGCCAATACATGAAATTTCCGCACAGGTTTGCCATTCTCAAGCCATATCAACGTTTTTTCTTTCACAGTCGTTTTAAACTCAAGTCGTTTGCCGATCTCCTCAAGCTGCGTGAAGACTGTCTTCATTTCTTCACGCCGGGCAGTTGCCAGATCTTCCTTGCGCAACACCCAACTCCCGCCATCTTTTTCGGCGTACGAATTCAAGACTGCATAGATCAAGCCCTTGGAGGGAGTCATCAGCCCGGTGAATTGTTTATTTAACTCTTCTTCCACTTCCAGAAAAATAACTTGCGGATTCTTTTGCAGATAGGTCACAATGGCAACTTCGATCTTATCGGATAGTGATTCGTGATCTCTCTTTGCCAGCCCCCACATGCCTGTATCTATGCCTTCACCGGTTGAATAATGGATGAATTCATGGCTGTCTTTCAATGCTTGTTCCATCACACTTTGTGTTTTGCGCATGGCAAAATCAAATTCATCTTCCGCTTTTTTCAAGGCATTTACTTCTGCCAGCGCTATCAAAGCGGCTGTATGCAAATGTAAATAACCCACCGGTTCACCACGAGCTGATAAATAGTCATGCAGCGCTTTTCTTGCGACTCCAACTTCCATTTCAGTGGGTGCAGATTTCTTTCCGCTTTTCCAGGTCACTTGGGCTGGGTCATGCTCTGTGCGTATGGCAACACTTTCCAACTTGAAGCCGGTGATCGATGCGGCGGTCAATGCCGAAGTCATGAATGGTGCTTCAGGTTCAGGCATCACACCAAAGACAGGCACACCATCTGCAAGCAACTCATCGAGGTGGCTGAACATCGCGAACAACGCCGTGGCGCTCCATGCCCAATCATAGCGTCTGCGGCGCAGCGCAACTTTATACGGCTCCACCGCCTCACTGCCCCATAGCCAGCCAGCCCACAACGCCGAGAGAGTCCAGAACGCCTGATTGGGTCTTGGAACGGAACCAATCACTGCCGCAATCGGAATCTCTCGTTTGACTTCATGTGCCAGATCTTTGAGGCGACCCTCATAGATGCAGATGCCGCCCGTCTCAGGGATTTTCTTGGGCCACGCCTCTATCACAACGGGTGAGCCTGCTTGCGCAAACAAGCCGACTCCACGCTCAAGCATGGTCCATAAATTATCTTCGCGGAATTGACTCGGCGTGCTCAACTGTTTTGGTCGCGGGCGTTCTGCCGGATGCGCCCAAAGGGTATTGCCTGCATCACATGCCAGCAACAGCAAGGCGGTCAATGCACGTTTGCGGGTCGCGGAGAGATTTAAACTATCGAGCCGATTCAGGATCGTCCCCAGCACATATAACGGACGCGGTAGATAATGCTCGATGGCTTCCTCGGCATACATGCGGTCTTCATCTTTGAGCGAAACCACGCGTTCGAATAAACGCGTGCGATGCAGTGTGTCTGTCCCGGCGATCTGCATGGCGAGCTCTTTATCTGAATCTGTAGCGATGCGTTCGCCTGAGTCTTTGCAGTGCGGGCATTCATAGATTTTTGCATACGGTACATCCTCGCCTTTGCGCCACAAAAAGGCTTGGGCATGGATCTGTTTTTCGCATGTTTCACATTGAGTCAGGTAAAGGGATTGCAAATGTTGTTCGAGCCGTTCATCCCCTTTTTTGATGGCGCCCAGATCGGCGAGCGCGGCAATGAATTCCGACTCTGGCGGCGGGTTTGCAAATATCTCCAGCAGAAAACGTGTGATGGGATTATTCGCTGTGACTAGTACACGGTATCCGCTGCGGGCGGCTTCAAGCGCCAGCTTCGGCGAGAATCCGAATGGGTCGAGCAGCCAGTTCCCGGTTAGTGTCTGACGCGAAAGCCATCCTGAGATAACTCCATCTTCCAGCGCAGGCAAAAAACGTGCGAGGGGTCCGGCGTCGGCGGGTTTAAATCCGGGAATATAAGGTTGGTAGTTCATTTCAGACAAGTGTTTTACTGATGGCTTTTCGCGGGGCGGCGTTGAGGTCGATCTCGATGGCGGAAAGCAAGATTTGGATCGCGAGGATGACCGATAGAGTCGGCAGGATGACCGTGCCTGTGGGGGCGGCGATACCCAACTCGGCATACTGGATCCATTTGGTGATGCCGAAGATGAGACCAAAGAGCAGTAATGGAATACCGGTCAACAAGTAAATGGACATCATCGAAAAGTCGAAGATGAAGTATTTGAGGACGATCCGTTTGACAAGAGTGCGGGTGAGTTTGAACGGAAATTCAAAAAGTACACGGCGGATGGAAAGGCTGGATACTTCCCTGCCGTAACGTGCTGGGATGGTCACATCTTGCACGACGGCGTCGAGCAGATAGAGACGCGAAAGCATGGAGGTTTCAAAGTAATAGCCTTTGTCTATGTGTTCGAGCGGCAATTGCGCCAGCACTTCAGCTCGAATGGCGAAGTAACCGTTGGTAGGGTCAAAGATGTTCCAATAGCCGGTGGCGGCTTTTGTGAGGAAACTCAACCCCAAATTACCGACGCGCCGGACGAACGGCATTTGCTTCAGAGAGTCAAAATTACGAAAGCGATTGCCTTTAGCATAATCAGCTTCACCCAAAATGAGCGGGGTGATGAGGGCGGGAATGTATTGCGGGTCCATCTGACCGTCGCCGTCCAATTTGATCACAATATCAGCGCCGAGAGCCAGTGCTTTTTGAAAGCCGGTTACCATTGCACCACCCACGCCCTGATTCTTCTCATGACGGAGGAGTATGATGCGCTTGTCTCGTTTTGCGGCGGCGCTGACAAGGTCGGCACTGGCGTCAGGGGAGGCGTCATCCACCACGATGATGTGCCGGATGAAAGCCGGGATGCCCTTTAAGACCTGGCGGATCTCGCTTTCTGTCCTGTATGAAGGGATGACGATGGCGGTCTTGAATTTCGAGAAATTCATGCTCAAAATTGTAATCGAAAAGGTGATAGAATTTCCGCAAGGAGTACATTCATGGCCACCGGGGAACGTATCCTCATTGTTGAAAATGATCCAGATATTGCCGATCTTATCGGGCGACAGTCTCTCCAACCGCTTGGTTTTCAGGTGGTGGTGGTAGGGGAGGCTGGTGCTGCGTTAAAAGTTGCGGTTCAAACTCCGCCGGATCTGATCCTGGCTAATATCAATTTACCCGGCCTGAGCGGCAAGGATCTGTTGGCAGCGCTCAATTCCCAAAATATAAAATCTCCCGTGATCGTGATCGCTGAAAAAGGACAAGAGCATGACGCCATTCAGGCATTTCGCCTGGGAGCCATGGATGTCTTGTTCTGGCCCCTGCGCGATGCTGAAGTGGTCTCGATCGTGGAACGTGCCTTGCGGCAAACTCAGGAAACACGTGAACGCCAAAAATTAGACCGCCAATTAAAGGCGACTAACGAAGAACTGCAAAAACGCCTGCGCGATATGACCACCATCCTTTCCATTGCAAAAGCGGTGACATCAGTCACCGATCAGCGCTATCTCTTTGACAAAATCCTGGAGAGTGCTTTGCAACTGGGTGAATCAGAGATGTGTTGGCTGATGCTGCGTGAAGATAAGGGCAATAATTATATACTTCGTGCCCAGCGTGGACTGCCGGATGCCTGGTCAAAGAAAATGAACCAGCCGGTGGATGACGGTATCAGTTCGTTGGTGGCGCTTTCGGGGGAGAGTCTGTTCATGAACGGGACCCCCATGCAAAAATTCAAGATCGCAGCGTTGGGGAAGGCTGCCGGTGTGGTGCCCATCAAGATCAAGAATGAAGTGATCGGTTTGATGATCGTGGTTCGAAAGGCAGACCGCGAATTTTCGCGCGATGCGCAAACCATGCTGGAAGCCATGGCAGATTACGCCTCGATCTCGCTGGTGAACGCACGGTTATTCCGCGCCCTTGAGCAGACTGCAGAGAGCGCACGTACCGGTGAGAAGACCCGCCATGCTTCTCTTGAATCACTGCGCAAGTCCATTCGTACTGAGGTGGAAACGGCGGCTTACCCGCTGAATTTGATCTTGACGGAAATGCCCGGTGCGCTTAACCCTGAGCAGAAGAAGGCGCTTGAAACGGTAAAGTCTGCTTTGCAGCGGCTTTCACACTCTTCTGAGAATACGGTCACCTCGCCGAAGTAAGCAGCAGGGATTTGATGCCAAAACACGATCTAATTCTGCTGGCAATGGACGCATCGCCAACACTGGATTTGATGGAGCGGGCTTTGCACGCTTCTGATTATGAACTTGCGACGACACATGACCATGCAGGTCTGGATCGGATCGTCCAGCAATCCATACCAGCATTGATGATCATCGGTGAGCACCTTGGGGGGGAAGATGGCTTTTCCATTTCCATGGATGTGCTTGAACGTTTTCCAACCATGCCGATCATTTTGTATTCCGAAAAGACTGGTTCCGATGCAGCGGCCAAGGTAATCAGGGCAGGCGTTAGCGGTTTCCTGCACCCGCCATTACGGATCAACGATATTGTAGAAGAAGTGCAACGCAACCTGAGCCGCGCCAGCAAACTGGGGGATTGGCTTCGTCGTGAAGTGAAACGAACCACGGCGTCACTGGAGCAAAAGGCAAAGATATCGGAGGCAGAACGGGGGAAGTTGGAGGCGATCATCTCCAATATACAAGACGGCGTGATCGTGCTGGATGAAAGTCACCATATCTTGCTGGCGAATAAGATCGTTCAGGAGATATTTAACTTGAATGGTGCGCCTATTGTGGGTGGATATTTGAAGGATATCATTCCCAATGCCGATCTGAGTGCTCTGATTGATCGGGCGCGGAACGGGGCATTGAAATACCACGAGATCAATTTTGACGACGGCCGCGTTTTTAATGCCCAATATACACCTTTGCCGCGCATTGGCAGTGCGGTGACGATGCAGGATATTTCTTATCTGAAAGAAATCGACCGTCTGAAAAATGACTTTATCCATACTGTGTCGCACGACTTGCGTTCGCCTTTAACATCCATTTTAGGGTATATGGAATTGATCGGACGCTCTGGACCGCTGAATGACTCTCAGCAAGAATTTCTGGGGCGGCTGCAAGCCAGTGTTCAACATATGACCAGCCTTGTAAACGATCTACTGGACCTTGGAAGACTTGAATCCGGTTTTGATACGCGCCGCGAAACGGTCGACCTATGTAATGTGATGGAATATTCGTTGAATGTTTTCGACAGCCAGATCAAAAGCAAGTCTTTGCAGGTGATTACCGAATTCTCTCCAAACATCAAATCTTTACGTGCCAACCCGATCCGTATCCGCCAGATGATCGATAATCTGGTGGGGAATGCCATCAAATACACACCGCCTAATGGGCGCATCTTGCTGAATATTGTTATGCAGGAAAATCAGATCGTTTTGCGCGTCACGGACAGCGGTCCGGGTATTCCAGCAGATGAGCAGACCCGGATTTTCGATAAATTTTTCCGAGCATCGAACCGCCCGCGTGATGTGGAAGGGTCTGGGCTGGGACTGGCGATCGTCAAATCGATCGTTGAAAGTCATCAGGGACGCGTATGGGTGGAATCAAAGGTGGGTGTTGGTTCAACGTTTGTTGTTCTTCTCCCCGCACACGATTAAGAAAAAGTATTTATATTGCGGTGCGTACGACCTATTAAATGCAGGTCGCACGCACTTTTTGTATAACGAGGATCGTTGTCAGATTCAACATTCTCATAGTGTGTAAATTAAAATGCTGACGCCGGGGTATTCGCCCGGCGTCAGCTTTCGCCAAAGGAGGAGACAGGAATTCTGCGTTGAGAGGTGTCTACAACCGTCTCCGTGGTTGATATTAATTCAACTTGTCCTTTTTGGGCATCGTAATATGTCACCCATTGTCCGTGATGAAGAACATAAAGATTACAATCTGTCCAGAAAAATGCGCGCGTGAGCAATAGCCTCTTCCAGAGTGGAATAGGTCTTCATCTCCACTTCTGGGTTGCCCGTGATCATTTTGGAGACGCGGCGCTCCTGGTGGGCTATGCACAGCACAGGTTTTCTGGCATTTAAGGCGTATGCGATCTCATATCCGACCCCATGTGAAGGCACTCCCACTTCTGCGATCAACGCGTCGCATTCACGGATCCATTTTACATCCCGTTCGTAAACATCATGAGGCGATAGACGGCGTTCTCCATCCATGGCTTCAGATTGGGCGAGGTGTGAGGTGGGAATAATGTGCCTATCGGCTTCGAGTGCGGCGACGAATTCACGATAGAAGGACTCTAACTCGCGTCCACCCGTGATGGAGCAGGCAAAGTAAATGTTCATTTTTTAGGCAGTTTGGAAAGGATGGATATATCGCGCCGATGTTCCGGCGTGGCAACTTCACCGCCGTGGCGCATGCTGTCCATTTCGGCGCTGAAGCGCATCCAGTCTGAAACCAGAATGACGATGTGGGGCGATTTATCCTTGAAGTAAAGCTGGGAGAGGAAGAGCCGCAGTGCAGATTGCGACATGGGCATGACGTTGACCTCGATCACAATGGCGGTCATTTTTGCAATGGGCTCCACAATATCCTGAAGCGTATTCGAAACATTTTTGGGAGGGAATAACGCGCCCATGGCCGCCGTACTGGTGCGCCGGAAGCGTTTATAAGAAATGTTTAAACGTAGGAACGGTGTGACCAGTCTTAAGTGATCGTTGAATGGTTGAACATAAGCGCTCTTGCGCGCCAGCCACATTCCAATACCAGCCACCGCAGTGAATCCGCCAAGAATGGCAAAGGTCATCCAGCGCCACTCTTCAAAGACCCAACTGCGGAGTACCCACGCCAACCCGATCATGGACAACCCAAGTGCGAAGACGGCCGTCCACCAGCGGCTCATCATGTGTGTAAAAACGACCAGGGGATAGCGTCGTCCGCCTTTTTTTGCAGCCATGATTAATCGTCCTCATCCATGTTTGGAAAGGTCTCGCTTCCTTCTTGACCTTGAGCTTGTTCACCGTTCATTTGAGCTAGCAAACGCCCAATGGCTTTTTCAAGGTGACCACCGCGCAGGCTGAAGGTGATGTCGCCGCGGGTCTTTTCGATGATGCCGCGTGCCAGGTCGGTCTGGCGGCGAAGCCCATTGGTGATGGCGTCGGGATAATCCATGGTGACGAGGATGGAGTAGATATCATCCATCACGCCCATCAGCCGTTCGGCTTCGCTTGAATATCCGTGACGGAGAATATCCATGGTACGGCGGCGTAATTCGCCTACGACTTCTGCCAACCCGTTGAGAAAGGTTGCAGACTCAACACCCAGTTCTTCCGGAGTCGGAAGTGCCTGATTCCTGATCAAAGCACAGGTGACATTGGCTTCCACAAATTCCTTGAGTGCGTCCTGGGTGTATCCGGCGTGGAAGAGGTCGGGGTAGGAAATGAGGGAACTGCGCAAGGTTTCTGCGAGGCGGCGGGCTTCGAGCAATTGTGCCTGCATGGTATCGGTCTCGTCGCGGTGTACGGCGCGGATGGCAAGTGAACACGCACGGGTAAGTTGACGCGCTTGCGCCAGCGCCTGATCACGGGCACTGGTGCGGGCATCGAAATTCTTGCGGATCTGGTCGGCGATGGATTCCAGTTTATGCATGATTATTCTTTTGGGGGGTCGGGCGGTTGTTGGAACGGGCGGAAGAGATTATCGGCAAGGGATGAGTTGACAGGGATATTGATCTCACCGTAGGCGGCTTCGTAACGTGCGATGTTCTCGGTCAGCGCTCTCAACAGCAGTTTTGCACTGAGCGGGGTCATGACCACACGTGAGCGGATTTTTGCGCGTGCTTCACCAGGCAGAAGATGGGCAAAGTCTATGACGATATCGGAGAGGGAGTGGGCAATGCGCGCAAGGTTGACGTATTCGGGTTCCACACCGGGTGGAAGTTCCAGTATGGGACCGGTTGGTTTATTAGGAGGGGTGGTGGGAGTGTTCATGAGATTAAATTTTTTACCACAGAGCCCATAAAGTTCACGGAGAAAAGATTCTCTGTGTGCTCCTTGTTCTCTGTGGTAAATGAATTGGTTTCTTTAGAATGGAATGTCGTCTTCTGGCGGGAGTTCTGCCATTTCCATGCCGCCGCCTGCCATGGGTCCGCTGGGACCTTCATCACGCGAGGAGAGGAAGCGTACGGTGGAGGCTGTTACTTCAAAGGAGGCTCCGGCGGTGCCATCCTGCTTGCTCCAAATGCGCGGACCGCCGGTGGTCTTATCGGGGGTGAGGCGTCCTTCGATCAAAACTTTGGAGCCTTTTTTGACATATTGGTTGCAAACTTCTGCAGTTTTGCCCCAGGTTGAGACGCGGAACCAAATGGTTTCCTTGACCTGTTCGCCGTTCCCGGCAGTGTATTGACGGTTGGTGGCGACCGAGAACGAGGTCACTGCCTGACCAGAAGGGGTGTAACGCATCTCAGGGTCTTTGCCGACGTTACCAACGATGATGATAGTGTGATACATGGGGGATTCTCCTCTTGGGTTAAAGGTGCCCGCCGAATTTCGACGGGATACAATCTGACTTGTCCATTTTACACCCGCTCCAGACCGTAAGAAAGTAATTTAAGGGATAGTCTCTTTATACGAGAAGAGGAGATCTGTTATGACTGAAACTACCCCAAAACGATATCACCCCGCTTTAGCGACGATTCACTGGCTAATGGCATTGCTGGTTATCATGATGCTTGGTGTTGGTAAATTTGCCATGCCGGGGATCTCGCCAGATGACCCGCAAAAACCGATGATGTTGCAAAGCCATACCTACATTGGCGGTGCTATTGCAGTGTTGCTCATCATTCGCCTGGTTTTGCGTTTCACCACGAAACACCCCGCCCCTGCGGATGCCGGTAATGCTTTTTTGAACTTTGTTGGCAAGGCAGTTCATTTTCTTTTATATTTCTTCCTGCTGGGTATGGCGGTAAGCGGGCTGGGTTTGTTCCAGCTAGCGAACCTGCCTGCTGTATTTAGCGGTGCGCAGCCGTATCCATCCAATTTCTTTGAGTACCTTCCGCGCATGGGGCATGGGCTTGCCTCCTGGTTGGTGTTGGTGCTGGTGGCGCTGCACGTTGGCGCGGCAATGTTCCATCAGTTCGTCAAAAAGGATAACCTGCTGGGCAGAATGTGGTTTGGGAAGTAAGTAAAGGCGCGGTGCTGGAAGCATCGCGCCTTTTTTATAGGTAGGCTTATGGAATGGACGATCGAATATCTTGCAAATGAATGTTTGTTATATATCAAGACGAAAGGCGTTGTGACCAGGGAGCGTGCCAATCTCATGGTTGGTGATATCGTGGAAGCAATGGAACGATATAAATGCATCCGTCAGATCGTGGATCACCGCCTGTCTACCTTTGCGTTCCAGGTGAGGGAATATTATGAGCGCCCGGAAGTTAATAAGCAGATCGGTATTTCGACCCGCTGGAAGATCGCCATGGTGTTCAATGAACTGACAAAGGATACGTTCTTTATGGAAACCGTTTTTCGCAATCGGGGCTATGATTTCCGCCAGTTCTGCGATCTGGAAGAAGCTCGAGCCTGGGTGCTGACACCCTAGTTCTTTACAGGGGTGTTTTCATCGGAATGCCCGCCTTGCGCGGATATTTCGGCGGGGTCGCGGCGACCTTATCCACCAGCACGAGGTAACGATCATCCACAACACCGGGCAGGTTAATGGGGAGTAACTGCCTTAATTTTCCACCCAATAATTTCATCGCTTTTTCCGCGGACTGCGCTTCGGCAGGTCCGCTTTCGCCTTTTTGGGCGAGCATTGTCCCGCCGAGTTTGACGAGCGGGAGCAGGTATTCGCTGAGGATGTTGAGATTTGCCACCGCACGTGCCACAGCCCAATCGTATGTTTCGCGATGAGCCGGGTTCTGACCAATATCCTCGGCACGAGCTTGAATCACTTCGATGTTTTCAAGCCCCAGTGCTTTAACAAGGTGCTGGCAGAACATGGCTTTTTTGCCAACAGACTCGACCAGGGTGACATGCATGGTAGGGTAGATGATCTTGAGGGGAATGCCGGGGAAGCCTGCCCCTGTGCCTACATCAATCAGGCGGTTGGGCGGAGCGGCTTTCCATGCCGTGACACAGGAATATGAGTCAAGGAAGTGCTTGGTACGAATGGACTCCACGTCCCGAATGGCGGTGAGGTTGAATTTCTGATTCCATTCCATCAATTCTTTTTCGTAATTGACGAGCGCCACCACCTGCCTGGCTGTGAGGTGGACGTTGAAAAGCGTTTTTGAATCTTGAATGAGAGAATCCATATTAAAGGATTATAAAACAGGTTTCCGTCGTACTGGAATAATAGGCATCTGAAGAACCGCAGACCGCTAATGCATTTTCCTCATAAATAAAATGAACAAGAGGACGACCATTCAGCCGTCCTCTTGTTATTCGTTATTTCTTCTCTTCCGTCTGTTGTGGTTCGACCTTCTTCTTATTACCGCGCAGTTTGCGGAAGATCCAGCGCGCTCCGAGGAAGAAGAGGTAGAAAGGAATGCCGATGGTTACCAAAACAGGCAGGGTGTAAATAATGAAACGGATCAGGAAATCTACGAAGCCTTTCCAAAAATCGATCAAATCTTGAACAGCTTCGAGCGCTACGCCCTTCGGTTCCCATTTACCGATCTGCACTGGTTTGATGGTTTCTTCAGCGATCAGGCGAATGCTGATGGCAGAGAGGGCGGCAGCTTCTTCATAATATTTGATCTGTCCCTTTACCAGCTCGATCTGTTCACGGTAGTACATTAATTGGTTGAAGATATTCACGACTTCTTCGGCGTTCTGTGAATTCTCCATCAACTCGGTCAATTCTTTTTCGGCGGCTTCATAGGTCTTGAGGCGTGATTTTAGATCCACATATTCGGCGGTGACGTCGGTGCCGGAGCGGGTCTCGTTCTGGATATCAACCGCATCCTTCTTGATGAATGCCAGCGCTTCATCCAGCTTTTCGGCGGGCACGCGAATGGTGAGGCTGGCTTCCGGAACGGGGGTGTAATCGTTGGTGTATCCCTGATACAGGTTCGAGGATACAACGAACCCGCCCATCTCCTCTGCCATATTCTGGATCTCGTCCATGCGCAGCTCCACATCTGCGACGACCACAGAGAGGTCGGCGTTTTGAATGACCAGACGTTGGACCTGGCTGGCGGAAGCGTCGCCTCCACCACTGCCAGCGGCAGCTTCATTCGCAACGGCACCATCTGACGAGTACGCCATCATGGTCGGTGCTGGGGCGGCATCGTAATATGGCTCAACAGCGGCGGGAGCCTCGATTTCTTGTGGGGCGCGGGCACTGCTTCCTGCACAGGCTCCCAGGGTTATGGCGATAATGACTAAAAAGCTAAATGGTAAGAGGCGTTTCATTTCTCGTTCTCCTTATTTTTCTTATTGGTGATTTTCTCTACCAGAAGGACGCTAGTCCAAAAGAAATTGTTCCCCTCGTATTGTACAACTTATCGGTAAACAAAAAGCCCTCTCTAAAATAGGGAGGACTTTTGTGGGAGGTTCTACCAGCCTTCGGCTATTCTTGCGGCGTGTTTTTCCGGCAGCCCAGCCGAACGAATACGCTCCTGTACCTCAACAATTTTATACATCACTCGTTTGGGGGTCCAGGTATGGGTTTCCGTGTCGTAAATTGCATAGGCGGCACGCGGGTCGCGGTCGCGGGGCTGACCGACCGAACCCGGGTTCAGGATCTGTTTTGGGTGAAGGTTGAGCACAATATCCGGCTTGTTCTGTTCCACGAGAACGCGCCCTGTTTCATCGTTTTGGGTAAAACTGCTCTGAATGTGAGTATGCCCCACAAAGCACCAGGGGGTATCGAAATGATCGAAGTTCAAACTGGCGGTCATCGAGTTTAGGATGTATTCCCACAACGGGTCGCGTGGACTGCCATGCGCCATGGTGGCTTCTCCGCGTACTTTTATTTTAGTGGGCAGCGATTTGATGAACTCCATGTTACTGGCAGAAAGCACCTTCTCGTGATAAAGAAGCGAGCGTTTTGCATCGCCATTGAAAGTATCGAGCGACATCCTGCCGATGATCGCCACATCATGATTGCCCATCAGGCAGGTGAGATTCTTGATCTCGCGCACTTCCTCCACCACGGCATTCGGGTCGGGTCCGTATCCCACCAGATCACCCAGGCACCAGGTTTCATCCACTTCTCCGGCGTCTTTCAACACCGCTTCGAGTGCATTATAGTTCGCATGAATATCCGACATGACCAGTACGCGCATATTATTTCAACAGCCTCGCAATGTGTTCGATGATTTTTTCTGCCGCTTCAGCTTTGCTCATGAGCGGTAGATTTTCTTTCTCGCCATTCGCAAACAAGAGCGTAATTCGATTGGTTTCCACGGCAAACCCGGCGTCGTTGGCAGAGATGTCGTTCGCGGCGATAAAGTCCAGGTTTTTCGATGCCAATTTTTCGAATGCATTTGCCAGCAAGTCGCGGCTCTCGGCTGCAAACCCTACTGTGACCTGGAACCGCTTCGCGACTCCGCTTTGGCTTGCCAGCGTTTTCAGGATATCTGGCGCCGCCTCAAGTTGGATCTGCGGAATACCGTCGCGTTTTTTGAGTTTGTCTTTCGCCACATTCACCGGGCGGAAGTCTGCGCCTGCGGCTGCCATGATGAGTGCATCGGCAGATTCATTGAGTAAAGCATCGAGCATATCCTGCACGCTTTTTACATGAATAACCTTTGCACCAACAGGTGGAGTTAATGCCGTAGGGGTTGTGATCAGTGTTACATCAGCGCCAGAGTCCAATGCGGCTTGAGCGAGAGCATAGCCTTGCTTGCCCGAGGAATGATTGGTGATGACGCGCACCGGGTCGATGGCTTCCTGCGTCCCACCGGCGGTGACGATGACTTTCTTGCCCGCGAGCTTTCCTTTTTTACCAAGTGCGATTCGAATATGCCCGAGAAGTTCCATTGGTTCAAGCATACGTCCTACACCGCTCATGCCTGAGGCGAGGTGCCCGGCGGCGGGTCCGGCAACCAAGACCGAGCGAGATTGAAGCGTTTGGAGATTCGCTTGCGTGGCAGGGTGGTCGAACATCCCACCGTCCATGGCGGGTGCGATCAATAGCGGGCATGTTGCGGCAAGGGCGGTGACGGTGAGGAGATTATCAGCAATGCCATGCGCAAGCTTTGCCATCGTGTCGGCAGTACAAGGGGCAATCACCAGCAAGTCTGCGGTCTTGCCGAGGCTGATGTGCATGACATGGGCTTCATCACCCCACAGGTCTTTATCGGTGTAGGCGCGGCGACCAGTTACAGATTGAAAGGTGAGGGGTGTGATGAATTTCTCTGCAGCGCCTGTCAGGATCACATCCACCTGTGCCCCTGCCTGCGTGAGTTTGGATGCCAGATCTGCTGCTTTGTACGCTGCGATGGAACCGGTAACTCCGAGGAGGATGCGTTTGCCTGAAAGAATGGACATACGAAAGTGATTATACTTCCAAGCCAAACGAAAAAAACTTACAAACTCCCCCTTGACTCATTTGCCCTACGTGCATAGAATAGCGCCCAACATGCTTAAGTCCACCCGTTGGTTTAGCTTTTACTTTTATTACGGTTTCCGGAGTCCGGTTGCCGGTGGCGGCGCTTAAGTAGACAGCAAACACTGTATGCAGAAGAGCGAGACCACACGGTCTCGCTCTTTTTATTTTTCCCTCACCCCGCCTTTGGCACCCCTCTCCCATCGGGAGAGGGGCAGGGGGAGAGGGTCTTAGGAGAAAAATCTATGGCAGTTCGTGGAATTCGCGGAGCAACTACAGTTTCGGCTGATGAGCCGGACCTGATCCTTCAGGCAACACGAGAATTGCTTGAGACGATCATGAAAGACAACCCGGGTTTTACACCTGAGGAAGTTGGCAGCGCCATTTTCACCGTGACCGATGACCTTGCCTCCACCTTCCCGGCTCAGGCAGCCCGCCAGATGGGATGGAGTATGGTGCCGATGATGTGTGCCCGCGAAATTCCGGTGCCAGGCAGTTTGCCCAAGGCAATACGCGTGTTGGTGCATTGGAATACTGAAACGCCTCAAAAAGATGTCAAGCATGTGTATTTACGGGACGCGGTGAAACTAAGACCCGACTTGGTCGCTGCGCAGTAATTGAAATGTCAAATAAGGAGAAGAACCTATGATGATCATTATGAAATCCAATGCGACCCCGCAACAGACCGAAGCGGTGATCGCATCCGTCAAAGAGGCGGGATTGAACGTCCATCTTTCGCAAGGTGTGGAGGCGACGATCATTGGCGCCATTGGCGAAACGCATAGCATTCCGCTCGAACGTTTTGAAGGAATGGATGGAGTCGATGTTGTTCAGCGTATCACCAAACCTTACAAATTGGCATCGCGTCAATTTCACCCGGAAGATTCGCTCGTTCCATTGGATGGTTTCCACGTGGGCGGGGAGGATATCGCCGTCATTGCGGGACCGTGTTCCGTGGAGGGTCGCTCGCAGATTTTAGAAACAGCTCAGGCTGTGAAAGAAGCGGGCGCGTCCGCGCTGCGGGGCGGCGTTTTCAAGCCGCGCACATCGCCATATTCCTTCCAGGGACTCGGCGAAGAAGGTCTCGAACTGTTGGCGGAGGCGCGTGAGAAAACCGGTCTGCCCATCGTGGCAGAGATCATGTCTCAGGTGCAGGTGGATGTGATGGTGAAGTATGTGGACGTTCTGCAGGTGGGCGCGCGTAACATGCAGAACTTCAACCTGCTGCGCGCCATCGGTGAGACGCGCACGGCGGTGTTGTTGAAGCGCGGGCTTTCCGCCTCCGTGGAAGAATTGCTTATGTCGGCAGAATACATTTTAGCTGGGGGAAATAATCGCGTGATGCTGTGCGAGCGCGGCATCCGTACCTTTGAAACTTCCACACGCAATACGACCGATATCAATGCCATCCCTGTGTTGAAAAGCCTTACACACTTACCTGTGATCCTCGACCCAAGCCACTCCACGGGTTATTCGGAATTCGTGGCTGCGATTGCTCGTGCCGGTGTTGCCGCAGGCGCCGATGGGCTCATTGTGGAAGTCCACCCCGACCCGGCGAAAGCAGTGTCCGATGGCAGGCAGTCGCTCAAGCCGGAAGCCTTCGCTGCGATGGTCAAGCAGGTTGGGCAGATCGCGCAAGTGATGGGACGTAAACTGGCTACCGTGCAAGGTGAATATAGCAAGAACGGTTGGGCGTGAAGAGCAGAGATTGGTAAATAGTAAGTATTAATCTCTAATTACCAATTACTATTTACTGATCACTAATTACAAAAAGGAAACCATACCACCATGATGATCATTATGCGCCCCGGCGCACCCCGCGAACAGATCGACGCAGTCATTGCTGCTGTTGAAGGACATAAACTCACCGCTCACCCCATCTTCGGTGTGGAGCAAACCATCATCGGCGCAGTCGGTGACGGACATTACGTCCTGAAAGAAACCTTCGAAGCCTTCCCTGGCGTGCTCGAAGTGCAGCGTATTTCCAAACCGTATAAATTGGCTTCACGCCAATTCCATGAACAGGATTCTGTTTTTGAATTCAATGGCTTCACCATCGGTGGCACGGAAGTGCCCATCATCGCTGGTCCGTGCTCGGTCGAAGGACGCACGCAGATTCTCGAAGTGGCGCAAGCCGTTAAAGAAGCGGGCGCGAACGCTTTACGCGGCGGTGTCTTCAAGCCGCGCACTTCACCGTATGCCTTTCAAGGTCTGGGCGAAGAAGGTCTTGAATACATGGCAGAAGCCCGCGAAAAAACCGGCTTGCCTTTGGTCGTCGAAGTGATGGCAGTCTCGCAGATCGAGATGATGGAAAAATATGTGGACATCTTCCAACTCGGCGCGCGCAACATGCAGAACTTCAACCTGCTGCGCGCCCTCGGCGAAACCCGCACGCCTGTGCTTTTCAAACGCGGCATGTCTGCCACCATCGAAGAGATGTTGATGGCGAGCGAATACATTCTCAACGGCGGCAATCACAAGGTCATCTTGTGTGAGCGCGGCATCCGCACGTTTGAAACCGCCACCCGCAACACCACCGATATCAACGCCGTGCCCGTGCTCAAAAAACTCACGCACCTTCCCGTCGTCATGGATCCATCTCACTCCACCGGTGACTCCGCGTATGTGCAATCCATTGCCAGGGCAAGCGTCGCCGCAGGTGCCGATGGTCTCATCGTCGAAGTCCATCAGGATCCGCCGCACGCCATTTCCGATGGCAAGCAGTCGCTCACACCCGAAGCCTTTGCCAAGATGGTGAAGCAGGTCAAAGCGGTGGCAGAAGCGGTGGACCGCAAACTCGTCAACTCCCATGTCACAGCCTGACTTTAATCTCTCCGAATCCAAAATCGCCATCATCGGATTGGGCTTGATGGGCGGCTCTATGGCTTTGGGTTTACGCGGCAAATGTGCGGTTCTCTATGGAATCGACCCGCATCCTGCCACGCTCGAGCTTGCTCTGTCCCAACACATCGTGGACTACGCTGACAGTGATCCTGCCAAGCTGCCCTCCGATGTTGATCTTGTTATTTTGGCAGCACCAGTCCCTGCCATCCTTGCGATCATTAACCAATTACCAATTACCATCTCTCATCCCTGCATCGTCATGGACTTGGGTTCTACAAAACGATTGGTGGTCGAAGCGATGGCAAACCTGCCCGAACGCTTCGACCCCATCGGCGGGCATCCCATCTGCGGCAAGGAAAAACTCTCGCTTGCCAACGCGGAAAGAACGCTTTACTACGCCGCACCATTTTTGCTCACGCCTCTTGAAAGAACATCGCAACGGGCTGTCTCTGCTGCGAATCAAATCATCGAAGCGCTCGGTGCCAAAGGCAAAACGCTCAACGCCGTTGACCATGACCGCATCCTCGCTTCTACGAGTCATCTGCCGTTCCTGATCTCATCCGCGCTGGCACGCACCACCCCCGAAGATGTCGCCCCTTTTGTCGGACCCGGCTTCAAGTCCACGAGCAGACTCGCTGGTACATCATCTTCCATGATGTTGGGCGTCTTACAATCCAACCGTGAAAATGTGCTCAACGCACTTCATGGAATGCAAAGTCAACTGGCAGAGATCGAAGCCGCATTATCCGCTGGCGATTTTGAAAAATTAGAATCCCTGCTCAACGAAGCACAAACAAAATATCAATCTTTCACTGGCAACTGATCACTGGATACTTCTTTCATCTTTCTTCTTTCATGCCCACTCTCCCACCCTCCCTCCGCATTAACCCAATAAGCCACACACTCAATGCCACTGTCCGCGTGCCTGGCTCCAAGTCGCTGACCAATCGTGCCTTGTTGATCGCGTCTCTCGCAAACTGCACCACCCATCTTACCAACGCCCTCTTCTCCGACGATTCGCGCTACTTCGCCAAAGCCCTGCAAACCCTCGGTTTTGACGTTCAAATGGACGAAGTAAATCACTCAATGACGGTCACTGGGCTGGGCGGAAAAATCCCTGCAAAGAAAGCGGAACTCTTCATCGGCAATGCGGGCACTGCCGCAAGATTCCTCTCTGCGTTCCTTACGCTTGGCGATGGCGAATACATTTTGGATGGTGAGCCGCGCATGCGAGAACGTCCGATCGGGGATTTGGTGGAAGCACTTGCTCAACTAGGGTGTGATATTAAAGCAATGCAGAATGCAGAAGGCGGAATGCAGAATGGGCAAATTTGTCCGCCGATAAAGATCAACGCTTCGGGATTAAAAGGTGGAAAAACAAAAATCGCAGGTGATATCTCTAGTCAATTTTTATCTGCTTTGCTGATGACTGCTCCCTACGCCCAGTCTCCCATCGAAGTGGAACTCACCACTGACCTCAACTCCAAACCTTATGTAGACATGACCATTTCCATCATGAAAGATTTTGGCGTTGAAATTGAACGCAGCGGTTATCAATCCTTCAAGGTTTCACCTTCCAATTACCAATTACCAATTACCAGTTACCCAATTGAATCCGACGCTTCCGCCGCCTCTTACTTCTTCGCCGCGCCTGCCATCTGCGGTGGGACGGTCAAAGTGGAAAATATTTCCCGTAAGTCTGTGCAGGGTGATGTCGCTTTTGTGGATGTACTCAAACAAATGGGTTGCACTGTGGATGAAAACGATAATTCGATACTCGTTACTCGGAACTCATCGCTTCATGGCGTAGATGTGGACATGCGTGACATCCCAGACACTGCCCAAACCCTTGCCGCTGTTGCGCCGTTCGCTTCATCACCAACAAGAATTCGCGGCATTGCTTCGGCGAGAGTCAAAGAGACCGACCGTGTCCACGCAACCTGTGTGGAATTGGACAGACTCGGCGTCCGCGTGGAAGAGCATGAAGATGGCATGACCATTCATCCCGTAGAAAAGATGCGCAGCGCTTCCATCCAAACCTATAACGACCACCGCATGGCAATGGCGTTCTCTCTCATCGGCTTACGCTTCGATGGCGTGACGATTGAGAATCCAGCATGTGTGTCAAAAACTTTCCCGAATTTCTTTGAAGTTCTTGCGCAACTGAGTAAATAGTCTACATGAATTCGACCAATCGCCAATTACTAATTACCAATTACCAACTCGGCTTAATTGGTTATCCGCTGGGGCACTCCCTGTCGCCAAAGATTCACACTGCCGCTTTAAAGGCATGTGAACTCGAAGGTGACTATTCTCTATTTCCCATTGCACCCGAAGATAAGCAGGGACTGAAAGACCTGCTTGCCCGCGTCCGCGCTAGCGAAGTTCATGGACTCAACGTCACCATTCCGCATAAACAAAATGTGATCGGGTTCATGGATGAACTCACGCAAACAGCAAAGTCCATTGGCGCAGTCAACACCATTTACATGCGAGACGACAAACTCATCGGAGACAACACCGACGCGCCAGGATTTCTGTCCGATTTGAAGAGGGTCTCAAACTCATCATTTATCATTCCGCATTCTGCGTTGGTACTCGGTGCGGGAGGTTCTGCCAGAGCCGTTGTTTATGCTTTGCTCAACGATGGCTGGAATGTCACAATTGCTGCCCGTCGAATTGAACAAGCGCAAAAACTCGCAGACTCATTTACCAATTACCAATTACCAATTACCAATCTCGCCGACTTTCCACTTTCAAATTTCCACTTACTCGTCAACACCACCCCCCTTGGCATGACTCCTAACACCGAAACCTCACCCCTGCCTGAAAATATGGCTTTGTCGAAAAATGCTTTTGTTTATGATTTAGTGTATAACCCACGTGAGACCAAACTTGTCCGCGACGCCCGCGCACAGGGATTGAATGCCTCCACAGGTTTGGGCATGCTCATCGAACAAGCCGCCCTTGCCTTTGAAAAATGGACAGGTCACAACCCGCCGCGTGATGTGTTGTTTGAATCCGTAGGGGCGACCCGCCCTGATTAATCAAAACCTCGGACGACCATGACGGGTCGCCCCTACTTTTGGAGAACTAATGCTTAGATTCCTCACCGCAGGTGAATCCCACGGACCATCACTTACCACCATTCTTGATGGACTCCCCGCTGGGCTTTCCCTCTCACCAGACATTATCAACAAAGAACTTTCCCGCCGTCAGCAAGGTTACGGCTCAGGCGGACGAATGAAGATCGAAAAAGACACCGTGCAGATCCTTGGCGGTGTGATGGGTGGTGAGACCACGGGCGCGCCGATTGCCTTGCTTGTGCAAAACGATGACCATGTCAAATGGAAGGGCAAAGCGGTCGAGCAGATGACTGCTCCACGCCCCGGGCACGCAGACTTAACCGGCGCGGTCAAATACGGATTCAAAGATTTACGCCCCGCCCTCGAACGCGCCTCCGCTCGTGAGACGACCATGCGCGTCGCGGCGGGAGCTGTGTGCAAACATTTCCTCGCTCAGTTCGGGATCATTGTGGGCGGATATGTTGCCTCCATCGGTGAAGTCACCGCAGACTTCGGCGACATGTCCTACGAAGAACGCTTCACCCGCGCCGAAGAATCCGATGTTCGTTGCCCGGTTGATTCGTCCGCTGAAAAGATGCGCGCCGAGATCGAAAAGACCATCCACGGCAAGAACACGCTTGGGGGTGTGTTGGAAATCGTCGCATTGAATTTGCCGGTTGGACTTGGCAGCTTCGTGCAATGGGATCGCCGCCTTGAAGCCAAACTCGCCATGGCGATCATGTCTGTGCAAGCCATCAAAGGCGTGGAAGTGGGTGACGCCTTCGAAAATGCAAGACGAATTGGCACCGAAGCGCACGACCCGATACAAATGCAGAATGCAGAAGGCGGAATGCAAAGCGCCAGCAAACAATTGCCAATTACCAATTACCAATTACTTCGCTCTTCCAACCGTGCAGGCGGCACCGAAGGCGGAGTCTCCAACGGGCAGCCTATTGTTATACGCGCGGCGATGAAACCGATTGCCACCACTCTCGTCCCGCAACAAACCGTGGACCTCGCCTCTGGCGAGAATGCACCCACCAAATACGAGCGTTCAGATTTCTGTCCCGTCCCGCGTGCAGTACCGATTCTCGAGTCAATGGTTGCTTTTGTCCTTGCAGATGCGCTCCTCGAAAAACTTGGCGGCGACTCGCTCAATGAAATGAAGCCACGCTTTGAATCTTTGCGCAAAGCCACCCTCGAAGATTTACCGATGGATAACATCCCTCATATTTTTTGGGAATAAAAAGTAAACATGAAAACAAATAGACGAGTAAACGCACCCTATTTCTCATTCATCATTTTGCATTCTTCATTATGAAACACATCTTTCTTTACGGACCCTCTGGCTCAGGTAAATCAACCATTGGCAAACAACTTGCCAGTGACTTAAAACTCCCCTTTATTGATTCTGATCAAGTGATCGAGGTCAATGCGGGCATATCCATCCCTGAGATCGTTGAAGCGGAGGGGATGCCCAAGGTGCGTGACCTCGAAACCGAAGCCTTGAGACAGATCGTCAACGGTAGCGAAAGTGTCATTGCGCTTGGCGGCGGTGCTTTGCTGCGCGAGGAAAATCGCGCTCTGGTTGAAAAGAACGGAAAAGTGATCCTTCTAAAAGCGGAACTCTCCACACTGATGGACAGGCTTGATAAAGACCCAAATAAACGTCCGCTCCTTGCAGGCGATTTGAAGGCGAAACTTACAGCATACCTTGAAGGTCGTGCTGAGCATTACGCTTCATTCTCATTACAGATTACAGTTGATGAAAAAAGCGTTGACCAAATCTCCAGACAGGCACAAGTATTGGCTGGCAGGCATCACCTCTCCGCCATGGGTGAATATGATGTTGTTGTAGGCTCTGTGTTCAATGTTCCAAATTTGCAAAACCCCATCATTGTCACCGATGAGAATGTAGCAAAGCATCATCTCGAAAAAATTCAAACTCTATTCAACGCCAAATCGGTCATTGTGCCTGCGGGCGAAGAACATAAAAATCTCGAAACCGTTTCACGCTTGTGGAAAGCATTCCTCGAAAACGGGCTCGACCGTAAAAGCACCGTCATTGCACTCGGCGGCGGCGTGATCGGCGACATGACCGGCTTCGCCGCATCCACTTACATGCGCGGCATTGATTGGATCGGCATTCCGACCACTCTGCTTTCGATGGTGGATGCATCTGTGGGTGGGAAGACGGGCTTTGATCTGCCAGAAGGAAAAAACCTCATCGGCTCTTTCTACCCGCCGAAGTTGGTCATTGCAGACCCAAGCCTTTTGCTTACGCTGACAGAGCGTGAACTGCGCTCCGGCATGGCGGAAGTGGTCAAGCATGGCATCATCTCAGACCCAGACCTCTTTGCCATGTGTCAGCAGGGCATGGATTGGGTAAAGGCGAATCTGGAAGAAGTGGTTAAACGTGCAATGGCAGTCAAAATAAAAGTCATCGAAGAAGACCCATATGAAAAGGGAATTCGTGCGGCGTTGAATTTGGGACACACCGTTGGGCATGCGGTGGAACTTGTCAGCAAGTTTGAGTTGCGGCATGGCGAGGCAATCGCGATTGGCACAGCGGCTGAGGCGAGGTATGCGGCTCGGGTTGGGCTGGCAAGCCAAGGCACGGTCGAGGCGATCGAGTCCACATTTTCAAAGTTGGGACTGCCCATCCAAATCCCATCTGAAATGCCGCGCGAGAAAATCATCCAAGCCATGCGAGTGGATAAAAAGAAGAATGCGAAGGCGATCCGCTTTGCGTTGCCGGTTGAAATTGGTAAAGTTGAGTTAGTAAATGTTGATGATCTGGAATCTGTTTTGGAGTGATCATGAAAATATTAATCCTGCACGGACCGAACTTGAATCTGCTGGGTACACGCGAACCGGAAGTGTACGGCTCGATGACATTGGATGACATCAACCAGAAGATGATCGTCTTGGGCAAAGAGTTGGGTACCGAAGTGACTTGCTTGCAATCGAACCATGAAGGTGCGTTGATCGATGCTTTGCACGATGCGCGGACGTGGGCTTCGGGCGTGGTATTCAACCCTGGAGGATACACGCATACTTCGGTTGCCTTGCGTGATGCGATCTCAGCGATCATGATTCCGGTGATCGAAGTTCATCTTTCAAATGTGTATGCGCGTGAAGAATTCCGACATACATCGTTTGTATCTGCGGTCTGCAAAGGCAAAGTGACCGGCTTTGGGTGGAGATCTTACGATTTAGGTTTGCGCGGGCTCGTTGATATCATACCTACTTGAGTAGGTATAATCAAGGTGTGAACACTCAGATCATTCCTACAACTGAACCTTTTTTGTTGCCCGGCAATCGCACGGGCATTTTGCTTGTGCATGGCTTTACAGGCGCTCCCAAAGAGATGCGCTGGATGGGGGAATACCTACATCAACAGGGATATACCTGTCTGGGAATACGTCTTGCGGGGCACGGCACAACACCTGAAGATATGATCCGCTCACGTTGGATAGATTGGACGGCTTCCGTTGAAGATGGATACAATCTCTTGCGCGGTGCAACAGACCGTATCTTTCTCGCGGGGCTTTCCATGGGTGGTGTGTTGTCGTTGCTCATGTCCACTCGCTTGGATGTGGCGGGGGTGGTGGCAATGTCTACGCCGTATCAGTTACCACGCGACGAAAAAAATTATTCACCGGAATTCATCGAGTTCTATAGCCGTTTTGTAAAGTTCATGCCAAAATCAGCTGAAGTGCCGGGAGCTTCATGGTTCGACAAGGAAGCGTTCAAGAGCCATATTTCGTATCCACAAAACCCCATTCGTTCGATCGCGGAGATGAAGCGGCTTATCCTTGCCATGCGGGCGGCACTGCCCAATGTGACCAAGCCTGTGCTGTTGATCCATTCGAAGAACGATAAATATGTTCTGCCCGAAAACGTGGAACGGCTTTACGATGGGCTGGTGAATGCTTCAGACAAGACAAAGGCGTATGTGGTCGAGGCAGGTCACGTTGTGACAAGGGATGCGGCTCGTCATCAGGTTTTTGAAATGGCGCGGGATTTTATCCGTCATCATGAGTAAATCAGACCTGACAGGTTTCTAAAACCTGTCAGGTCTTAATAATAAGAGGACACTTGAATCGAAATCTATTTTTTATTGCGGCGGCACTTTTACTTTGGGGTGTGGGCGAAGGCATGTTCTTTAATTTTGTGCCGATCCATTTGGAAAGTGAATTTTTATTGAGTAAACAGCAAGTTGGCTTTGCTTTGGGCGCCTTCGGTTTTTTCATGGCGATCACTCACCTGCCGGGCGGACACCTGGCAGACCGTATTGGGCGCCGTCCGCTGCTCATCACCGCCTGGAGCTTGGGATTGGTTTCCACGTTGACGATGGGGCTTGCAAAAAGTCTGCCGATCTATTTGATCGGCTTGTTTCTATATGGTGTGACCGCTTTTGTCGCTTCGCCGCTGGGAAGTTATGTGACGGCTGCACGCGGCAAGTGGAAAGTAGGTACAGCACTCTCGCTTACCACCGCCACATTTAATATGGGCATGGCACTTGGTCCTGTGACCGGCGGCTGGATCGCGGAGAATTACGGTGTGCGCACCAG
This sequence comes from Candidatus Villigracilis vicinus, assembly GCF_016702885.1. Classification (NCBI taxonomy): domain Bacteria; kingdom Bacillati; phylum Chloroflexota; class Anaerolineae; order Anaerolineales; family Candidatus Villigracilaceae; genus Candidatus Villigracilis; species Candidatus Villigracilis vicinus. The sequence continues at coordinate 189,850 of NZ_JADJDD010000007.1, forward strand.
TTATCTGGCGGCGGCATGTGTCTTTGTGATCTCATTATTCTTTATTACATTTATTGAAAAGCAGCCCATTGATAAGCATGACCCCGAATCGCCGCCCACAGGTCTGTGGCAGAATACCCGTTTTATCAATTTCGTAATGATCTTTGCATTTGCGGTCTTTGCCTTGTACATTGCCCAGCCGCTCACACCGAATTTTTTGAAAGGCGTACGTTCTTTGTCGCTGACAGAGACGGGGTGGGTGTTTTCGGCGGGTGCCTTGGGGAATTCACTGTTGGCACTGGGAATCGGTCGCCTCAATCCACGCCGGGGCTTTTTACTCGCACAATTGCTTGTGACCTTTTTTGCCGCCTTGATGTGGCTTGGCATGGGATTGCCCGTTTTTATGCTGGCGTATTTCCTGTTGGGCGGTTTTCGTGCGGCACGCCCCATGGCAATGGCGCAGGCGCGTGAACTGGTCCACAGTTCGCAAATGGGGATCACCTACGGCACGATGGAAACCGTCAGCGCGATTATTTTTATCATTGTGCCGCCCATTGCCGGATTCATTTTCGAACGAGACCCGTTTATTATTTATCCGCTTGCGATCGGCTTGATCGTCATTTCTATTTTTGTCAGTTATTTCTTCATGCCGCGCCAAGCATCCACTGTAAATCAGCTATCGTAAATTGGAAGGTTCTTATGCTTGAAATCATTACGTTCACACTCGGTCCTGCTTCGACCAATGCTTATCTGGTTGCTGACCCGAATACCAAAGAAGCCGTGGTCATTGACCCATCCTGGGATGGTCACATCATTTTAGGCGAAGCCCAAAAGCGCGGATGGCGTATCGGTCACATGTGGTACACGCATGCACACTTCGATCATATCGGCGGTGCGGCAGCGATTGCAGATGCGCTCAACCCGCTTCCGCATGTGGCGCTTCACCCCGATGACCATGTCCTCTGGCGTGAGGGCGGCGGCGGTAAAAAATTTGGCTTGGATATAGACCCCGGTCCCGAACCGACCATTGACCTGGTCCACGGCATGAAGATGAAACTCGGCTCGAACGAATTCGAAGTCCGCTTTACGCCCGGTCACACCCGCGGACATTGCGTGTTGTATGTCGCGAAAGAAAATATCTGTTTTTGCGGTGACTTGATCTTCAACGAAAGCGTCGGTCGTACCGATCTGCCCGGTGGTGATTTTGCCACTCTCGAAAAAAGCATCCGCGAACAAATTTACACCATGCCCGATGAAACGATTTTGTTATCGGGGCATGGTCCGCAAACGACGGTTGGTCATGAGAAACAATTCAATCCATTTGTGAGTGTGTAATGCGTAATTTATGCGCGGATCATCGTCAGCAGCATCTTGAATTTTTGGATGGCTTTGAGGGCATGCGGCTCATTCGCGGGCATGATGATGGCATCACCTGTGTTCAATCGGAACGGTATGCCGGAAATGGTCACTTCCGCTTCACCTTCAATTATGTGAACAAGCGCATCAAAGGGGGCAGTATGTTCGCTCAAACCTTGATTAATATCGAAGGCGAAAAGGGTAACATTGCCCGCGTCCGCTTTGGTGATCTGGCGGCTGACGACGGAGCCTTCTTGATAATTAACCATTTCAGCGATGTGCAAGATCTGTGATGTAGGGGCAGTGGACATGAGGTTTCTCCAATTAGGTGACTGTCACTTTCAAAGTGACAGTCACCTTGTTGTTTTATTTTTCTTCCGGCGGTTTGACCTGGCTAAACTCGCGCCAGAGCAAAAGGTCGTAGACGATCTTTAACCCACCGCAAATAAAGAATGGTGCGCTAAATAGGGCGGGAATGCTGAACATAATTCCTGTAAGGGCTGGGGATAGCGACGCGCCCACCGAACGCGCGATGGCGGTCACACCTGCAGCGGCGGAGCGTTCGTCTGGCGCCACAACAGCCATCGTGTAGGATTGACGCGTGGGCACATCCATTTGAGAGATACTGAAGCGCAGAAGCAGAATTCCGATGGCGAGAGGCAGGGAAGGCATCAGCGGGACGAGGATCAAAAGGATGTTGGATGGGATGTGCGTGAAGACCATCGTGTTGATCAGCCCGAACTTCTCTGCGACCTTGACGGCGAGCAGGGATGAGATGCCCGCGAGAATGTTTGCACCGAAGAAGATGCTGCCGAGGATGCCGCTGTCCACACCGAATTTGACGTGGAACCAATAGGCGATCATGCTTTGCACGATAAGCCCGCCTGCAAAAGCATCCAGCGCGAAGAAGGCACTGAGCTTGAATACGACATTGCGCGATTGGTGCAAGCCGAGAATTTTTTTTGTTTCTCTCGCCTGGCTGTGGACTTCAATGGCGGGGGAAAGTTGTAAAAATATAATCGCAATGAGCAAGCCGCCGATCGCGTACCCAGTCAGGATGTAACGATACGCGTCCACTGCAGACCAGCCAGCGGATTGCAGCCATTGAGCCAGCCAGCCGCCAGTCAATGCGCCGAGGGCAGTGGAGAAGGATCCGGCAAGGTTATACCAGGCGAAGACCTTCGTACGAAGTTTATCGGGCAGGAGCTGGCTTAACCCCGCCTGTTCCACTGAAAGGAAGGGACCGATCTCGTTGCCGCTTGGGCTGATAACCCCAATGATGGCGGCGATCATCAGGACAACGATATTGTTCGTCATCAAAAATATGATGCCCGCGCCGAGCATCAGCAAGGCACCGATGATAAGCGTTTTCTTGCGACCAAAACCATCGGCATGCGTGGTGAGCCAGAGAGAGATGCCTGCGTCACCAGCGAGGGTGAAAGTGAAGAGCAAGCCTGCTTGCTGCTCCGTCAACCCCACTTCAGAGAGATACAGTACAAGGACTACGGATAAAAATCCGTAGCAGAACATGCGAATGATGCGTGTGGTGAAGAGCAGGGGGGTATCCAGTGTGATAGGCATATTATTGCCCGGAAAAAAGAAGGCTGCGATCTGGATTAATAATACTTTGCAGAGCAGAAGCGGGGATCACCACCACCTGCGGACCGGCAGCGTATGGCGCAACTTGATATTCATCGAACGTAATGACCAGTCCTTCTTTAGAGATATTCCAGCGGGTATAGTTTTCAGGCAGCGGGTCGGCACCCACTGCAAACCCGTCGAAGCCGATGTTGCGGGCGCTGAGTTCAGCTTTGCAGAAATCCGAAATGACTTGCAGGTAGTTTGAATCAGGACTGAAAAGTTCAGCCAGAGGGATTTCCCTGCCCTGATCGAGGTTGTAGTTAATGGTGACACTGTAATGGCTTGGATGTGCCGAGCCGTCGAAATACAGGGAAATATCGTACTTGATACCCCAGTAATCCTGTTTTTGTCCAACCAGGGTGTATTGCAGGTCGAACGAACTTCCTGCGTTGATGGGGTCCAGCGGGGCAATGGTCAGAATGCTGTCACGAAATATGCTGATCTCTTTTTCTGCGATCTGTCTGAGCAAGGCGTTGAAGTTCGTTACACGAATATCATCTGATCCTTGCAGGTAGGGAATTTGTGCGGTGAAGGTATATGGAGGGGCATCGCCTTTTTCGCTGAACGGCTCGGCATTCAGGGATAGTGTTTCGCTCGATTGCGGGGAGGGCGCCGCTGCGGTGAAAGTGGGAATGGGCGTGAACGTAACTGCTGCTTGCGGCTGAGAAACAACCTCCGTGACCCCGGCAGAGGCGGGCACTTGAGTTGTGGGCGGGGTCATCAAACTGCAAGCAAAGGTGGTCAACAAAAGAAGGATCCAAACGAAATAGTTTTTATTTTTCACAGTGACTCCTTAGTAGAGTAGGATTCTATCCCGAAAGCGAAGTTCTGACCTGCTTTGTGTGTTGGCTGTGCATTCTTGATGGAGAGAGTTATCAAGTAAAATACAACCGCTTATGAAAGAATACATTTACTCACGCAACGCCGTCCATGAAGCCCTGCGTGCCAAACGCAGGCAGATCTTTTCCATTGAAATTGCCGAAGGGGCGCAAGAGAAGGGCACCCTGGCAGAGATCGTCAAGCTTGCCGGGCAGCAAAAGGTCAAGGTCAACCGTGTGCCGCGCGGTAAGCTCGATAAGGTGCACCAGAATCATCAGGGAGTGATCGCTGAAGTCAGCAGCTACCCGTATTCGGACTTGGTCGATATTCTGGATGGCATCAAGGATGAACCGCCGTTCATCCTCATCCTCGATTCGCTGCAAGACCCGCAGAACTTTGGCACGCTCATCCGTACGGCGGAAGCCGTGGGCGTGCATGGCATCATCATTCCGCTGGCACGCTCGGTGGAAGTGACTCCTTCGGCGGTGAATGCTTCTTCGGGGGCGAGCGAGCATATGCTCATTGCCAAGTCGAATCTTTCGCAGGCGATGGATGCGCTTCGAGATGCAGACGTCTGGCTGGTAGGCTTGGACCAAGCCGGGGCGGAGGTGGAGGCGAATTCCCGTCATCTCAAAGGTGCATTGGGATTGGTCGTTGGCTCAGAGGGGGAAGGTCTGCATGATCTCACGCGCAAGAAGTGTGACATCGTTTTGAAATTGCCGATGAAGGGCAGCATCGAATCATTGAATGCGGCTGTGGCGGGGTCGGTGGCGTTGTATTTGGCTTATCTGAATAGAAAATAATGTGTAGGGGCGACTCGCGAGTCGCCCCTACTATAATGTGGAGAACAACATGCCTCAAGGAACATATCATTTTCCAAAAGGATTTTTATGGGGGACGGCGACGGCCTCTCATCAGGTGGAAGGCGGCAACACGAACAACAACTGGCACGCGTGGGAAGAAGCCGGGCATACGGTGCATAAATCAGGTCTCGCTGCCGATTGGTGGAATGGACGCTGGCGCGAGGATTTCGACCGAGCCGCCGAAACGGGACAGAACGCGCATCGCTTGTCGATCGAATGGAGTCGTGTGCAGCCGACGCCGGATAAATGGGATGAGGAAGCCATCGAAAAATACCGCCTCATGCTACGCGGACTGCGGGAACGCAATATGACGGCTTTGGTGACGCTGCATCATTTCACTGAACCGTTATGGGTGACAGAACGCGGCGCATGGGAAACAGAAGCCATCGTGCCGTTGTTCGAGAAGTACGTCCGCAAGATGGTGGACGCGTTAAAGGAATACACCAATCTGTGGGTGACGATCAACGAGCCGAATGTGTATGCCTTGAGTGGTTATGCGGTGGGAGCTTTCCCGCCTGGTAAAAAGGATCTGAAATCTGCGATGCAGGTTCTCGCCAACATGCTGCGCGGACATGCCGCCGCTTATCGCGCCATTCATGAATTGCAACCCGAGTCTCGCGTGGGCTATGCTTTGCACTTCCGCCCGATGGTGCCGCGCACCGGCTGGAATCCGTTGGATCGACTCATGCGTAACATCCGCTATGAGGGAGTCAACATGGGCTTCCCAACCGGTATTTCAACGGGTGTGATGAAAACTCCGTTGGGCAATTTCAATATTCCCGAAGCCAAAGGCACGCAGGATTATCTCGGTTTGAATTACTACTCGGTGGATACGGTCTGGTTTGACCTTGCCAAAGCGGGTGAGATGTTCTCGAACAGCGGTTATCCCAAAAATGCCGATATGAGCGACACGAATTTCCTTGCGAACATTCCTGAGGGAATTTACGACTCGGTCAAGTGGATCGTGCGCACGTACCCGAACCTGCCCATCATCATCACCGAGAACGGCGTGGAAGATTATGACGATCATATGCGTCCGCGTTATCTGGCACAGCATTTGCATCAGGTCTGGCGCACGGTCAATTTCAACTGGCCCGTCAAGGGATATTTCCACTGGTCGCTGGTGGATAATTTTGAATGGGAGCGCGGCTGGACTCAGCGCTTCGGTCTGTGGGGCTTGGATGTGGATACACAAAAGAGAATCCGCCGCCCGTCTGTAGATTTTTACGCGGAGATCTGCAAAGAGAATGGGATTTCCAGCGAGATGGTGCAGAAGTATTGCCCCGAAGTGTTTGAGAAGTTGTTTCCTTCATAAGTTTTATTAATGTCACCGAGGGACCGGTGCGGATGCAGGGTGAGGTCTCTACCTGGGTCAGCTCTTCGGTCGCGAAGAGCACGCTCCCTCAGAGTGACATAGCGATATTCACAAAATATAGGGCGGACTGGTCAGCAGGTAATTCTCAAATTTCCCAAACGGTTTTTCAGACATGATCGAGCCGAGGAAGCCTTCGAGGCGGTATCCGCGTTTGAGCAGGTGACCGATGGCGCTGGAGTTGATAGTAGGTACTTCAAACCCAACGGCTGTTGCGCCTAGTTTGTAGGCTTCATTCTCAGTGTGTGCAAGAATGGCGGGGAAATCATCCTTCTCAAGCACTGCAAACGGACCATAATAATCACGCTTGATATAACCATAGCCAACCATCTGACCGCTGCGCTTATAAAAGTACAGGCTGCGGTCGTTGGATAAGAATTGGTGGTCCACGTCGCGGCGGAAGCCGAGGATCGAAAGGTCGATCCTGCCCAAGTCTTCGAGAGAGGCGGGCGAAGCGTCTGCCAAGTCGATGACAAGATCCGTTTCCACTTCCTGCGCTTCGGGCGTGCGCTCAAAATAAAATTCGGTCATGAAGGGATACACGCCTGACTTAAGATAACGAGCCTGAGCGCGGATGTCGGGCGTGGCAATGATGGTGCGATGCGGCACATCGTCTGGGAAGGCGCGTTGGATCAACTCCCTGCCCACGCCCGCGGACTGGCTGCCCGGCAAGACGAAGAACTCGGTCAACTCGCGATGATTGCCGCGCAAAATGCTGCGGGCATAACCAATGGCTTCGCCGTCTTTTTCTGCGATCCAAAAGTTATCACTGGTGTTGGCGAGATGATCCCAAAACGGTTTGCGGGTCTCCCACAACTTTTCGCGAGTCTCCGGGTCGTTGGCTCCGGTAATGGCTTGCACGCCGCTGCGCTTGCTAAAATCTTCGAGCGCGGCGCGGCAAATATTGAACGAGGTGAAGTTATCTTCAAGGGTGGCGCGACGATATGTGATCATATGCGGATTGTAGCATTTATTTAGTGGCTCTTCGCAACTCACGCAATCTTGCCAGTTCTTTGGCGTTCAATCGCTCAACGGCTCGCGAAAAGGCAGGCGCACTTAATCTACCTGCGTGCGTTTGCAAGTATTTGATAACCTCGCTTTGATACACCTGTCGCATCTCGCGCAAAACCCAGCCCACGGCAGTTTGCACATAATAGCGTTCGTCATCCAGACAGTTCGTCACCAACGGTAGGACCTTTTTCAACGGCATAAAGACAGCGTTCTTGCCGCTGTAATGGATGAGACTGACCAAAGACATGCGCCTCAACCACTCACCTTCGGCTTGATTCCACTCTACAAGCTGGGGATATACTTCTTTTTGGTTGCTCTCTAAAACGCGCGAATAGATGGCGCTTAGTCCGTCACTATGACACCAATTGTCGATGCGTGGAGCCCAGCCCTTGACGACAGGCCATAATTTTTTAGGGACTTGTTTTTTCACAATCGGGAGATAGTATTCAAGCGCGGCAAAAAGCACGTCACCGTATGGCGAGGTTTTCCAGAGCGCATCCCACACTTCTAATACTTGTTCTTCTGGTAATTTATAAAAAGAGAAACCTTGTTTTACCCTGCGCCTTAACGCAGGGAATTTAATACCAAGATGCTTGAGCTTCGAGCCACGGTCTTGTTGCACGGCTTTGCCAAAGGCAGGGTTGCCGATGGCGGTTAGTGCTTTGACGACTTCGCTATGATATTTTTTTGTTTGTGGGTGGTTTATTTTCAAGGTCGTCATAATCTTTTGTTGACGGGATTATAAGCCTTTACTTTGTAACAGAATCAAAACAGGACTACGTTTCATTCACAGTCCTGTTTTTGTTATGGATGGATTACTCGTAGACCTAGGTGTTTTTCGTACCCATCAAAGTCGTTATCATTATGCAATAGCTCATATTCGTTTTCGATGCAGAAGGTGGCAATTAAGCTATCGATTGTTTTTCGGACAGTAATACCTTTTTGCCTAAGAAAACGATAATTTCTTGCACTTTGTACGGCAAGAGCAGTATCTACCATGTTTGCCTGGGTGAATCTACCCAATGTGCGGCGTACTGTTTCGAAATCTGGATCATGGCGAAAGCCTTGTAATATTTCTGTGAGGATTAAGTCGCCAATCAAGATGGGGGTCGCATCCAATACGTTATGAAGAAAGTTGGTTTGTGGATTTTCCACACCGTTGAAATAATCCACCCAAACGCTTGTATCAACAACCAGCATGACTATTGAACCTTTACTCTTGATTGGCGTTGGTCACCCAAGTTGCCATCCCACGGCAATTTACCCCGCAAGGATCGGACTTCGCCCTGCTCATTCAATAGAATCAAAAGGCGCAAGGCTTCATGCACCACTTCCCGTTTGGTTTTGATGCCTGTCAATTTTTGGGCACGTTCTATCAATTTATCGTCAAGCACAATGTTCGTTCGCATGACAGATCCTTTCGTGTGTATAAAAACTGATAATTATGTGTATTATACATCAACTTCCAGACCTGATGGATCACTTCCAAATATGCCCATACCCGTATTCGCCTTCCAATAACTTTCCTTCGGCGAAGCGACTGAAACGAAACGGCGAGATGTCTACGGTCTTTGGTGTTCCGTCAAGAATTAATTCAACCATGCTCGCCCCAGCCGCCGGGGAGGTTTTAAAACCGGTGCCGCTTAACCCGCAGGCGAGGTAAAAGCCGCCCAAGTCGGTTCCGCTATAAATGGCACGTTGATCGGGAGTGATGCCGTCACGCCCAACATGCACGGAATGCAAGCCGCTCTCTTCGATCTTTGGCATGCGCTGCACCATCGCGTCGATGAGCTTCTCGAGGAAAGTCGGTGTGGGCGTTTGGTCTTCGGCATCGGGTGCTTCGCCGCGCAGGGATTCATCTTCGCCTGCTGCCAAAATCAATGCACTGCCCTCAGGGCGGAAGTAACAGTTGATGACGTCATCGATCACGGCTGGGAATTTTCCCAACGTGGGCGGACGATGCAGGAAAGCGACATCGTGAGTCCACGTGACGAGCGGGACATCAATACCCGCTAAACTGGCGACATGCTTCGCCCACGGTCCCGCCGCATTGATGACGATTGGGCTGGAGAATTCGCCTTTGGTCGTGCTCACGCCGGTCACGTTTCCGCCACTGACGTGGATGGCGGTCACTTCGCAGTTTTGAATCAGCGTGGCACCGTTTCGTTTTGCAGAATCAAGAAACGAGTTGGTAGTGAGCGTCGCATCCGCGTAGCCCGAGTCTGGTTCATAGGCGGCGTAATCAAAATGTTCGGTGAGCAGGTCGGGGAAGAGTCTGCGCACTTCATCTACTGAAATGACCGAGGTGTTGATGCCGATCTTTTGTTGGTTTGTCACATTGCCGCGCAGTTTGTCTTCGTGTTCGCGTTTGGCGATCTGTAAGAAACCAGTCTGTTGAAAACCACATTCGCCGCCTACACGGTCTTTCCATACGTTGAAATAATTTTTATAGCTAGTAAAGGTCAAATGTGATTCAGCCGCGAGATCGTAATGCATGCGGACGAGTCCGCTGGAGTGACCGGTGGCACCCGCCGCGCTGACGGTGCGTTCAAGGATGGCGGTCTTGAGTCCGCGTTCGGCGAGGTGAAAGGCGATGCTTGCGCCCATCACACCTGCACCAATGACAATGGCATCGTAGGTTTGAGTCATGGAAAGCTTCCTTTACGTGTGAATGGAAAGATTTTAGCAGAATGGAATAGTTATTGCCGTTCCAAAATCACCAGCGGAATGCGGCGGGACGTCCATGAACGGTATTGTTCGTAATCGGGAGTCTTTTTGGCAAGCGCCTGCCAGATGCTTTCGCGTTCATCTTCTCGCGCTTCGCGAGCATGGACAGTGAATTTTGAACTTCCGATCTGCACGCTTGCTTTTGGTTCTGCCTGTAGGTTGAACCACCAGGCAGGGTGATTATCTTTTCCTAAATTCGAAGCGATCACAACAAAATTATCGTTGTAGGGCAAATACATCAACGCTTTGGTGCGAAGCTGACCGGTCTTCTTCCCTTTGGTGGTCAGTAATAGAACGGGCAAGCCGCGAAGTATATTGCCAACCTTTCCGGAAGTCCATTGATAGACCTTGAGATGAAGCAACCAGAATATTTTTATGACAGGGTTGTGGCTTGAAGACATGAGGTTAAGGTGTTGTTCCAGCGCAGCCACGTTGCTGTAATGGATCCACTGGCAGCCCAAAGGCTTCGTAAACAGGCGCGCCATCCCAGTTGGGCTGGATGGGCAGACCAAGCGCAAAAGCGACAGTGGCGGCGGTGTCCATGATGTAGACGGGGGTTTGTAATACGCCAGGCACGACCTGCGGTCCACTGATGATCCAGGGGATGGTCATGGCTTCGGGGATGTTCGTGCCGTGCGGCGGGTCGGTCAATGCGCCGCCATGATCGGCGGTGATGATAATGAGCGTACCCTCGTAGAGTCCGCTGTCTTTCAGAACATTCAAAAAGGTGCCGAAAGACCGGTCATTTTTGCGATAGGCACTTAGCTGCTGTTTAGACATCCACCCGTATTCATGCCCGACCACGTCACCATCGGGAAAGTGGACAAGCATGAGCCCAAAGCCTTCGCGAATTTGCTCGACAACGATGTTGTCAAGCGTGGCGATGTCTTTTTCCTCATCGGTGTTATCCACGAATCCGAAGAAATCTGTGCTGCCCGATTCGGTGACATGCCGCAGCTTTTCCTTGCCGGTGATCAGTACGGTGCGCAAGCCGACTGCATGGGTCAGGTCAAAGATGTCGGTGCCGAGGGCGTAACCATTATCTGGGACGTATTCATTCCAGCGCACAATGTGTTTTGCTGGACAGGTGCCCGTCACCAGCGAGGTATGGGCGGGCAGGGTTGTGCTTGGCATGATGGTCTGTGCTGTGAGTGTGTAGGCTCCATTTTGCATGAGCGATAACACGTTGGTCATTTCTGCGGCTTGAATGGCATCCGGGCGTAACCCATCGAAGGTGACGATCAATACGCGGGAGATCGGCTGCGGCGGGGCGGAGATTTGGGTGGGCTCAGGGGTTTGCGGTGCGGGTGGTGGCGGAGTCGGCGTGAGCGTTGCGATGGGGATGGTTGGAACAACTGTCTCGGTCGGAGTGGAGGCGGGAAGGGATGTCCCGTTTAGTGGAGAAAAACAGGCGTGCAAAAAAATGGCAAGCAGGGTTGTGAGCCAGAGTCGTCGGTTCATATATGTTTTTTTGATCAAGTTTTGCAGGGATATTTTTCGTGGATCTTTAACTGCGGCTCACCGAAGATCTTGTACACGGGAATGCCGTCCCATTCTTCCTGAAAGGGCAATCCCAAGGCATATGCAGCGGTGGGTCCCGTATCGAAGGTGTAGAGTTGGAAGTCGATCACCTGTGGGATAACGCCGGGTCCGCTGACGATCCAGGTGATGCGATAATCTTCGATCAAAAGACCAATGTGGTTTGTGTCATGCCCGCCATGATCGGCAGTGACCATAATAAGCGTACTGTCGTACATTCCCTTGTCCTTCAGGGTTTTGATGATCTCGCCCAGAACTTCGTCTCCGGCGCGCAGGACTTTAAAGTATTCGCCGGACATCCAGCCATATTTGTGCCCGCGGTTATCGGGGGTTGCGAAATGGATGAACATCAGGTTGAAGTCCGCTTCGATCTGTGCGAGGGCAGCTTTTTGGATGGCAGGCTCACCGTAAGCGACTTCAAAGACATCGGTCGTTTCAGGTTCTGCCAGTTGGCGCAGTTTGTCCTTGCTGACGATCATGACGGTCTTTAGACCAGCCTCGTGCGCAAGCTGAAAGACATCTGGTCCTTTGGCATAGCCCATATACATAAAGAACTTGTTGTAGATCACACCGTGGTCTTCCATGCATACGCCGGTCAGCATCGAAGCATGACTGGGTGATGTGGCGGGATAGTCAATGGTGCGTGCCGTGAGCGGCGCATGTGCGCCGCCATCTCGAAGAGTCATCAAATTTGGCATGGGCGCTTCGTCGATCGCGTCGGGGCGCAACCCATCATAGCTGATGATGAGGACGCGCTTGATATCCGCTTTGGATGGCATGGGAGTGGCGCTGGCTGTGAATGTGGGTTCGGGTGTGAATGTTGGCGTGATCGTGGCAGTTGCGGTTGGGGTCAGAGTGACAGCCGAAGTGGCAGTGAAGATCGGTGTTTGCGTGGGGATGCCGGGGAGATTGGTTGGTGTTGGCGCAGGCGGCAGGGAATTGCCCCAAATATTGGGCAGAGTTGCGCAACCACTCAGAACGAATGCAAGTAGGAAAACAGTAAGACGTTTCAGGGGAATTTCTCCAACCAGATCTTATCACCACAATATATTGCCATAGTTCAAAGAGCCGGTAATTTCTTTTGACTATTTCAACATCGGCATTTTGATGCCGTGACGTTTGGCAGCATCGATGGCGATCTCATAGCCGGCATCTGCGTGTCGGACCACGCCCATGCCTGGGTCGGTCGTCAGGACTCTTTCCAGCCTGCGAGCCGCTTCCGGCGTTCCATCCGCAACGATGACCTGCCCCGCATGTTGGCTGTAGCCCATGCCCACGCCGCCGCCATGATGGAATGATACCCATGTCGCGCCGCCGACGGCGTTGATCATCGCGTTGAGGATCGCCCAATCAGAGATGGCGTCGGAGCCGTCTTTCATGGCTTCAGTTTCGCGGTTGGGAGATGCCACCGAGCCCGAGTCCAAATGGTCACGACCGATGACGATCGGTGCTTTGACCTTTCCGCTGGCAACGAGTTCGTTGAACATCAAGCCCGCTTTGGCACGTTCGCCGTAGCCCAGCCAGCAAATCCGCGAGGGCAATCCCTGGAAGGGAACTTTTTCGCGTGCCATCTTCAACCAGCGGTGCAGATGCGCATCTTCAGGGAAAAGTTCCATGATGGCTTTGTCGGTGGTGTAAATATCTTCCTTGTCGCCGGAAAGCGCCACCCACCGAAATGGACCTTTGCCCTCACAGAATAACGGGCGGATATAAGCAGGCACAAAGCCGGGGAATTCAAAGGCATCGCTCACGCCGTGGTTATAGGCTTGCTGACGCAGGTTGTTGCCGTAGTCGAAGACTTCCGAGCCGGCACGTTGAAAGGCGAGCATGGCTTGGACGTGCTTTGCCATCGAATCCATCGCCATCTTTTTATATTTCTCGGGGTTCTCCACCCGCAGTTGATTCGCGGCGGTCAGGCTGATGCCCGATGGGACATAGAACAGCGCCTCATGTGCCGACGTTTGGTCTGTGACGACATCGGGAATGATGCCGCGCTGTGAGAGTTCCGTGTACACATCCGCTGCGTTGCCGATCAGACCGATGGATTTCGGCGTGCCGCTCTTAACGTTCTCTTCCACGAGCGTCATGGCTTCTTCAAGGTTATCCACGACCATATCCACATAGCCGATCGCGCGGCGACGTTCGGCGCGTTCAGGGTCCACTTCTACAATAAGACCGACGCCTTCATTCATCGTGATGGAGAGAGGTTGGGCGCCGCCCATGCCGCCGAGTCCTGCCGTGAGGACGAACTTGCCTTTGAGCGAGCCCCAGCCTTTGAGCTTGGCTAATGCGCCGAAAGTTTCGTAGGTGCCTTGCAAAATGCCCTGTGTGCCAATGTAGATCCATGAACCGGCGGTCATCTGCCCGTACATCATGAGCCCTTTTTTATCGAGTTCATCGAACTTCTCCCAGGTTGCCCAATGCGGCACAATGTTGGAGTTGGCGATGAGGACCTTGGGCGCATCCTTGTGACTTTTGAAGATGACGACCGGCTTGCCCGATTGCACGAGCAGGGTTTCATCTTCTTCGAGGTTCTTCAACGAATCAAGGATCGCGTCGAAGGCTTCCCAATTACGGGCGGCTTTACCACGCCCGCCGTAGACGACCAGGTCTTCGGGCTTTTCTGCCACTTCGGGGTCAAGGTTGTTTTGGATCATACGATAGGCGGCTTCGCTCATCCAATTCTTGCAGGTCAGTTGGGTTCCATGCGGCGACCGAATAACGCGGGGTGTGGACATGATTCCTCTCTCCTATTCGAGTACTATAAATGATTCGATGATCTTATCAAAGGATGGTTCAACAGTCTTTTGCCACTTTTCGGTGGTCGAAAGAGTGATGGATAAGGTGCCAAGGGGCAGGTCGAGGTACACCAGTTTTTGAATGACGATGATCTGCTCACCTTCCTGTGAGAGGGCCGGTGTTCGGGCTGTGATCACACCGTAGGGGATTCCCGTTTCGGTGAGTTCCAGCTGGGTGGCAGTGATCTCCACGCCTTTTAATGAGGCGGGCAGGGTGGCTGCGATGCCCTTGATGTCGATATCGCTGGTGAGTGAAACTTCCATTTGCTGATCCCATACCAGGTTGATGTTGGTCACAAAGCCGTTGTCGATCTGTTTCTCGTCGATGTCCAACAGAAAGAGGCGGAAGACGTTCGGGTCCTGGTTTTGGATGGTGTTCAGGTTGCGTTGAATAGCGGGGTTTTCGGCTTCGGGCAGCAGACCGGCTTCGAGATATTCCGGCCCGTCGATGCGCAAGGCCAGCCATTCTGTAGGGATCGTGATCTGGTACTTTCCGCTCAGGTCAATGTAGGTGTTGGTGCCGTCTGTGTTTTCGTCCAGTATGTTTTGAACGGTGAGGGTAGGCGAAGCAGGGATCGGTGTAATGGTGGCAGTTGGTATGGGGGTGGATGTGGATGTGGGAACAGGAGTACTGGTGGGGACGGCTTGCTGTGTCAGCTGCAGGGCGGCGGAAACGGTTTCAGCGACCATGCGCTCAAGCCGTGTATCAGGCGTCGGCGGGACCGGCGAGGCGGGCAGCAGGCTTGGCACAACACATGCCAGGGCTGTCATCCCGAGGACGACCGAGATCAATAATCCGCGATTGTATTTCATGGTTCCATCCTTGCAGTGAAATTAAAAAGCCTCCCGGCAATTATAGCCGAGAGGCTTTGATTTCTTTGGTGGTTATGCGGAGGTTTGTCCTTTGGCGATCATATCTGCAAAGTTCGTACCTTTGAGCCGCCCCACCAACTGCTCCTGCGCTTCACACCAAACCGGGCGCAGCGGACAACTATCATCGAAAGAGCAGACGCCGGTATCGCCGACACATTCATTGAGCTGAATGGGTCCGTCGATGGCTTCGATAACTTCGAGAAGGGTGATCTCTTCCGGTTGGCGAGCCAATGTTACACCGCCGCGCGCGCCGCGTGATGTGTGTAATAACCCGGCGATCGAAAGTTGGGAAATGATCTTGGCAAGAAAAGATGGCGGAATTTTTTGCTCTTCAGCGATAACGCTGGTTGCTGTGCGAATATCACCGCTGCGAGCCAGGTGGAGTACTGCGCGAACGGCGTAATCGGCTTGTCGTGTTATTTGCATGATGACCTCACTTAATATAGGTAAAAATTACCCACAATCACGATTTTATTGTGAATGTGGGTACAAGACAAGTGATAGAGGTCACTGCTCAATTATGACCTTTCGCGCCGAATTTCAGTTCATTACGGAGTATATCTTGCATACTCCGTAATGTGTACGGTAGCTGTTACTGAGCGAGTGTAAGGTTCCCTGCGCCCATTTCGATGACGAAGGTGAGAGTTGGACCTTCACCTTCCTGCTGATAATCGTTCCCGCTTCTTTCCCAGCCGGAAACTGCATTCACATTCGACAGCCCGCCCTCCACCGTGACCACAGCATGGACTCCCTCTGGGACGATGATGATGAGGTTACTAAGACCGCTTTCGACCTTTACGGAAGCGTCACGCTGAAGCTCGCCGGAGAAATCGAGGGTGTAATCGCCTGCACCTGCAGAGAAATCGAGCAGGCTGAAGTTGGCGTTGCTTAGCCCGGTCAGTTTCACATCTGAGGCGCCGGAACTATATGTGAAGGTGCTCATCTCAACCGGGTTCGGTTCAGAGAATGAAACATTCGTATTCGAAGCACCATCTGAAATATCAAGCCGGGTGAGAGCCAGCCCGCCCAACTCGAAGATACCGTCATACGCGCCTGATTCGATGGACAGATTCATGGGCTGGTCGCCGAGTTTCAAATCCCATTCATTTTTGAGACCATCAAATGCGGGGATGCCGTTGAAATTCCCATCGCCAATGCGGATCTCAACATTGCCATCATTCACATTGATCTCCGGCTTGAATTGGTCGTAGTTGTAAGTTGCGGTACCTTCTGTGAGTGTGGCGGCGCCGGGGTTGAGCGTTAATTTACCTGCGCCGAATTTGAGTTTCAGGGTGATCTCGTCTGTGTCTGGGTAGTCCACCTGGATCTTTTCGGTCACATCCGGACCTGGCTGCGGCGGCTTGGGAACATTGATCCCACATGCCAGGGTGCTCAGCGCGAAGACCGCGATCAAGGCTGTAAGTTTGCGATACATAAGAAAAACCTCCTTAGGTTAATGCCTAAGAAGGTATACGGCTGAAGGTGGGATGTGGTTGCGTAGAAGAATTAGTTAACCTTCAACTTTCAACCTTTGACTTTCGACCGTCTTTAGATTTGATAGTATCTTCCGCGTGGACTCCGCCACTTCTTCTATTGCTTTATTGAACGCTTCTTCATTCGCTTTAGACGGCTTGCGATATCCGCTCACTTTTCTTACATATTGCAATGCGGCTTCGTAAATCTCCTGCTCAGTGACAGGGTGATCCATATTTCTAAGGGGTTTGATGCTTCGGCACACGATGACCTCTTTATTCCTTCTGGTAAGTTGGTTGAGTTGTATGTTTTAATGCCTAGCGAACACGCATGACTAACTTACTTCTTTCTTCAATGCCTTATCCAACGCCTGATCCAACGAACGGACTTCGATGATCTCGATGCCCTTCGGGTATTCTTCACCCTTGCGGATCGCCTTCGGGATGATGGCGGTCTTGAAACCGAGCTTCTGCGCTTCTTTCAAGCGTGCCACCATTTGCCCCGGCATGCGCAATTCGCCTGCCAGACCAATTTCACCGATCAAGACTGCCTCGGCGCGAATCGGCACATCCTTCCATGAAGAAGCGATGGCGGCGGCGACAGCTAAGTCTGCGGCGGGTTCGTCAATTTGAATGCCGCCGACCACGTTGACGAAGACATCCTGCTCGGCAAGTTTCAAGCCAACACGGCGAGTCAACACAGCCGTGATGAGCAACAGACGGTTGAAGTCCACACCGTTGGGTGTGCGGCGCGCATTGCCGAATTGAGTCGGTGACGTTAATCCTTGAATTTCTACGAGAATGGGACGTGTCCCTTCCATCGTCACCGCAATGGTCGAACCTGCGGCATTAATTAATCTCTCCGCCAAAAACGCTTCAGACGGATTGGTCACTTCGATCATGCCGCCTTCGCGCATTTCGAAGACACCCACTTCAGAGGTTGCACCGAAGCGATTCTTCACCGAACGCAGCAAACGATACGCCTGGAAGCGATCCCCTTCGAGATACAAGACCGTATCCACGATATGTTCCAACACACGCGGACCGGCAATCGCGCCTTCCTTGGTGACATGTCCGATCATAAAGACCGACACACCGGATGACTTCGCCAACTCACGCAACTGTGACGAACACTCGCGCACCTGCGAAACGGAACCCGCAGAAGAATCTAACCCGGTCAGGTACACAGTTTGAATGGAGTCGACGATCAACAGGTCTGGCTTGGTATCGCGGACGTGGTTCATGATCACTTCGAGATTCGTCTCGGTTACCAATAAAAGATTCTTCGGTAATTCCTTGCTTGCGTTGAAAAGACGCACGGCACGCATCTTGATCTGCCGTTCCGACTCTTCGCCGGAAACATACAGCACACGCTGCACCTTCGCCATCTCCATTGCCATTTGCAACATCAACGTGGATTTGCCGATACCCGGGTCACCACCCACGAGCACGATCGAGCCGGGGACAATGCCGCCACCCAACACGCGTGCGAATTCACCGATGGGCAGGTGGACACGATCTTCCGCATCACCACTGACCTCGGAGATGGGGCGCGGCTCCGAACGTCCGCTCAAGCCGCGAACGGCTCCCGACCCCTTCGAGACCGGTTCATCGTGGACGACTTCTTCGACCATGCTGCTGAAGGCGTTGCATTGCGGGCATTTGCCCATATACGATGCGGCGACACGTCCGCATTGCTGACATACAAATCGGGTATGAGTTTTTGTTTTTGCCATGATTTCACCTGTATTGTGTCATTCTGAGCGATAGCGAAGAATCTCTCCCATTGCTCGGAAACCTTGCTGATTTATGGTAGAGACCCTTCGCCTGTCGGCTCAGGGTGACAACAAAGGCAGTATAACAGAATTTTTGTTCTGTTTTCGGAGTCTGCTATACTCGGAAGTGTTGAAGGAGGTAAGCATGAAACAACTCAGCCGGATTTCAATTTTCTTTTTCCTACTCTTGGCAATTGGATGCAGCAGCCAAACAAACAACTCGACTTCATTGCCAGAAACAAAAACGATTGAAAACACCGAAACTCCAATGCCAACGTCTACACCTACAACGAGTCTCTCTCCAACCCCTGAACAAATTACAATTGAATTTCCTGAGTGGGTGAATAATCCAGAAACACAGATATTGTTAGTTCCGATTGGGACAAGAGAATCCGGTTATGAAAACATGGCGTTGTTCAATGCTGAATCTGGCGAGAGGTTTGATATTCCATTTACAAAAGAAGTGGGAGATTATTTCTGGATGCCTGATGGGTCAGGATTTGGTTTTTTGCCACAAGATAAGAATGACGTCATGTTTTTTTTACTTGGAGATAGATCTGTAATTAATATTTCCTTATCAGAAGAAATTCTTAGGTTTCATTATCACAACTCTGATGTCGACTCTATTCAAGTTACATCGTCAAATTTTACAGTCCCAAATTTCTTAATCATTCCTGATTGGTATCCTTTATCATCAAATGGAAAGTTCTTTGAATATCAAGAAGGGTATGACAATACCTACACCAGCATTTTTGATGTTTCAAACAATCAAATTCTCAATATCTCTGACCCTAACGATGGGTATTTTGATTTATTTTCAGGATTTTCTCCAAACTCAAAATTTATCGCCATTTCTCAAGCCGATGAAGAACCTGGTAATTATTACGCTTTTGAAAATTCACCTACAATAAGATTAATCGTTTACGATATTGAATCTCAACAAGTAGTTGCTTCATATAAAAATTTAACTTTTCAAAAATGGTCGCCTGATGGTACAAAGTTTTTATTTCAAGAATGGCGGGATTCGGATTTTTATTGGTTTGCTGAATCACCACCTTGTATATTTGATACTATTTCGGGAGAAACTGAATGCTATGAGGTTAATAGTCGCATCGTAAATCCATATTGGTCACCCAACCAAACAATGATAAGTTATATTTATTCGAGCGATGAAGCTAAAGGCTTTTGTACAATTAAATTGAATACAGAAGAAAAAAATTGTGTTATTGAAAAATTAGAGACTGAAGAACAAGTGCCTATTGATTACCTATGGTCGCCAAACAGCAACTTTATTGTTTTTGTATATGATACTTCATGTCCTTACTGTGACTATATTGACAGTCCGAAATTAGGTATTGCAAATGTTTTAACTGGAGAATATTTTTCAATTGGTGATAATGTTGATATTCATAGTCTAGGTCTATGGAGACCCTCACCAAATCCATAATCATATAAATAAGGAGAACCCCATGAAACTCGTATCAGACATTCTTATCGTGATCGTCGCCCTCTTGCACTTCTACTTCCTCTACCTCGAAATGTTCCAATGGGACAAGCCGCGTGGGATGAAGTCCTTTCGCATGACGGAGGAGCAAGCCAAGCAGTCGAAGACCCTGGCTGCCAATCAGGGTTTGTACAACGGCTTCCTCGCCGCTGGTCTACTGTGGGGATTAATCGCAGGTGACCCGGTGAAAATCTTTTTTCTGAGTTGTGTCATCATTGCTGGAATTTTCGGCTCGTTCACAGTGAGTAAAAGAATCTTTTATATTCAAGCGGTCCCCGCTATTTTGGCGTTGGTGATTTTGTTGGTGTTTTAAACCGTAGGGGCGGATCGCGATCCGCCCCTACATTATTTATTTCACGATATTCACGAAATCCGCGAATAGACCATATGCCGTTTCGACGGGTCCGCCGGTCATGCCGGGCTTTTCGGATAAGACGATCGAGTAATCAATGATGACATCGGTGCGGAAGGTGATGCCCGTGCTGGAGTTCATCATGCCGTACAGCGACGAAGACGAATCCACCAACTGCGGGGCAACGCCAACTTTAATGTCTCCGTTTACTTTTTCAGCAGAGCAAACCAATTTATAACGCTTGCCTTCCGCTTTGGCTTTGGCGATCATCTCAGAGGTGATGCCGCGAATGCCGGTGGGGTTCACTTGCTGCGGCGTCATGGGTGTGTCCCATAACACGGTTACCAGTGCGGCAACCTTGATGGCGGCATCCCAACCGTCCACGTCGTTGGTGGGGTCGGTTTCAGCCAAGCCGATCTTCTGCGCGTACTTGAGCGCTTCGTCATAGGTCTCGCCGCTTTCCATTCGGGAGAGGATGACATTGGTCGTGGCGTTGAAGATACCCTTGAAGGATTCCAACTCCGCGAGCGGGAACGCCTCACGCATGACCGAGAAAACGGGCGCGCCTCCCAGAACTGCGGATTCATGCCTGAAGGTTTTTCCCTTCGATGCCGCTAACGCGGTTAACTCACGATAGCCATGCACGACCGGACCTTTATTTGCAGTGCTGACGTGCATCCCCAATTCCAACGCCGTGCGGATATGATCCAGCGCGGGTTGACCGGTCTCTGTATTGACGGGGGAATTTTCAAACATGAAGTTGGCTTGGGAATGTTTAATAACATCCAGTGAGTTCTTTACTTCCAAAGAAGAAAGTGAAGCGATATCCTTTCCGCTTTCGACAAGTTCCAGCGCTTTTTGAATATCCAATCCATTCGGGTTGACGGCGTGTCCATGGCGACCTGTGGAGATACCGGTGAACGAAAAGGTAACATCATGTTTGGATTTCAAAATATCTTGTTTACGAACCAACAAGCGCGCCAATGCGCGGGCGACATTTCCAAAACCAATGAGGGCGAGGTTGTAGTGCATGGGGAGACTCCTAATAGTATTCCGTCATTTGCGAGAAGGGCAAGAACGCCCTCGCAATGACGTTTAGATCGGCGGATACGGATATGCCCGGCGTCCTTGGATCGGGCGGGGGAATACTTTGGCTGTGTATAACTCTTCAGCGCGCAGAAACAGGGCTTCGATCTCTCTTGAGTTGAGATACGGCTCAAAGAGGCTGGACCAGCTCCCGGCGGAGGCAAGCGGCGCGAGCAATTCATCCGGAATGGCTTGACCGGCAAAGTCCCATACTACGGTGCGGAGTTTTGGCTCTTCATGAAAGCAAATGCCATGATCGATGGCGAAGAGACGGTGAGTGTCGTCTTCAAAGAAAACGTGACTGCCTTTGCGGTCGGCGTTGTTGGCGAGAATGTCGAAGAGCACGACCGGGCGCAGCTTTTGTTTGTCTTCAACGCTAAAGTTGAAGTAATGATAGTCAACGTCGTATTCAATATATTGCTGCAACGAGCCGGGACCATGCGGACCGTCGTCACGATAAATGGTGACTGGCACGAGGTGAAAGCCCAGCGCTTCGCTGAGTTGATAGGCTGCACACTCACGCAGGGCAAGTGTATTGTCGGGGAAGTCCCACAGCGGCTGCTCGCCTTTGCTGGGTTTGTATACGGCTTTTACAGTTTCGCCTTCATGATGAACATCGACAAGAAAGGTGTAATTCGAACCAAGCATGAATTGACCACGAAGTTCGTAGTCGCCGTGAGTGAGAATAGTTTTAATTTGGGTCATGGGAAACGTTTAAACGTTCGAACGTTTTCACGTTCAAACGTTAATGCAGGTGTCCGTTCTTCTTGGGGCAGAAGTGACCGCCCGGTTCCATGGGCTGACCACACTGCGCACAGATGGGGCGTCCGCGTGAGGAAACTTCCTGCCCCCAGCGGGCAAGCTGACGCAGTTGTGTGCGCGTTGCCCAATAGCGGATCTGCGATCCTTCTTCGGGGTCTTGTTCTTCGGTAAGCAGTTCCTTGGCAAAAACAACGACACGGTCGCGGTCTTTATCGTAGCCAAGACCGATCTCACCGGCGCGGAAGAGCGGGTCTACGGGTGGGTTGATGCGCATGACTTCTTCGACATAATCGCCCGAGGCTTCTTCAAGGTCGGGGTATTGCTGGCTAAGCTGCGCGAGGAATTGCTCCACACCAATGGCAAGCGAAACCAATTGCGCCTTCTCAATGATGATGGTGATGGTGCGCTTGTCTTGATAGGCATGCAGATAAAAAACGCGCTGACCGGGTTTCCCAATCGCGTCAGCGGTGATGTGATCACAGGGGTCGACGTCAATATCAATGCGGGACATAAGTTACCTTTTTGTGAGTATACCACCCCCACCCGTCCTCCCCCAAATGCGACAGATCTAACGTCGCATTTGGGGGAGGTGCCGCTTCAGCGGCGGAGGGGGGCGGTATAATCTCATCAACTCGCCAAAGGAGCTGCCATGTACGATAAAAAAATTCTCGATGAATTAAGTAGATCGCTTTCCAAGTGGGAAGAAACCTCTCTTAAGAAAGCCTTGAATCAACTGCCTGAACGCACCGACGAATTTATCACGACATCCTCCGACCCGATCAACCGACTTTATACGCCGCTCGATATTGCGGATATGGACTACAACGCCTCGCTCGGTCTTCCGGGTGAGTATCCCTACACAAGAGGCGTCCACCCGACGCTGCATCGCTCCAAGTTGTGGACGATGCGCATGTTCGCTGGCTTTGGTACCGCAGAAGAGACGAACCAGCGCTTCAAATACTTACTCGAGCAGGGTCAGACCGGCTTGAGCATTGCCTTCGACCTGGCCACTTTGATGGGTTACGACACCGACCAACCCGAAGCGCTCGGCGAATTCGGCAAATGCGGTGTGGCAGTCTCTTCGTTGAAAGACATGGAAATTTTGCTGGATGGCATTCCGCTCGATAAAGTGTCCTCCAGCATGACCATCAACTCACCCGCATCTATTATCTGGGCGATGTACCTCGTTGCTGCTGAAAAGCAAGGCGTGCGGCTTGACCAGTTGCGCGGCACATTGCAGAACGACATCCTCAAAGAGTTCATTGCCCAAAAAGAATTTATCTTCCCGCCGGAACCGTCCATGCGCCTCGTAGTGGATACGATGGAATACGGCTCGAAGTATGTGCCGCAGTGGAATACCATTTCCATTTCGGGCTATCACATCCGTGAAGCCGGTTCGACCGCCGCACAGGAACTGGCGTTCACATTGGCAGACGGGTTGGAATACGTCCGCTGGGGAGTTGCGCGCGGTATGGATGTGGACGAGTTCGCGCCGCGTCTATCCTTCTTCTTCAATGCGCACAATGACTTTTTTGAAGAGATCGCCAAATATCGTGCGGCTCGCCGCATTTGGGCACGTGAGATGCGTGAGACGTTTAAGGCGAAGAATCCGCGCTCGTGGCTGATGCGCTTCCACACGCAGACGGCGGGAGTCTCGCTCACCGCGCAGCAACCAGAGAATAATATCGTCCGCGTGGCGTTGCAAGCGCTTGCCGCCGTCCTTGGCGGCACGCAAAGTTTGCACACAAACTCAATGGATGAAGCGCTCGCACTTCCTTCTGAACATGCGGTCAAAGTTGCCTTGCGGACTCAGCAAGTCATTGCTGAAGAATCCGGCGTGACGAATACGGTCGATCCGCTTGGGGGAAGTTTCTTCGTCGAAGCGCAAACAAACCGAATGGAGCAAGAGGCGTATGCCTATTTCCGTCAAATCGAAGATCTGGGTGGAGTCATCCCTGCGCTCGAAAAAGGCTTCATGCAAAGTGAAATATCCGACGCGGCGTATCGTTATCAACGCGAGATCGACACTGGGCGGAGAAAAATTGTCGGTGTAAATGCTTATATGGAGGAAAAGCCTGCTGTCATTCCCATCCTACGTATGGACCCGAATGGATACACCCGCCAGATGTCGCGCTTGAACGAAGTTAAGAAGACCCGCGATAGTGGGCAAGTTGGGCAGGCTCTCGATAAACTGCGCATCGCCTGCGAAGGTACGGAAAACACCATGCCATATATTGTGGATTGTGTACGGGCGTATTGCACGCTTGGCGAGATCGTGAGTGTGATGACGAAAGTTTTTGGGAAATATGAAGAACCGACGATGATATAAAGCGGATTAAAAATAAAAACGCGAAAACGAGGTTTAAGTCGTTTTCGCGTTTTTATTTCTGCGGATACTTAGCAGCCGTTGAATACGCTGGTATCGTTCCCGTGTCAATGGATAGGACCAGGCAATGACGATCGTGCCCAGCAAGATGGCGGCACCGATGAATGAAACCATCATGCGGATCATGAACAGGGCAGAGGCAGGCTGTTGGTAAACGTTTACGTTCTCTGCCGGGGATTGATAACCCGACCAGCCCAGAACCTGCAACGTGACGAAGATGATCAACGCCCCAGTCAACTTGCGGATAAGCGTGCGGATACCGTAGTAGATACCCTCCTGCCGCCGACCGGTGCGCAGTTCGTCCCACTCGATCACATCTGGAAGGATCGAGTCTGGCAGAATATATGCCGCCGAGACGCCAACCCCTGCCAGTGCGGCAAGGAATAGCATGTAACTAGTGTCGCCGGGTTGAATGGTGAAGATCAACGCTTGCACAACCACCCAGGCTGCCATGCCAATGATATATGCCTGGATCTTGTTGCGGCGTTTTGAAAGCCAGAGCCAGAACGGCACAAAGAGAATACAGACAAACATTAAGACACCAAAGAACGCAGACTCAAGCGCCAGATCCACGCCGAGGAAATTTACCTTTGCCAGTAAATTTCCTTCTGCCACCCAGTACAAAAGAAAGAAGGGGAACGTGATGGAGACCATATCCACCGCAGACCAGTTGAACATGTAAATGCCAACTGCATAGCGAAAGGGAATGTTTTGCCACGCCAGGTTCAACGTTTCACGAAAGGAAAGCAATTCCTGCTCGGTTGCTTCAGAGGCAAAACGTTCACGCACAAATAAACCGATCAAAAACAAAGGGAATGCACCAATGGCACCAAAGACCGCACCGGCAGCCATAAAGCCCTGCTGTTGCGAGCCGCCGCCGAGAATGACCGCATCCACGATCATTGGCGCGGAGATCACCACGGTCATGGCACCAAGCAATTGAAAGACCGTGCGAAAGCTCGAAAGCGAAGTGCGCTCGTCATAATTTTGGGTTAATTCGGGGGTTAGAGAGAGATATGGCACAGCCACAAGAGTGGTCAGTGTATCTGAGATCATGAACGCCAGTGTCACATACAGCAACAAAGCCACCTGGCTGTCCCAGTTCGGTGCAGACCATAACATGATGAAGCTTAAACCAAATGGAAAAGCGAACCATAAAAGGAACGGTCGGCGCCTGCCCAGTTTAGATTTCATGCGGTCGCTCAAAATGCCGATGATGGGGTCGTTGATGGCATCCCAAACGATACCTGCCAGCGCGCCCAGCGAAGCGAGTCGTGGTTCAATGCCGACCACATCTGTTAAATAAATGGCATAAAAGATGGAACGCATCATACCGATGCTGGCTATTCCCCAATCGCCCGAACCATATAAAGTCTTTAACCAGAAAGGGAGTTTCACACTCATCTAAATCTTCAGGCAAGTGTAACATGGATATAATACCCGGTATGCCCTCCTTAGCGGATAAACTTAAATCCCTCGGCGTGAAGACGGCGAACACGCTGCCTACCCCGCCCCAGCCTGAGCGCCAGTCGATCGACTCGGTCGTCGCCGGGAGCTTTATTGCCACTCCGCGCGGGGAGGCGTTTGTCACCGAGCAGGTTTTCGAACAAGATTACTTCCACGGCGGTATTTCTCCTTATTCTGCTTTCCCGCTCTCGATCATCTCCCAATGGACAAAAGACCCGCGTGTTGCGGAATTGCCCATTCATAAATTTGCCTTTCTCGATACCGAAACTTCCGGCATTTCTGGCGGCACGGGTACGTATGCCTTTCTCGTCGGTGCGGCGCGTTTTGTGGATGGGAAGTTCACTCTGCAGCAATTCTTCCTGCGCGACCCCTCTGAAGAACCCGCCATGCTCGAAGCGTTGATCAACTTCCTTGCCCCATGTGAAGGCTTGGTCACTTTCAATGGCAAGTCCTTCGATGCGCCGCTGCTCGTTACCCGATATTCGTTGCATCGTATTCCCGTCCCTTTTAAGGATTATGCCCATATCGACCTGCTGCCCCTGGCCCGCAGACTCTGGCGGGACCGCCTGCCTTCACGCGCATTGAAGTATCTCGAAGAACATGTGATGGGCTTTACGCGTTCTTCTGATGAAGTTCCGGGGTATGAAATTCCGTGGCTGTACTTTGATTATTTGCGCAGCGGGGATGCCCGCCCGTTGGGCGGCGTGTTCTATCACAATGCTATGGATATAGTGGCAATGGCGGCACTGCTGGGACATGTCAGTGAGATCCTTGCCGACCCGTATGATGGGCGTGTGGAGCACGGACTTGATTTCATTGCGCTGGGCAAGTTGTTCGAGGATCTCGGTCACTGGGATGAAGCGGCACGTCTGTTCGAGCGTGGGCTCGAGCTTGGGTTGAACGAAGCAGATTTCGGCGTGGCGGTGAAGCGCATCTCCATCCTGCAAAAGAAGCGCGGTGATGTGGAGCGTGCCGTGGAGTTGTGGAAGGCGGCGGCGAAGCAGGGTCATATTTATGCTCATATTGAGCTGGCAAAATATTATGAGCATACGGCGCGTGATGTGAAGTCTTCGCTTAAGTGGGCAAAGTCTGCCAGGGCTGAAGTTGAGAAAGCGGATCTGCCCGCATATGTGCGCAAACATTGGTTGACGGAGATCGACCACCGCCTTGAACGGCTCATGCGCAAAGCGGGTTTATAATTATTGAAACAACGCATGGAGAGGAACTATGGAGATTAACATTTCGCAAGAAAAGGGAAGTGTGCCGGTCACCGTCCTTGAATTGACCGGGCAGTTGGATGGGCAAACGTTCAAAAGCCTGATCGCTTCGGCGCAGGAAGCTTTGGACGGTGGAGCGCAGAATATTTTGCTGGATATGAGCGGACTGACCTTTATTTCCAGCGCGGGTCTGGTCTCTCTGCATGTGATCGCCCTGCTGTTGCGCGGCGAGAAACTGCCGGACCTCGAACATGGCTGGGCGGCGCTTAAGTCTGTCAACCAGTCACGCGAGAGCGGAGTGCAGCAGCATGTGAAGCTGTTGAACCCGCGTCCCGAGATCGTCAATGTGCTGGAGATGGTCGGCTTTTCTTCATTTTTTGAGATCTTTACTGATAAGCAGAAGGCGCTCGAATCATTTTCATAACCTGCAAGGACAACAGCGATGCGGACCCTTCTGCATCGCTGTTGATTCATATTTATAGGTGACATTTCATGAAACGCAATCTTGGGAATATTGTCTTTATTGTTTTAGCCGCGCTGACGGTCATTGTTTGGGTGCTGTTTCCCCCGCAAGCCGACGGTGTGGAGAATTATGTGCGCTATCATGTCGGCATGACTCTCGGCTCGCTTGTGATCACGCTGATGTCATTCTCGTTATTTCTTTCCACCCGCCCGCGCTGGGCAGAACCGTACTTCGGCGGTTTGGACAAGATGTACATGACCCATCGTTACACGTCCACGGCGGCATTCCTGTTGATGTTCGTGCATCTGCTGATCGTGCCGCTGCACCTGGTGGACCTTGCCGTTGGGAATTATCTGGCGATCGTTTCTTTTCTTGGCATTATCGCCATCGTCCTGCCAACATTGGCGCCGCGTGTTCCGTTCTTGAATAAATTGACCAGCGGCACCTACGAAGGCTGGAAGCGCTTGCACGGTTTTATTGGGCTCTTTTTTATTTTGGGATACTTGCATTCGATCACCGTCAATGCGCCCACCACGAAGGTTGCCATCAACTGGAATCAGATCTTTGTCTTTCTCGGCATTGGTTCTTATGTTTATACCGAGGTGCTTAGCCGATTCCTGGGCAGGCGGGTTCCTTATACGGTGGCAGCGGTCAATCATCCCAATAGTTCCACCACCGAGGTGGTGATGCGCGCCAAGGGCAGACCGATCCGGCATGCGCAGGCGGGGCAGTTCCTGTTCGTGCGTTTCAAAGCGGACGGGATCATGGATGAGGCACATCCCTTCACCATTTCGAGTGCGCCGCATGAAGGTGAACTGCGCGTTACCATCAAAGCGGTTGGTGATTTCACCCGGCAGGTGTTCCAGAATCTCAAACCGGGCGCCGATGCGCTGGTGGAAGGCGCGTATGGCTTGTTCAACTACAAGACCGGCGGTGACAGGCAGATCTGGGTGGCGGGCGGAATTGGCATTACGCCCTTCCTCTCGTTCCTGCGGGACCTGCGTACGGAGCTGGCTTTCGATGTGCATTTTTATTACACGGTAAGGCACCCGGAAGAAGCGGTCTTTGCGGAGGAGATCGAGGGCATTGCGGCGAAGCACCCGCGGTTGAAGGCACATATCCGCCACTCATCCACGCATGGCTCGCTTAGTGTAGACGAGATCGTTCGGAATGCGGGCGGAAATGTGAACGCCCATCATGTGTATATGTGCGGACCCCTGCCAATGGTGCAGGCGTTCGCGCAGAAGTTTGTCGAAGCGGGCGTGAGCAAGGATCACGTTCACTTTGAGGAATTTAATTTCAGGTAAGCAGGAGGCTTTTATGCAGATCTCTTTTTCGAAATATGAAGACATCACCGTCGTACACCTTGTGGGGGATGTGGATTCTTCCAATTATACGGATGTGATCGCCAAGGCGCAGGAACTTTTTGATGATGGTGTGCGTAACCTGCTGCTTGATCTGACCCAGGTCCCTTATGTGAGCAGCGCCGGGTTGATGGCCTTGCATACGGTGGCGCGCATCTATTCGGGTCATTCCCTGCAAGGCAAGGATGGCGGCAGACCGATCTTCCGCGCGATCAACTTGAAGGAAGATGCATCGGCGCGGGAGCATGTCAAGCTGCTTAACCCGCAGCCCGCGGTGGATCAAGTGCTGGATGTGGTCGGATTGAAGCAATTCTTCGAGATCTTTGCAGACCTGGATACGGCAGTCGGTTCCTTTGCATGATGGATTGAAACTTTCTTTCACGTTGTGCATCTAAATTAGGAAAACAATCCAGTACTTGTGAGGCAAAATGTCGAAGAAGAAAAAAAGAACGAGTAATAATAACAGCGGGGTGGTTTCCTTTTTGCGTAAACCCGCCGGGCAGGTTACTGTCGTGGCGCTTGTGGCGTTGGTGGTGTATCTGATCGCTGCCAGCTCGGGCGGCGGCACGGCTGCATCCACTCAGGCGCGTGAGATCAGTGTGGATCAGGCGTATGAAATGTATCAGGCGGGCACCTTTGTGGTGGATGTGCGCACACAAGCGGAATGGGACGAATACCATGCTCCGAATACCACGTTGATCCCATTGGATGAATTACCTGCGCGCTTGAATGAATTACCCAAAGACCGTGAGATCGTGGTGGTCTGCCGTTCGGGTAACCGCAGCCAGGAGGGACGAGACATCCTTTTGCAGGCTGGGTATAACGCCACCAGCATGGCGGGCGGTTTGAAAGAATGGTATGCCAAAGGCTACCCCATTGAAGGCGCGCCGCAATAAACAAAAAAAACAAAGAGCCCCGAAAGTTCTGAACTTTCGGGGCTCTTCTTATAACCGCCCCACCCCCACGCGGACAAGGTATCCCACCCACCGCAAAGCTCGCCGCAATCGCGGACACGAGTCCCGCCATAGTGCCCCATCGCATCCCCACTTGGACATTCGCCAACATGGCAGCAATCCCACCCAGGAAAAGGATGATTATGAGCGTGAAAACCATCACTCCCACTTCTTTGAGAATTTTGGCACGGGCGTGTCCGGTCCTTTTGTGGGTTTGGTAAATGGTGTAGATGGAGAGGGTGAGGGTGGGCAAGGCAAGCATATACTCAGTATTGGCTGGTGGAAAGAAAAGTCACATAGAGCAAGGTAACGTAACAAGCAAGAGTAGGCGTCTAGGAAAGTTCTTTCCTTATCAAGTGCGCTTATTCAGATAACCATATCGTAGTTTGTCATGGCAATACCGGATACTTCTTATCAACATCGCCATAACCGGCCCACCTGTATCCATATTTTTCGAGATCGTCGCGGGTTACAACATTTTTTTCTATGGCTTCAATCGAGTTGAAAAAACTCATTTCAACTATTTCGCTTTGCGGAACTAAGTCTCTTTCGACAAACAACCCTGACTCCATTTGATGAAGAAGCGCCACAGCTTCTTTTTCGTAAATAATTATCAATATAGAACCATTATGCCCTAACCCTGGATAAATCCAGTCTGGCTCACCCAAAATCTCGATCACCTCATTCAAAGTTATATACAATTTATGAGAGAAGCTTATCTCAACAACCATATCCTCGACAATAAAAAAATTGATTTTTTGCCCATACTGAGAATAAAGATAAATACTAACTATGTCATCCCAATTACCCAATCCTTCATCATGATCGATGATCGAATCGTTATTTTTCTCAATCGAATATAGTATCGTCATTAATTCCTGTTTCGATGTCTCACCAGGAATCACTCCTTCCCAGCAAGGCGGCAGACAAGTAATATTTTTCAATATGGACTCCCCCCTGTCTTCACTGTTTTCCTGCAGAGGGGATGTTACAAGACACCCTGTCGAAAAGATGTAAGTTACCAATAAAACAGACAACTTTAGTAGTTTGAAAAAGGGGTTATGTTTTTTTTTCATATTAAGGTAATCGTAAAGTTTCATCATTAATTACATCCACGAACCATTGTTTCACGTCCGATGTCGGAATTGTACCAGGATCATTAATCAATGCATCGAATCCCTCTGCAAAATAATCTGCTGTAGAGTTGTTTCCATAATCTTTGTTGAAACCGTTTATCCATTCATATGCGTCAGGTATTCGGTCTCGACCAGTGTTAGCTGTCATTCGAGTTGAGTTTAATTGCACTATATCTCCGCCAATGAATGTATTCAAATCATCTGCCGCTCCATTGACAATACCTATAATAGGTTTATTGTTTATCAAACTAATAAGCACTGCGCGAAAATCAACATGCCCAGTTGCTATATCCCAGACATGTCCAAACTCATGGGTAAGTGGCATGATCTTTGGGTCTTTCTCGTATATCTTTTCGTAAGAATTCTCCCAATTTTGGGGTAGCAAGATAATCGATTTCCCAAAAGGAGACAAAATCTTTGGCAAAGGCAACGTCCAAGGTTGATCCATCTTAAAAAATGTGGACCATTTCATGATGAGGACATCGGACATATATCTGTCCATCCAATCGCTTCCGTATCCTCCATTAATCACATCAATTTTAGTTTCGATATTGTTTCCCGTGTCTGCGATATAGGCAAGTTCTTTCTGAGAAAAGTTCCCGATTGGCGTCCATCCATATTCATTGCGAATTGTTTTCCAGGTGTCATATTGTTGATATTCATTCTTAACAGTTGTCACTACTTTGGTTACGGTATTCTTCACGGGCTGAACCACATGGTCATTTACCCATGTCTTTGTATCTTCCCATTTTTGAATTATAGCTTTCTTTGTATCTTCATACTTATTTTGTATGGCAATAGCGGTATTGATTACAAATTTTTTAACTGTCGTCACAATTTTTGTATAGGTATCCTTAACCGGCTGAACAATATGGTCGTTTGTCCATAATTTTATATCTTCCCATGTTTGTTCGACTTTCTCCCACCATGTAGGCGGATCATCCGTCCTGCAAGTGCCTTTACTCCGCCAGTATTTTTCTTTTCTGTCTCTTGCTTCGCCTGCGCCACGGACGCCACGCCTGCCCAGCGCTTTGCATCCACACTCTGTTGCACCAACTGCTCGACTTTCTTCATATCAATCGGAGCACGATCCTCGTTCTTCGCAATCAACTTCTCGCGGTTAGACTGCGCCTGCATTATTTGATTCACCTTTGCTATATCAATCGGCGCACGGTCTTCGTTCTTGGCGATCAACTCTGCCTTTGCAGCCTGCGCTTTCGCATTCTGTTCTGCCTGCAAGGCTCCCACAATGCGCTTCTCCTGCATCATGGCTTGGTACGCCTTGCGTCCCGCATTCGTCCTGCCGCCGCCATCTCCTCCTTCATCCCCACCGCCACTGTTTCGCAGGGCGGCGAGACGCGCCGCTTCCTCCTCCGCCCGCTTGCGCTGCCACTCCGCCAGGGTCGCTCCCAGCAGGGCGGTCGCTGCCCCACCCCACAGGATGTTCGCATTGGAGATGGGCTACCTTATAACCCGCCCCATCCCCACGCGGACAAGGTATCCCACCGCAAAGCTCGCCGCAATCGCGGACACGAGTCCCGCCACGGTGCCCCACCTCATGCTGACTTGGGCATTCGCCAACATGGACGCTATCCCACCGAGGAACAATACGA
>NZ_JADJDD010000008.1:0-207745 GCF_016702885.1 Candidatus Villigracilis vicinus
CATCTCCAATGCGAACATCCTGTGGGGTGGGGCAGCGACCGCCCTGCTGGGAGCGACCCTGGCGGAGTGGCAGCGCAAGCGAGCGGAGGAGGAAGCGGCGCGTCTCGCCGCCCTGCGAAACAGCGGCGGGGGCGGGGATGAAGGAGGAGATGGCGGCGGCAGGACGAATGCGGGACGCAAAGCGTACCAAGCCATGATGCAGGAGAAGCGCATTGTGGGAGCCTTGCAGGCAGAACAGAATGCGAAAGCGGCACAAACGCAGGCAGCCAGTCAACGGGCGAAGGATGATTATCGTGCAGGGGAAAAGGCGTATGACATCGCACAGGCAAGCACACAGAATACAGGCAGTGGAAAACCACTTGCCATGCCGGTGCCTGTGGAGAATCGGGTCACAGATAAAGAGCGGGAAGAAGCAATGACTGCCTACCGTGAGGGAGAGCGGAACGCAGTGTCGATTGCGGAGGAATACAAGTCACAGGTACGGGAGGAAGCTAATTTGTCTCACCGCGAAGGGGAACGAGAAGCTGTAAGCATTGCTGAACAAGCCAGGCTGAATGCCGTTGATGCGGCACGGTGGGCGGGGGTGGCGTCCGTGGCGCAGGCGAAGGAAAATAACCCACCTTGGCAGGAGAAAATAACAAATGCAGTTGGACAAGCATGGGATGTTACAAAAACTACAACAATAAGTGCATGGAACTTGACAAAAACAATTGCGACAGATTTTGGCAATCTGGTTGTAGAAACTGGAAAATCCCTGGCGTATTCTTTTAATCAGACTGTAGTTCCGAAACTAAACTCTGTTTTTGTGAGCACGCAAAAAGCACTTTTGTCTGCTTGGGATGATACGAAAAATGTATTTATCGGAATAAAAAATGATATTGCTTCAATTCCATTTGCCATAAAAGATGCCGCAAAAGAAAATATCCCGATAGTAGCCGAATGGCTTTACCAAAATAGAACTATACCAGTCGTAACTTTTGCCGAAAAACACCCACTTGCCACAAAAGTAATGACACACATATTAAATCGTGGCATCGATTCTGAAAAAGAAAAGATGCGTCCCTTTACAGATACGAATCCAGAAAGTATGACTTGGACAGATTTAGGGAAAGTATGGCTATATGAATACGGCGATAAGGATACAATAAAATTCGATTCTGATGCGGCGCTCACTAAAGAGGTGATGGCTTTGGATGGAGTGCAGTCTTACCGTGAAGAAGTGATTAGTAATCTTAGAGATGGGAGAATTGAAGACATCACGCAAAAACCTGTTGAATATGGTGTAGATCAATTTGGACATAGTTTGATTGACGCCTTGATGGGAAAATCAGGAGATTTGTTTTAGGTAGTTATACTGTTTCGATAGTTGTAGAACCTAAGGAAATGGGATCTATGTTTTGAATTATGAAGTCAAAAACTCGTCAACCTGGGCTTCGGCAACGCGCTTTAGAGATGATATGAATAATGATCATATACATGACTCAGTAGTTCCTGATGAGACTCCACGAGGCGAAGGCATTGAACTTGGTGGAAGACTAGAAGAAGTATTTACATGGTCTGAGGAGATACAGATACCTAATGGAGGTGGAAAATGAAGTCCTCTGCAAATCCTCGTAAAAAATCCACCCTTATATTAGGGATCATTTTAATATTTTTGGGAATCTGCTGTGCTCTCCTGACAACAGATTTTTTTCCTCAACCTGTACCGAAGTATGGGAAAGAATTCAATCTTGAACGAAGCAAAAGAGGAATCCCTGTAATTCCTGAAAACTGGGACTATTTTTACTCAGCCGATATAGTTAAGTGGTCTGATCCAGACTCTTATTGGAAACTCGATGAAGACTGGGGTACTAGAGAAGACCCGAGACCACCAATATACTATCAGAAGCAGGTAGTAATTGTAGACGAGAACACTCTGAAAGAGACTGATGCATATCTTGGGTCAGATATTTATGAGGTTAAAGGAGATGTGGCAATACCTGAACGAGTAATCATTGTCTGCATATATCACATTGATGATGTGAAGGATTTGTCGTGTAGCGCAGAGGTTTACACTCATGAAATAACATTTACAAATGGTAGCGTGAACACGGCTAAAGATATTTTGAAAAAATGGGGTTTATCTTATCCATAATAATGATTTGAGGTGGCAAATTGAGCAAGACAAAGAAAGAAGATTAGTTGTGAAATGAAGAAATATATTTCTGCGATTTCAATCATATTTTTATCTGTCTCCCTGTTTTCCATATGGCTTTATCCTACAGTCGGTGCAATTTTGGGTATTGCGTTCTTGTTGTTTAGCCTCGCCCTCTCCACCTACGCCATCTACACCAAACACAAAGGGACCGAACACGCCCGCGCCAAAATCCTCAAAGAAGTGGGCGTGATGGTGCTCACGCTCGTTATCGTATTGTTTCTCGGTGGGATAGCGTCCATGCTGGCGAACTACCAATGGACATAATTTGGCAAGGTGTATAGCCGAACTAAAAAGAGACAGCCGCCTTGCACAGCGGCTGTCTCCTTTTTCTGTGAACCCTAGGCTGTTTCCAGAAAGCCCATGGCTTGCAGCATTTCTTCGTTGCTTGCGAACTTGAAGCCTTCAATGCTGTGCTTTTTCGCTTC
The DNA here is from genome assembly GCF_016702885.1 of Candidatus Villigracilis vicinus. Classification (NCBI taxonomy): domain Bacteria; kingdom Bacillati; phylum Chloroflexota; class Anaerolineae; order Anaerolineales; family Candidatus Villigracilaceae; genus Candidatus Villigracilis; species Candidatus Villigracilis vicinus. Next base: position 2,623 of record NZ_JADJDD010000008.1, read on the forward strand.
CTCGGCTTCGGCAGCTTCCAGCCGCTTGATATCGTCTTTGTGTACAACTGGCTTTTGCAGTGTTTTCATTTTTGCCGCCACGGTGTCGGCGTTGGTGTTGGCAGGCGATTTGGTTTGCAAATATTGCAAGACCGCCTTGGCGGCATTCGTTCCGTCGCGGCGGGCATAGCCAACCAGACCTTCACTTGCCTTGCGCGACCATCCGCCCACGAAAATTCCCTCGGTGGTGGATTCGTAGGAGGTATTTTCCACAGGGAACTTGGGTTCCTTGTCCTTGGCAAACTCACCCCATTCGGTCGCTAAACCGAAATTCGCATCCACCTGATCGCCAATCGCAAAAATGACCGTGTCCACCGCGAGGGTGCGTTTGGCACCGGTGCCCTTGGCGCTGGTCTTGCCATCGCGCTCAGTGAGAATGTTATCTTCCACTTCCAATTGGGTTACCTGCCCGTTCTCGCCCATCATCCCGGTGGGCGAGGCGAGGAAGGCGAATTGGAACTTGGCATTCTGGGTCTTCGGGTCTGCCTTGGCTTGCGCCTCCAAAATTTTCTGGCGTCCCAGTTCCGGGCTTTGCCCGACCGCATCCAATGCGGGGCGCACACGCGCCAACTCCTTCTCGAACTCTGCCATATCAAGGTATGAGATCAAGTGCTTCATCTCTTCCTTGGTGAAATTCACCTCTGCCGGACCACGGCGCACCACGGCAGTTACTTCTTCCACGCCCTGGTAATGGATCAGATAACGTGCAATATCCACCATTACGTTGCCTGCGCCTATGATGGCGGCGCGCTTTCCAAAATGGAATTTGCGCTGGCTGAATGGGGGCAGTTTGTTGTAGTGATAAACAACATCCTTGGCATGGTACACGCCTTCAAGGGTTTCGCCGGGCAAGCCCAAAGACTTCGTCCCCTGCGCACCGGCAGAGACCAGGACTGCGTCAAAGCCGAGCGCGCGAATTTCATCCAGCGTAAAATCGCCGCCTGTGCCAATGGAAACATTGCCGTAATAGTCAACGTTTGCCATATCGAGCGCCTGTCGGAACTGCTTGCGCAGCCCTTCCTTCATGGTGTGCTTTTCAAGATAAATTCCATACTCTGCCAGACCGCCAGCTTTAATATCGCGATTGAATAGTGCAACACGTACGCCGTTGTTTGCCAGTTCTCTTGCTCCAAAAAGCCCCGCGGGTCCCGCGCCGATCACGGCGACGAAATATTGATTTTCCACTTTCTCTCTCCTAAATTGGACGTAAACTATCGCATTATATTTTAAAACACCAGTCATTACAAGTTGTTCTCATGCCTTTATTAACTTTCAACAAAATCTTACAGCCCGAAATAACTATGCTAATATTATGTATCGTATTTGCACAGGAGACGGCAATGACCGAAGAACCTATCAAAGAAGATCCTGTAGAAAAATTTCAAAAGCTCATGACGAGCTTCAATCCGCTCTCGAAGCGCTCCGAAAAAGAGATCAAGGAAGTCTTAAGCGAGGGAGGAGCAGAGGCGAAAGAAGCAAAAACAGAAGACGGTAAAAGCGCTCTTTCATCCCTGCCTCAAAAATCGGCAAAGAAAAATGACGCCTTGGGGGCTCTTCCAAAAAAAGCGGATGCCGCCCCTCAAAAAGCCGATCCCAAGCCGGTAGTGCCGCCTGCTTCCGCCCCCGCTTCAAAACCCATCTCGAAACCTGCTCCTGCTCCGGCGAGCGCATCACCCCTTTGGGGTCCACGTTTATGGACGACTGCAAGCATAATCTCTCTTACTATCAACATTGTGCTGGCGGTCATCCTTATTGTTCTTGTCATCAGCGTCTATCGCCTCAAATTGGATATGGCGAAGATCATGAACGCAGGCGTGGCCGTGATGGACTTGCCTGCCGGTCTGTATTCCAATTTTGAAAAAATGGAACGCGCCAATATCCAAACGAACGTGGTGGTTAACACCACCATCCCTGTAAAGTTCGACCTGCAGCTCAACCAGCAGACCAATGTCGTCCTCAGTCAGGATGTCACCATTACGAATGCGCTGGTTACGGTCAACACCGGCGGTTTGAACATTTCCCAGGCAAACACCACCATCGTCCTCCCCAAAGGAACGGTGTTGCCCGTCAACCTCGCATTGACCGTTCCGGTAGATCAACAAGTGCCGGTGACCTTGAACGTCCCGGTGGATATCCCCTTGAAAGAAACGCAATTGAACGACCCCTTCGTCGGCTTGCAGAATGTCATTAAACCTCTTTACTGTTTGCTCGAACCCCAGGCTGTCAACATCGATGGAAATCCGATTTGCCAGTAATTCTCGCTTCAGGTTTACCCTTGCTGGAGCGCCTAACCGATGAAATAACTTTGGAGTTTTATGAAAAATGTTACACAAGTTCAGTTGAAGAACGGCATGAAAGTCATGCTCAAAGAGATCCGTACCGCCCCGATCATTTCCTCCTGGATCTGGTACAAGGTCGGCTCGCGCGACGAACCCACCGGCAAGACCGGCATCTCTCACTGGACCGAACACATGATGTTCAAAGGAACGAAGAAATTCCCCGGCAGCATGCTTGATAAAGCCATCTCGCGTGAAGGCGGGCGCTGGAATGCATCCACCTCACGCGATTCCACCCGCTATTATGAAACCATGCCTGCCGCCAAGATCGACCTTGCCTTGCGCCTCGAATCAGACCGTATGACCAAAAGCATCTTTGATGCAAAAGAAGTCGCTTCAGAGCGTACTGTCATCATTTCAGAGCGGGAAGGCTCCGAGAATGAGCCGATGTTCCTGCTGGGCGAAGCGGTGCAGCATGCGTCCTTCCGTGTGCATCCATATCACCACGAGATCATTGGCGATATGGCAGACCTGCACACCATCACCCGTGACGACTTGTATAACCACTATCGTTCATATTATGTGCCGAACAATGCCACCCTCTCACTGGCAGGTGATTTCGATACCAAGTCCATGCTGAAGCGCATCAAGGAATTGTTCGAGCCCATCCCGAAAGGCAACATCCCGCCGCGCCTTGCCCGCCCTGAACCGGAACGCAAAGGTGAGCTTCAGTTGACTGTGGAAGGTCCCGGTGAGACGGCATTCACTCAAGTCGCTTATCCCTTCCCAAATGCTTTGGATGCAGATTACTTCGCCTTGCAGGTGCTCGAAAGCCTGCTCAACGGCGCCAGCGGACTGTCCTATAAAACCTGCCGTCTCTATCGCGCCCTCGTCGATAAAGGACATGCTGTGGATATTTCCGGCTGGTCAGAGTCGACCATTGACCCGTTTTTATATCGCTTTACCATCGTACACCGACCGGATAAAAAGCCCGAAGAGGCATTGTCTGTTCTGGACGATGAAATTAAGCGGATACAGAACGAACCCGTGCCTGCTGCCGAGATCCAACGCGCAGTCAAACAGGCGCGTGCCGTTTTTGCGTACGGCAGCGAGAACATCACCAATCAGGCTTTTTGGATGGGTTACACTGCCATGTTCTCGGATTACACTTGGTACACCACGTATTTGAACAAACTTGCCAAAGTCACCCCGCAGGATGTTCAACGTGTGGCACAGAAATATTTTCAGCCCAGCAAACGGGTGGTGGGGACATATATCCCACAAGGCAAGGGGGCGTAAATGGCAGCGAAAAATAGATCATCCATGCCCAGCCCGGAAGATGTCTATCAGACCACGCTTCCGAACGGCATTACGGTTCTGGCGCGTTCCAACTTCAACAGCCCGGCGGTCAACTTCGGCGGGTATCTCCCTGCGGGTGCCCTCTTTGAAACGGACGAGAAGTTGGGGCTCGCCGACTTTGTCTCCAGTATGTTGATGCGCGGCACGCAAACCCGCACCTTCGACGCCATTTATAACGAGCTTGAAACCGTCGGCGCCAGCCTGGGGTTCGACCTCGGGCGTTCACAACACGAACTTTGGCGGGCGCGCCTTGGTGGAAGAACTTCCACTTGTCCTCACCCTTCTCGCTGAATCATTGCAAACCCCGACCTTCCCTGAAGATGAATTCGAGCGTCTGCGCACACAGCTTCTTACGGGGCTGGCATTGCGCGCACAAGATACATCTGATATGGCGGATATGCTTTTTGAAAAATTCCTGTATGCCGATCATCCTTATGGCAAACCGTCAGATGGCTATGTGGAAACGATCCAGGCGATTACCCGCAAAGATCTGGAAACGTTCCATCGCCTTCATTTTGGACCTCGCGGTATGGTCATTGCCATCGTTGGCGCCATCCAGCCGAAGAAAGCGGTTGAAGCAGTGGAAAAATTCCTGGGCGGCTGGTCTGTTCCGGGTCAGAAAGAAGCGCCGGTTCTTCCTCCGCTCAAGCCTGTCACAAAAACCATCAAACGTCACCACTCGATTCCCGGCAAGTCGCAATCTGACCTGGTCGTTGGTACGCTCGGACCGAATCGCAAAAGTCCCGATTACATGGCGGCTTCGCTCGGAAATTCGGTGCTGGGTCAATTTGGCATGATGGGGCGCATTGGCAATGTGGTGCGCGAAAAATCAGGTTTGGCATATTATGCCTATTCGAGTTTGCATGCCGGGGTCGGACCAGGCAGTTGGGAAGTGAATGCCGGGGTGAACCCGAAGAACTTAAAGAAGGCGCTGGATTTGGTAGAAAAAGAATTGCAGCGTTTTGTGAAGAGCGGCGTAACGAAAGAGGAACTTGCCGACAGTCAGGCGAATTATGTGGGGCGGCTGCCCTTGTCGCTGGAGTCGAATGGCGGCATGGCCAGTGCGATCCTCAATATCCATCGGTATGATCTGGGTATGGATTATTACCAACGTTACGAAAGCCTTGTCCGCAAGGTGACGCGTGCAGATGTGCTTGAGGCTGCCCGCAAATATATCGACCCAAGCCGTTTGGTGATCGCTACGGCGGGACCGTAATTGGTGCTTCTGTGATTCTCCGTACCGGTGTGGACTTAATAGAAACAACCCGTGTCGCTGAGGCAATTGAGCGACACGGCGAACGATTTTTGAATCGAGTTTTCACGGAGTATGAACAGAAAGAATGTAATGGGCGCGTTCCTTCTCTTGCAGTTCGCTTCGCCGCTAAAGAGGCTGCAGCAAAAGCCTTGGGCTGCGGCATCGGTGATGTAAGCTGGCTAGAGATCGAAGTCCGTTCGGATGAGCGCAAAGCACCCTATTTGCTTTTATCTGGGGAAGGGGAACGGTTAGCAAAGCTGCTGGGTTTAACCACCTGGTCGGTAAGTTTGAGTCATACCGAGAGTCATGCAGTCGCATTTGTAGTTGCGACTGGTTAAAAGAAAACCTTCCACTTTTGAGTGGAAGGTTTTCTTTTATGCTCGTTTGAACATTACTTTTAGTGTGTCTCCGTCAATGGGTGCTGAAGAATGTTGGTGAAAGATCTTCCAGCCGCTTTTGGTGCGTTTGAGAGCCAGGGTCAAGCGATTGTTCATGGAGCGCAATTCTTGTCCGTCAACGGATAAAGCTTTGTAGGTGATGTAGGCGTGTGCAATTGCTATATCATCCGAAGCATTCACTTGTATATCGTCAAAGTCCACGATTACTTTCTCATCGCCTAGTGAACCGAACCAACCTGTCACCATTCCGCGCCAGGCGTCAATGCCTTCGTACGACCATTTTTCCCACAGATCAAAGATGTGAATATCTTCAGTGTAATGGCTAAGGAATGCTTCTGCATCTTTTTCAAAGACCGCGCTTTTATATCCGTCGAATACTTCTTGTATCTGTTTCTTGAGTTCGTTCATAATATGCCTCCAGTGTTTATTTTATAAGAAAGACCCTCCCGTATGCCAGTTACGGGAGGGTTCCAAGGAGATATAGGTTGGCGAAAGGAAAGACCATATCTCTACTTGACGGGGGATTTGCCCTGGTCTTCGGTTCCGATCCAGAAGTGACCGGGCATCACAGGGCGGTATGCGCGGACGACAAGTTTTCCAAGTTCAATATGGATCTGCCCGGCGTCCATCATGCTCGGGTGGACGAGGCACAAGTCAGGTCTGCGCCCGAATTTTTTACTGTAATAATCCATTGCTTTTTGGATCTTCACGCTCAGAGTTGTGCGTGGGTCATTATCAAACCATAAAAGTCCGGTATGCATTGGGTTCCTCTTTCTTTACTCGATAGCAGGGAGCCAGAACTTAAGTAACTTGCTGCCTTCCCGCATGGCGAACTCATCACCTTTGGAGAGATGGTTGAGCGGCGAACTACCCGTCAGCAATATTGCATGTTCTGAATTTTCCACACAACCAAATAAACGCGTCCTGAAGAATTCTAGCCATTCTTTTTGTTCTTCTGCGCGGTCTGCATCCAGTGTTACGAATGTCCATATACGGCGGCTGGGTCCGCGTAAGAGCAGCCAGCGTAGATTTTGCCTTGTTTGTTCATCCAGTTTTGTAGCAGACTCAAGACCATCGATCAATAGGAGAATGGATTGCCCTTCACCTCTGTTATTGTGTGCCCAGGTTACCAGTGATTGAAGAAGTTCACTGGTATTCTCTTCGTCAGTCTGGTATATTCCAGCATTGTTCTCGCTGTCGTATAAACTTTCCCATTCATCGGGCTTGGTTGTTACAATGCCATATTGCACGGAAGCGGATGAATGTAGCATTTCTGCCGCACGGGCAACGGTCTGCAAGAGACGGGTCTTCCCGCTGGATGCATCCCCTGCGATCAAGATCGGACCGGGAACCGGATCGTACAAATTGAGCAGAACTGGCAATCCATCCATTGCCATGCCAAGGAAGAGCGCTTCCTGCGGCAGGGGAGAGAGACGGGTTAGGAGAGATCTCAGGTTTGGCAGGGCAGGTGCAGGTTGAGAGAGAGGCGTTGTTTGTGTCGCCTTTTCTTCCTGCATTATTTCCGTCAATGCATTTAGCATGAGATCGAAGTGGTTGGTTTCATTCATATTAGAACAACTGTTCTAATAATATACCAAGCCTTTTCCTCTGTCAAGGGGTAAATTTGGGCTTTACATATTAAGTTCGTTGTCGCTCAAATTGCTTGACGCAATGAATTGTTTTGGTATAATCTGTCCGCTTATTGACTTGCCGACGTAGCTCAATCGGCAGAGCATCCGCCTTGTAAGCGGAAGGTTACGAGTTCAATTCTCGTCGTCGGCTCTGGATTACCGGAAGAGCAAAAGTCGGTGATCAATTAACAATTTATCATGGGCAGTTACCCAAGTGGCCAAAGGGGACTGACTGTAAATCAGTTGTCAGACGACTTCGGAGGTTCGAATCCTTCACTGCCCACAGCACCAATACCTGGTGCTTCCCCGTTTGGGGAAACAGCACGTAATGCCCTCATAGCTCAGCTGGCAGAGCACACCCTTGGTAAGGGTGAGGTCACGGGTTCAAATCTCGTTGAGGGCTCAGTTGCTGCACAAGCATTCTTGAAAATAACTAAGGAGAGCGAAACATGGCGAAAGGGAAGTTTGACAGAAGCAAGCCGCATTTGAACGTGGGAACGATGGGACACATCGACCACGGCAAGACGACATTGACAGCGGCGATCACGAAGGTGGCGGGGCTGTCGGGACAGGCAGATTTCAAAGCCTACGATCAGATCGACAACGCACCGGAAGAAAAAGCGCGCGGTATCACGATCAACATCGCGCACGTAGAATACCAGACCGACAAGCGCCACTACGCGCACGTCGATATGCCGGGTCACCGTGACTATATTAAGAACATGATCACCGGTGCGGCTCAGGTGGATGGTGCTATCCTCGTGGTGGCCGCCCCCGATGGTCCGATGCCTCAGACCCGCGAACACGTCCTCCTGGCTCGCCAGGTGGAAGTGCCCTCCATCGTAGTCTTCCTGAACAAGGTCGACATGATGGATGACCCCGAATTGCTCGAACTCGTCGAATTGGAACTCCGCGAACTGCTCAGCAGCTACGGCTTCCCCGGCGATACCACCCCGATCGTGCGCGGCTCCGCCAAGCAAGCGTTGGAGAGCACCTCGACCGACCCGAATGCCCCTGAATACGCACCGATCAAAGAATTGCTGCGTGTGGTGGATGAATACATCCCCGAACCGAAGCGCGAGACCGACAAGCCGTTCATGATGGCGGTTGAAGACGTGTTCTCGATCAAGGGACGCGGAACCGTGGTGACTGGACGTGTGGACCGCGGTGTAGCCAAGAAGGGTGAGCCGATCGAGATCATCGGTCTGCGCGAAACCAAGGCATCCGTGATCACCGGTATCGAAATGTTCCACAAGGAACTGGACGAAGCGGTGGCAGGCGATAACGCGGGCGTATTGCTGCGCGGTATCGAGCGCGACGATGTGGAGCGCGGACAGGTGCTTGCGAAGCCGGGTTCTGTGACCCCTCACAAGAAGTTCCTGGCGGAAGTGTACGTATTGAAGAAGGAAGAAGGCGGCCGTCACAAGGCGTTCTTCAGCGGCTATCGTCCTCAGTTCTACATCCGCACAATGGATGTAACGGGTGACATTGCCCTTCCTGAAGGTGTTGAAATGGTTATGCCTGGTGACAACGTGAACCTGACGGTGGAACTCATCGTGCCGGTGGCGTTGGAGCAGGGCTCCAAGTTCGCCATTCGTGAAGGCGGTCTCACCGTCGGCGCGGGTGTCGTCACCAAGATCATCTCGTAGTTAGTTGAAAGTAAGGTAGTAAAATGGCTTCCAAGAAGAAAGACGTTCGCCCGGTGATTACCCTGCAATGTAATGATTGCAAGGAACGCAACTATACCACCGAGAAGAATCGTCGTAACGATCCGAATCGCATGGAATTGAAGAAGTACTGTGACCGCTGCAAGAAGCACACAGTACATCGTGAAACCAAGTAATTCAGTAGGGGCGAGGTCACCTCGCCCCTACATCCTAGGCCAGTGGCTCAATTGGCAGAGCTCTCGTCTCCAAAACGAGCGGTTGTGGGTTCAAGTCCTACCTGGCCTGCCTTAGGCAACGCCGCGCCTCGCGGCGTTTTAGCCGTAAAATACTGAAGGAGCAAAACCTTGGCTGAGAAAGCAAAGAAAGTCAAGAAACAGGAAAACGCCATTCAGCGTTATTTCCGCGAGACGACTGGTGAACTGCGCAAAGTTAGCTGGCCTACTTGGCCTGAAGCGCGCCGTCTCACATCTCTCGTTCTCTTGGTGATGGTTGTTGTTGGGTTATTTCTTGCGGGTGTTGATTACCTTGCCGCAGAACTTCTCGACCTGATCCTTGGCTTATAGTTTTTTGAATTGAGGAACCCGTGATGGATTTACCGGAACCGCAAGAGCAGTCTGAACAGGAACCGATGGAAGAACAGCCTGAAGCGCAATCTGCTTCTGAGGAGAGTTCTGTTTCCACTTCGAAGCCTGTGCCTGCTTCTGCACCCGAAAAGAAGATCCCCTCGGACCTGCCTCCCGTTGAAACAATCGTTGAAGGACCTGCCTGGTTCGTGATCCATTGTTACTCAGGGTATGAGAACAAGGTGCGTCACAATCTTGAACAGCGTATCGAGACGATGGGCATGAAAGACATGATCTTCGATGTGGTCATTCCGACACAGGAAGAAATTGAGGTGAAGGATGGCAAGCGCCGTACGGTGGAGCGCCATATCTTCCCCGGTTATGTACTGGTGAACTTGGTTCTTACGGAAGAGTCCTGGTATGTGGTTCGCAACACGCCTGGTGTGACAGGGTTTGTGGGGATGGGCAATTCGCCCACGCCTTTGCGCCCTGAGGAAGTAGCTCAGATCGTCAAGCGTATGGAAGCTGAGTCGCCCACGGTCAAGGTTACGTTCAAGCAGGGTGAGCGTGTCCGTATTATCGATGGACCTTTCAACGACTTCCGCGGTGTGGTTTCCGAGATCGATATGGAACGCACCAAAGTTCGCGTGATGGTCAGCTTCTTTGGGCGCGAAACGCCAGTGGAACTGGACTTCCTGCAGGTTGAGAAGTCGTAACAGTGTAGGTAAAACTAAATAGACAGTAGCAGGCTGAAACAAAGCCTGATGCAGTGGGAGGGTCTCCCAGAATGACCCGCTAAAACCACAAGGAGTCAAGAAATGGCAAAGAAACTAAAAGCAATCGTACGTCTCCAGCTTGAAGCTGGAAAGGCAAACCCCGCGCCTCCAGTTGGTCCTGCGTTGGCGAGCCATGGTATCAACATCATGGCGTTTTGTAAGGAATACAACGCACGTACTTCCAACCGCCCGGGCGAAGTTCTCCCCGCTGAAATTACAATCTTCACTGATGGTTCTTTCACCTTTGTACTGCGTACATCACCCGCTGCGGTGTTGCTACGTAAAGCCGCGAAGGTCGAAAAGGGCTCTGGTGTGCCGAACAAGGAAAAGGTCGGCAAGGTGACCCGTGCCCAGGTCCGCGAGATCGCGGAATTGAAGATGAAGGATCTTAACGCCATCAGCCTTGAAGGCGCCATGTTGCAGATCGAAGGCACCGCCCGTTCGATGGGCATTACGATCGTTGAATAATTTTGTGGGAGGATGGCTTCGGGCTGTCCGCTAGTACCACGGAGGATAAAATGGCTAAACACGGAAAAAAATATACGGCGGCTCTCGCTAAAGTTGATATCGATAAGATCTACTCCGCGAAGGAAGCGGTTGCCCTGGCGAAAGAGACCAGCATTACAAAGTTCGATTCCACCATCGAAGTTCACATGCGCACCACGCTCGATTCGCGCCAGTCTGACCAGCAGTTGCGTGATGTAGTCGTGCTTCCGCACGGCTTGGGCAAGAAGGTTCGCGTGTTGGTGTTCGCTCAGGCAGATGGCGCTGCGGCTGCCCGCGCAGGTGGGGCAGATTTCGTTGCAGATGACGATGAATCTCTGAAGAAGATCGAAGGCGGCATGCTCGATTTCGATGTTGCCATCGCCACCCCTGATGCGATGGGTAAGGTGGGTCGTTTGGGCCGTGTGCTTGGTCCGCGCGGCTTGATGCCGAACCCCAAGGCTGGCACCGTCGTTTCGGCGCAGGATATGGAACGCGCCATCAAGGAAGCGAAGGCTGGTCGTGTGGAATACCGTCTTGATAAGAGCAATAACATTCATGTCTCCATCGGCAAGGTTTCTTTCGATGCAGACAAGTTGTATGATAACTATGTGGCGCTGATGGACGCGATCAACAAATCCCGCCCGTCTGGCGCGAAGGGCAACTTTGTCAAGCGCATTACAGTTGCCTCCACCATGGGACCCGGCGTGAAGGTCGATCCCAATGAACACATTGATGGAGCCGGATAAGCAAGACATCCGATAATTCCTAATAAACCACTTCGCCGATGAAGGCGGGTGTTCCTGAAGAGGTCGTGCGGTGTTCGAGACCAACTCTGGAACTTAATATCCTGCTCAGGTGGAGACCCAGTAGCATATTTCAGCGCCTCCGCGCTGTCTCCCTTTGGGAGTGCGAAAAAGTCTTTGCCTGCGTGAGTGGCAAAGACTTTTTATTTGAAAGGAGGTGAATACCCTTTGGCAATTTCAAAGCAACGCAAGGAAGAAGTGCTGGCTCAGTATAACGACTGGATCAAGCGCAGCGAAGCGGTCATTCTCGTGGAGTATACCGGCGCGAATATGAAGTCGCTCGATAGTCTCCGCGCGAAGATCCGTGAGGCTGGTGGTGAATTCCATGTGGTCAAGAATACGCTTGTTCGTCGCGTTTTTGCAGACAATGGCATGGAAGTCCCTGGTGACATGCTCGTCAAGTCTACGGCTGTTTCGTTTGCATTCTCAGACCCTGCCTCTACTGCAAAAGCCCTGACCGATGCCACAAAAGGCAGTGAGTTCGTCAAGGTTAAAGGCGGTTTCATGGCTGGCAAGTCATTGAGTGCTGCTCAGGTGAAGGCCTTGTCTGACCTGCCCCCGCTGCCCGTTATGCGCGCAACATTGCTCGGCGTTTTGCAAGCCCCGGCTGGCAAACTCGTCCGCACGCTCGCAGAACCCGCCCGCGGTTTGGCTGCTGTCATCAAAGCGCGCTCCGAGAGCGCACAGGCTGCTGCCTAGTTTATCGTCGCGAGTTCAACTCGCACCATTAAATTCAAATTTTCTAATTACTTAGCAAGGAGTGCTAAACAATGTCTGACAAGCTCGCTAAACTCGTGGATGAACTTTCCACCCTTTCTGTTCTTGAGGCTGCTGACCTCGTGAAAATGCTCGAAGAGAAGTGGGGCGTTTCCGCCGCCGCTCCGGTGGCTGTCGCTGCCGCTGGTCCTGCCGCTGCCGCTGAACCTGTTGAAGAGAAGACTGAGTTCGATGTGGTGATCAAGGATGCAGGCGCCAAGAAGATCGATGTCATCAAAGTCATTCGCCAGTTGACCTCCCTCGGTCTCGGTGAAGCCAAGGCTCTTGCCGAAGCTGCCGGTTCCAAGGTGCTCACCGGCGTTGGCAAGGATGCCGCGATGGATGCCAAGAAGAAGCTCGAAGAAGCTGGCGCTGCCGTCGTCGTCGAGTAATTTTTTTCAGGAACAAACAAAAAGGACCACCCGAATTCGGGTGGTCCTTTTTGTTCTTAACACCTATTTAAATTTTTCCAGGTCCGGTGGCAGAGACAATGGTTCCGTCGTTCCATTCCGGGTCTTCTTCGAGGAAGGAGCGGAAGATCAGGTAGCGCTCGTGTTGTGATGGGGAGTTGGCATTTGCCTGATAGGACTCCTTGTCAGTAAAGATCGCAACTAGAAAGTATTCGTTGGAGTCTGCATTTGTTTGAAAAATGTAATCTGCTATCCACCCTGGAATCTGAGATGAGTCGAATTCATCCATTCTTTTCTTGAAATGATCCTTGTTCACATCTTTTTTGACACGAAATCGAGCTATAGTTCCGTACATGGTTTACCTCTTTTCTTTGTACCAATAAAGACTTATTAAATATAATACACCATTAAAACAAAAAAGAAGCGGTGTACACCGCTTCTTTTTTGTTTTAATCTAGACCGCTTACGCAGCCATGCGTTCCATTTTGCGAATGACCATTACCACTTTCCCTTTGATCTCCAGTGGTTCGTTCTTTTTGATCATGATCGGCTTCATGGTGGGGTTGGCGGGTTGGAGACGATACCCATCCTTTTCTTTGTAGAAATATTTAAGGGTGGTTTCGTTCTTGTCGGAAAGCCAGACTGCCACCATTTCACCGTTACGAGCTTCCTGGGTAGGTTTGAGAACTACAATGTCGCCGTCGTTGATCATGGCGTCGATCATGGAGTCTCCCTGAACGTTCAAGGCGAACAGATCCTTGCCCTTTTCTTTGGCGGGCATCAGAGAAGTGGCAATGTCCACTGTGTCTTCTGCGGTGAAGGGGTTAAAGTCAGAGGCGGGGATCGGAATGGGCTCACCGGCTTGAATGACGCCCAACACTGGGACACGGAGCATGTCGCCAAGCGGGCTGTTGTTCACCAAGCGCATGCCGCGTGAAATCTTGCGGTCACGCTCAAGCAAGCCTTCTTTTTCCAACTGGTCAAGATAGTAATTCACCACCGAGGTGGAGGAGATATCGCAATGTTCTCCGATCTCACGGATTGAAGGGGGGTGCTTATGCTCGCGTTGATAGGACGCGATAAAATCCAGAATTTTCTGGTGGCGCTCGCCAATTCCCTTGCTTTTTCGGACCATCATCATTTCAAGCCTCCTGCCAGTGGTCTGGCGTAGGTACTGAGCATTATTCGCTCATTTGTGCTAGGAATGATAACCGAACGCCTGTTCTGTGTCAAGGATTTTCGAGGTAGAAACCCGGGTTAGACCCAGGTGCGCCCACGCATCCAAAAATACATGAGAAGTGGCAGCCCCAGTATGCTTGCCATTGTGGCAGTGAAAACTTGTTGGCTGGTCCAGCCGACCAGGTGGGCGACGGGTTCGAAGAAATTCATGCCGAAAAAGCCGGTAATGAAGGTAATAGGCATAAAGAAGGTGGTAATAATGGTTAGTACCTTCATGATCTCGTTCATGCGGTTGTTGGTCACGGAGAGATACGTCTCCATCGCGCCGCTGACAAGGTCGCGCAGGCTTTCGTTGAGGTCATGCAGGCGGACGAGATGGTCGTAAATATCGCGGAAGAAAATGCGGTCTTTCGGATCGATGACGCGGTAATCGTCTCGTGCCAGTTTATTTAGCACTTCACGCTGCGGGAGCAGGATCCGCCTCATGGTAAGAAGGATGCGTTTGAGCGTGAATATCTGTTCCAGGATTTCCCGTTTGGGGCGATCGAAGATTTGGTCTTCAATTTGGTCGATTTGAGTGTCGATCTGTTCAACAAGGGGCATGTAGCTCATGACCAGGGAGTCGACGATGCGATAAAGCAGGTGATCGGCGCCGTCTTGTATGTGGCGTATATCGCGCTGGCAGGCGACCCAGGCATCTTCCACGGCGGTGAGCAATTGATCATGAAAGGTGATGATGTAATTTTGCCCAAGGAAAATATCTAGCTCGTCGATCTCTGACTCAAAGACACCATGTTCATGTTTGTAATTCAGGATATTAAATACCATGTAAAGATGGTCTCCCCAATCGTCTATTTTGGCGGTGTGGGTTTCTTGCAAGGCATCATCAATAGCCAGGGGGTGGAAGCCAAAGCTGCGCAAAATGGGTTCGGCTTTTTCTTCCGGCTCGCCGATGAAATCTACCCATAACACGCCTTTTCGGTCGCGGATGAGTTTAGAGAATTCAGTGGGGGAGATGTCGGTACGGATGGGCTTTCCGGGTTTGTAATATAGAGTGCGAATCAAAGTGTGCCTCCAATAGGTATTTTTGTGAAATTTTGAAGCGAAAATCAATAATCTTTATTTGCGCCTCAATTTTATTGAAATAGTTATTGACAAAACTTATTTAATGAGTATAATTTTATTAGAAATAGAGAAAAACTTATTGATTTTCTGAAGTATGGTCTTGAATATATCAATTTCTTACTTAAAAAATCAAATCCATCCCATTATAAATCGGAGATGTCTATTATGCGACCTGCACCAACCCGTTGCCCGATCTGTCAATCTGAATTGGAAGTCATCCGTTTGCACTGCTCCAGTTGTGATACCTCACTTGAGGGTCGCTTTGCTCTGGGGCAGTTTTCTAATCTCTCTCCCGAACAAATGGAATTCGTTTTTACCTTTGTCCGCTGCGAAGGCAAGATCAATCGCATGGAGCAGGAGTTGGGGCTTTCCTACCCGACCATTCGTAATCGCTTGCATGAAGTGATCCGCAAACTTGGGTTCGAGCCCGGCAGAGATGAAGCGCCGGAAGTTGATGAAGCCGCCCGCAGTAATGCTTTGGATGACCTTCATGCTGGAAAGATCACTGTTGATCAAGCTATGCGTATTTTACGCGGTGAGGAGGAATAAGTCATGTCGAAAACTATTTCTGCAGGGCGAACCCCAACGATCGAGATCGACTCTGTTGGCGGTGACCTTAGCCTCGTCGGTTGGGAAGGTGACGACATTCTTCTTAAGACCGATGAAGATGAATTGCATGTTCAACAAGACGGTGACAGGGTTCGTATTTCCTGCGATGATGACCTGTCTATTCGTGTGCCGAAAGGCGCAAATGTGCTACTCGCGAGCATTGGCGGCGATGCCTCGATCCGCGGGGTGATGGGGCAGATCGACCTAAAGGATGTGGGCGGTGACCTTTCAATGCGCGATGTAAATTCCGTGGCGATCGAAGCGGTTCACGCGGACTTTAGCCTGCGCGGTGCGAAAGGGAACTTGTCCATCCGCCAGGCAAAAGCGGACGTGTCCATTCGCGATGTGGATGGCAGTGTTCTGATCGAGTCTGTTTCCGATGACCTTGCCCTGCGTGATGTGCGTGGAAGTGTAAGCGCCAATGTAGGGGAAGATGTGGTGATGTATCTTAATCCGCAGCCGGGTAATAGCTACACTGTGCATGCAGGTGATGACATTCTATTAGTGATGCCTCCCAAGGCAAATGCGACCCTGACCCTTAGTGCCGATGAGATCGATGTCGATTGGGCTGAGGTGGAGAACGATGAAGATGCCACCAATCGCGTATTGACTTTGGGGAACGGTGCGGCCCCAGTGACGTTGAGCGCGGGCGGAGATATCCGCATTTCCAACCGGTCTGATGCGGGCGATTCAGCTGAAGATTTCGGTAACTTTGCCGGTATGGGAATGGATTGGTCTGGGTTTGACGAGCGTATCTCGCGGCGTGTGGAGCAGGCTGCCTCGCGTGCGCAACGCAAAGCAGATGAAGTGATCCGCCGCGCAGAGAATAAAGTCCGTGATGCCGGGCGTCGTTCTGGAAAGTTCAAAGGAGGGCTTGAGATCGGGCGTTGGAGTTGGGATTTTGCACCCAAGGGTGTGCCTGTTACGCCAAGATCAGCGGTTTCAGATGAAGAGCGTCTGGCGATCTTGAAGATGCTTCAAGAAAAGAAGATCAGTGCAGAAGATGCAGAAAAACTTTTATCAGCATTGGAAGGAGGCTCATAATGTCTTCTGAAGAACGCAGGAAGATCCTGCAAATGGTGGCAGATGGAAAGGTCGATGCAGAAGGTGCGGCGGCGTTGATGCGCGCGCTGGAAGAATCGGCTGCAGCGGAGTCGGAGGTTATTGATGCTGGACCAGCCATGAGCGGGGAGAGAAGCGATGCGCCGGAGATTGATGAAGTCCGTCGCAGAGCACGACGTTTTTCCGGCGCTTTCCTGTGGATCGGTATTCTGGTCACGGTTCTGACTGCATGGGGCATGTTTGGCATTCAACAAAATTCGGGTTTGAATTTTTGGTTTTATTGCATGGGAATGCCGCTGACCTTCGGTATTTTGTTGATCGCATTGGGGGCGGGCAGCAGTACATCGCGTTGGTTGTATGTGAATGTGGATCGAACGCGCTCAAGGGATCAGGATGGACCGCGCAATATCTCTCTGGCATTCCCGCTTCCGCTTGGGTTTGCGGCATGGTTCATTCGGACTTTTGGCGGCTACATTGACGGGTTGAAGAATACGAATGTAGACGATGTGGTGCAGGTGATCGCGATGGCGAAGGATATTAAAGACCCGTTGATCGTGCATGTGGACGATGGCGATGACGGCGAACGGGTGCAAGTCTTTATAGGATGAGAATGGAAACCATTAAGAAACAACCTTTATTGAGTGGTGTGTTGATCCTGTTCCTGGCGGCGATGGTATTTGCGAACGTTGGCGGGAGTATGTATGACGGTTTGTTGCCGCTTTATCTGAAGGATCTGGACGCAGATATTACACAGATCGGACTGTTCTTTACGCTGGCTCAGATCGTCCCTTTATTTTTGCAGATCCTGGGCGGTTGGGTTTCAGACTCTCTTGGGCGTTTGCGCGCCATTGCGATCGGAAGTGTATTTGGTGTTTTAGGGTACATTCCACTTGTGCTTGCGGATAAATGGCAGTGGCTTCTTTTGGCAACAGCCATTGGCGCGATCGCGCGTTCACTTGTAGGACCCAGTTTTGACGCGTTCATAGCCGAACATTCCAGTGAGCAGAATCGGGGGAGAGTTTATGGAATTTCTCAGGCGATCTTTATGATCGTGATGGTCGTGGGACCTCCCCTGGGCGGCTGGCTGACGGGCGCATATGGATTTAAATTGATGTTGCTTGTGGCGGGCGCGTTCTACTTTATTGCTACGGTTATGCGTTTAAGTATGGCGCGTGAGGCTGTTAAAGGTGAGAAAGCGAACGGTGAGCACAAGAAACTGTCATTCAATGATTTGAAGAGCAATCTTGGTTCAATGATCGGTCTGCTTTTGTCTGGCGGCTTGATCACCTGGATGTTGATCACCGATGGATTGCGCGATGTTTCTTTTCAATTTTCGGGGAATCTTTTCCCGGTGTATATGCAGGAATCTGGCGGGCTGAATTACCAACAGATCGGGTGGGTGACTTCGATGTTTGGCGTTTTTATGATGCTGAGTACCATTCCTGGCGGCTGGCTTTCTGATAAGGCAGGGGAGCGCGTTAGCATTGCGTTGGGCATGGTGCTGCTCTCTTTGGCTTTATTCATCCTGGTCAATATTCCGCAGGGTGTTGAATACCAGTGGTTGTTCTTTGTTGGCTGGGCTGTGGCTGGGTTGGGGGCGGGAATCTCGGGTCCGGCGTATCAGTCGTTAATTAGCAAGGCGGTTCCTCAGAAGCTGCGCGGGTTGGCATTCGGTTTGTTCAGCACGAGTTTGGGCGTTTTTTCTTTGCCTGCCCCGTGGATCGGCGCACAATTGTGGGATCGAATCGGACCCAAGGCTCCGTTTACGATCACAGCGATCGTGATCTTGTTATCGGTGATCCCGATATGGTTAAAATTCAAACTTCCTGATTCCGCCGAGCCAGTCGATGCGGATAAGCCGATTGATGAGAGCGTTCCCATCGCGGCGGGATAAAATAAGTAATTGAATCCAACGGCGAAAGGAGAAATGGAACATGGCAAATGCCGAAGAAAGAATGAAGATCCTAAAATTGATCGAAGAGGGCAAGATCAGCGCGGAGGAAGGCGCGAAGCTGCTTTCTGCGCTGAGCGATTCGCGCAGAGGACTTCCCTCGCCGCCGCGCCCGCCCTCGGCTGGCGGAGCGCGCATGCTGAGAGTCCGCGTAACGGATACGCGTACCGGGCGCTCCAAAGCCTCCGTTCAAATTCCGCTTGCGCTGGTGGATGCCGGTCTCAAGATCGGTGCGCACTTTGCCCCTGAAGTGCAGGGCGTGGATATGAGCAATGTGATGGAAGCTCTGCGTATGGGTGTGACCGGAAAGATCATTGACGTGACCGATGAAGAAGATGGCGAACACGTTGAGATCTTTGTTGAGTAAGTTCATGGTTTCACTGAACAAAAGGAGAGTGAGAGATGTTCCCAGCCTTAAATTTAGTCCATAAATTGATGCTATAGCTTACTGGAGCGCGAGATCGTGATCTTGCGCTCCGCACTATTAACTAATCAAAGCTGCCCTATGTTTTAACGCAAAGGCGCGGAGTCGCAAAGGAACCATAATGTTTTTTTGCGCCTTTGCGCGCTTTGCATTAATGAATTTCGATTCAAAGAGGTTGATGAACGAAAGGCGGCAGCTTTAAATAACCACCTCAAGGAGTATTCATGCAGGAAGCAAATACAAATCGCCCAAGTGGAATGTTCGGCTTTACAGTTGTATGGCTTGGGCAGATCGTTTCTGTGCTGGCTAGCTCGATGAGTCAATTTGCGCTCACCATTTGGATGTTCGAGCAAACCCAAAGTGCCACTGCGCTCGGTTTGATGCAAGTCTTTTTCATTACCCCATTCCTTTTGATCTCGCCCATTGCCGGTGTGATGGTGGATCGTCACAACCGGAAATTGATGATGATGGTCAGCGATCTCGCAGCAGGCTTTGCCACGGTGTTGATCCTCATCTTTCAATGGATGGGTATCCTTGAATTCTGGCATATGTATGTTGCCAGTGTCATTTATGGGTTGGGCATGTCCTTTCAGTGGCCCGCGTACTCTGCCGCCATTTCCACGATGGTGCCGAAGGAACAGTATGGGCGTGCCAATGGCATGATGTCGCTGATCGAGGCGGGACCCGGCGTGCTGGCTCCCATGCTGGCGGGAGCGCTGCTGCCATTCATCGGGTTGACCGGCATCCTTGCCATTGATGTTGCAACATTCATTCTTGCCGTTGGCGCGTTGATGATGGTGCATATCCCACAACCAGTGCGGACTGAAGAAGGCGCCCAAGGTGAAGGCAGTATGTTGAAGGAAGCCGCGTATGGTTTCAAATATATATTTGCACGCCCCAGTTTGTTGGGGTTGCAATTGATCTTTTTTGCTGGAAACCTTTTTTCAGGAATCATGTTCACGTTGGTTGCGCCAATGGTACTTTCCCGTTCGGATAATAACAGTTTGATGCTGGGTTCGGTACAGACGGCAGGAGCAATTGCAGGTGTGGTCGGCGGCGTTATCATGAGCGCGTGGGGCGGCTTCAAGCGCCGCGTACACGGTGTGCTTGCAGGCTGGGCGATCTCTGGGGTGGGGGCGGCCGTTCTTGGCTTGGCAGGAGGCTTGCCCATCTGGATCAGCGGCATGGTCATTCTTTCGGTGATCGGAGCTCTGATCAATACATCCAATCAGTCCATTTGGCAGGCGAAGGTTGCGCCGGATGTGCAGGGGCGAGTTTTCTCGGCACGGCGTTTGATCGCCTGGCTTGCCCAGCCTATTGCCCCCATCATTGCCGGAACACTGGCTGATTACCTCATTGAACCGCAGATGCGCACAACGACATCTCTTTCTCAAATGTTCGGTGGGTTGGTCGGCACGGGACCTGGTGCAGGGATGGGCTTGATCATTTTTTTCAGCGGACTTGCCTGTGTACTGGTTGGTTTGCTTGGGTATTTTGTGCCAGCTATTCATAACGCGGAGACTTTGTTGCCTGACCACGATGAACTGAAAAAAGCTGAACCTATCCCTGCTTGATCGAATTTAAACTAAAGGTCGGATGAGATTACTCATCCGACCTTTTTTATTTCGCTTCTTTCTCCGCTCAAGCCTGCAGGGCAAACCGGAACATTTCCATCCCGAAATAGGCTTGTCTGCGGGTGAAGGTTAACCCGCATTTTTCTAATACGCGCTGAGATGCAATATTTAATGGATCGGTTAGCCCAATGATCTCAGACAGCTTGATCTCACTTATGCCAAACTGTACCGACGCTTTTGCTGCTTCAGTGGCATAGCCCTTGCCCCAAAAGATACCACTTAACAAATACCCGACTTCGGTTTCATTGGTATCCGGCAGAAATTCCAACCCGCACCAACCCATGAGTTGACCTGTCTCACGCAGGGTTACTGCCATCTGACCGTAGCTGTGTTTATCCCAATGTTCGGTTTGATATTGGATGCTCCGGTCCACTTTTTCCATGCTCCATGCGGTTTTCGTAGGAAAGTATTGCAGAATATTGGGTTCTTGAGTGACTTGAAAGAGAGCCTCACGGTCAGCCGTGGTGAAAAGACGCAAGAGCAACCGCTCAGTGGTGATGATCTTGTTGGATGGGCTCATTTGGATGTTCCTGTGGGTAGGATATACTTAAATAGACAACCGATATTGTAAATCCTTTAAATAGAAACTGGAATCATTTATGAAAATAGTGATCTTTGGAACCGGCGGCGTTGGCGGGTATTTTGGCGGACGCCTTGCAAATAATGGGGAAGATGTAACCTTCATTGCCCGCGGAGAACATCTGGCGGCGCTGCGAGACTCTGGTTTATATGTGGAATCCATCAATGGAGATTTTATAGTCCACCCTGTAAAAGCTACTGATTCTCCGTCATCCATTGGCATTGCAGACTTGATCGTACTTGCCGTTAAAGCCTGGCAGTTGACAGAGGTGATTCCGCAGTTGAGAGCGATGATGGCAGAACATACCATGATCCTCCCATTATTGAACGGCATGGAACACATGGATACCCTGCTGGATATGTTTGGCTCAAAGCATGTCTTGGGCGGGTTATGCCGCATCAGTGCTGTGATCGCCGCTCCAGGGCGGATCGGTCATGTAGGCATCCAGCCTTATATTGCCTATGGTGAATGGGATAACTCTGAAAGTGAACGTATCCAAACCCTTCACCACATCTTTAGTTCGGTCAGCGGTATTACGGCTGAAATTCCAAACGATATTCAAACCGCCATGTGGGAAAAATTCATCTTCATCTCTGGTACGAGCGGGGTTGGGTCTTTTACACGCCTGACCACTGGTGAATATCGCAGCGACCCGCAAGCGCGTGCCATGCTTATTAATGCCATGAACGAAACATCCGCTGTTGCCCGTGCGCGTGGGGCAGCCATTGCTGAAAATTTTGTAGAAGCGACCATGCAGCGCATTGACAACCTGCCCGCGCAAATGACCGCATCCATGCAAAAGGATGTTATGGCAGGGCGCCCCTCCGAATTGAACGAACAGACTGGAGCGGTGATCCGCATGGGCAAAGCCCTTGGCGTACCGACCCCCACGCAGGAAAAAATATTTGCCGCCCTCTTGCCGCTCGAACAGAAGGCAAGAAGCCGCTAGTCAGACCTACCCGAATGTCCAGTACCGAACCGCTCGAATTACCGATACACTCCCGGTCTACGGACGCTAGAATGATGTGTAAAGGAGTTATAACCGATGAGTAAAAATATGTTCACCGAACTTTCTGAAGCCATGGCGAATGCTGCCGAAAAGGCTGGCAGTTACACCGTGTTGGTGGATGCGCGCCGCCGTATGCCCGCCAGCGGCATTGCTTTTGCAAAGGATACTGTCCTCACTGCGGGGCATGTCGTGGAGCGTGAAGAGAATATCAAGATCTTGCTTGGGGACGGAAGTGAAGTAACAGCACGCCTCGCTGGCCGGGACCCGGGAACGGATCTGGCGGTTTTAAAATTGGACTCCGCCGCTGCCACACCAGCACAGATCGCCAGGACCCCTGCACGAGTGGGGCAGTTCGTGTTGGCGCTTGGGCGTCCTTCAGCAGATGGAATTGAATCCAGCTTTGGCACGATCAACAAGATTGGCGGACCCGTCCGCACCGGACGCGGCGGCATGTTGGAGAAATTCATCAAGACCGATGTGGTTTCCTATCCGGGCTTTTCCGGTGGACCGCTCGTTAATGGAGATGGAGAAGCCTACGGCATTAACACCTCCGGCTTTGGCATGGGTGGCGAAGCCATTACCATTCCGGCAGACGCTGCCTGGAGCATTGCAGAAACCCTTATTAAACATGGCAAGATCAAACGCGGCTTCATCGGGGTTCGCAGCCAGACTGTGAACCTGCCGGTCGAAGGACGCAGCCAGCTGAAACGCGAGCAGGAGACCGGCTTGCTGATCGTCGGCATCGAAAAAGACAGCCCCGCTGAAAAAGCTGGATTGATCATTGGCGACATTCTGGTTGGTGTGGCAGGCGTTGCAGTGGAACATCACGATGAACTATTCACACGGCTGAGTGGTGATGTAGTTGGCAAGCCCACGCCCATGGACGTTTTACGCGGCGGTACCTTACAGTCCATCAGTGTGGTGGTTGGAGAACGTTAGAACGAAAAGAGTTCACCAAAGAGATCACGGAGAACACAGAGTTTTGTGTTCTCCGTGAAAATGAATTGCGCTGGAAAGGAAAATTTTTGATCCGTGTAACCATTGTCTCACCCAGCCATGCGTTGCGGATGGGTTTGCGCGAAATGCTAACTGCGCATCCAAATATCCAGGTGGTGGGGGAGGCGTCTCGCCTTTCCGATGTGAATGAACGTGAAACCGAGGTGGCAGTGCTCGCCTCGGTTTCTTCTGTGCATGGCATGCAAGATACGAATTTCGGCATCCTCTTTTTAACGGAGGATATTGAGCCTGTACGACAGGCGCTTTCATTCGGCATTCGTGCATGGGGTGTGCTTTCAACCGATGCAAGCGGAGATGAATTGGCGGCAGGTATTGCTGCAGTGGCAGAAGGGCTATGGGTGGGCGTGCCCGGTCTGGTTGAGGGATTGATGCGGTTGCCAAAGGGCGGAGAAAGTTTGGGAGAAGAGTCACTGCCAGAACCGCTAACGGCGCGGGAGAAGGAAGTCCTCCAGCAAATGGCAGAAGGGCTTGCCAATAAACAGATCGCGCTGGCATTGGGGATCAGCGAGCATACGGTCAAGTTCCATCTTTCGGCGTTGTATGCCAAGTTGGGAGCAGCGGGGCGCACCGAAGCCGTGAAGCGCGGAATTGAGTTGGGGTTGATCTCGCTGTAGCAGAATTCTTATTCGTCTGTAATGCTTTAGGGAGGATTGAAAGGTAAAATTAGCCCAATTTACTGGTCTAATAAAAATGACGAACCAATATCACTATACTTGGGAATGGGATCTAAACGCTTCACCTGAAGCCCTGTGGAACCTTGTTTCCGATACAAACCGCTTTAATCGTGATACCGGCTTGCCGCCGATGCAATTGTTGGGGATACAGAACCGCGTCAAACGCGTTAAGTTCCAATTACCGCTGATCAATATCATTTGGGATGAAGAACCCTTCGAGTGGACGTATCCCTATCGTTTTGGAATTTTGCGCCGCTATCAAACGGGTCCACTTTTGGAGATGCGTGTGGATTGCCGCCTCGAACGGCGCGATCCTTCGGGTACGCATCTTGTCTATGAGGTTTGGGCAACGGCTCGTAACATCCTCGGAGATATTGCCATTCCGTTGGGAATTGGGATCTTCAGCGCAAGACAATTCGGTGCTGCTTTTCAATCTTATGATCGTCTCGCCTCAAACCCCGACATGAGGCTTGCCGCTGCGCCCGGGCGGAATCTCAACTCGAACGGAAGCCTGCGCTATCGCAGCCTCAAAGAACGCCTAAAAGGCGGCGACCGCCAGACACTTGAGCGATTATATGAATACTTTCAGCAAGCCGATGACCTTTCCATTCAGCGCATGCGTCCGTATGCGCTGGCAGATGGCTGGAATTTGCCGCGCCGTGCCGTGCTCGAAACGTTCCTGCATGCGACACGTGAAGGTATCTTGGACATGTATTGGGATCTGCTTTGCCCCGAATGCCGCGGCGTGGCAGAAGATCATAAACGACTTGGCGATGTTCGCGGGCAATCACACTGCGATACCTGTCAGATCAATTTCGATGTGAACTTTGACCATAATGTGGAAGTGATCTTCCGCCCTAATTCATCCATTCGGCAGGTGGATGCTTCGGTGGAATTCTGCGTGGGCAGTCCGCAGCGCCAGCCGCATATCGTTTTCTCCCTGGTCGTGCCGCCACGCGAAGAATTACCGTTCAAGACGATCCTTAGTGAAGGGCGTTATCGTCTTTCTGCTTCTTCTTTGGAGGGTTCGCAAGTTCTGACCGCCGCATCAACCGGTCCTGCTCAAATGGATTTTCATGCCGATGCGGTCGGCTGGACAAGCGATTTCCTGTCCATTGGGTTGACTCCAACGATCCGTTTGCTTAACGATACAGACTTTACTCAGAACTTTCAATTGGAACGAGTGACCTGGTCTGACCAGGCGGCGACTGCGGCGGATGTGACCACGCTGCAAGTGTTCCGCGATCTCTTTTCCAGCGAAGTCTTGCGGGTGGGGGAGGAGGTCTCCGTCGGTTCGATGACGTTGATGTTTACCGACCTGAGAAATTCCACCAAGATGTATCGTGAGATCGGTGATGCAACTGCTTTTGGGAAAGTGCGCGAACATTTTGATATTGTGGAACAGGCAGTCGCCAATGAAGAAGGTGCCATCGTCAAAACAATGGGCGATGCGGTCATGGCGGCTTTCCGTAAGCCTGTTTCGGCGGTGCGGGCGATCTGGAATGTGCAGCGGGAGCTATCTGCACGCGGCATCCCTCCATTGACGATCAAAGTGGGCGTACATCATGGTCCATGCATTGTGGTGAATCTAAATGATCGGCTGGATTACTTTGGCTCCACAGTGAATATTGCGGCGCGTTTGCCGCACTTTTCGGCAGGCGGAGAACTGATCCTTTCTGGTGATATCCGCAACGACCCGGAAGTGATCGAATTCCTTGAGAAGAATGCTATGCCAAATTCTGTTTCCCGTTTTAATGGCGAGATTCGCGGTTATGATGCGGCAATGGAAATGTGGCGGGTGAAGATATAGGTAATGTAATAGACCTCTTGCATAAGTGCTCTCGCCGCAGTCCCCGGCGGCGAGGACGCCGCCTTGAGCAGGATGAAAAATAGACTTTTACAAGAAATCTAATAAATTCTTGCTGCTATTAACGCAAAAGCCCCTCTCTTTTTGGAGAGGGGCTTTTGAATTAGATAAAGTCTTTTGGAGGGGAGGCAGCAGAAGTTATTTTAATTCCACCTGAGCTCGAACCACGCCAGCGCGTTCATGCTTTGCAGAAAGTTTAACCTTTGTCCCCTTTTTTGCTTTCACGATCCATTCCACTTTTGCCCGGTCTGATGTGCCATACCCTGGATCAAAAATAAAAGAAGCAGGGATTTGCGCTCTGCCTTCGAGCTCACCAGGTTCTTCGCGTTCTTTGCCCGCGATCAGCTTTGCGCCTTTGGGCAGTTGAATTTCACACATCACACCGCGTGAGACCTTGCGTTCCAATGCCTTTTTTGAAACGTATGTGGGCAGCCAGCCGCGGTTTTCTACTACAAGGCGAATGTTATACGTATCCGCTCCCAGCGGGGTGACGCTCACGTCGCGCAGACCAAGCTCAGGCGCGATCAGAGCGTGCCAGACGATCCAATCGGGAAAGCGGCTGATCTCTCTTTCCAAAAATTCCGACGGCACATTCGACCACACATGCAGGAAGTCCCAGCCTCCCATTTCCAGTTTGCCCAGTTGCGGATGGTTGAACTCATACCAATCCACATAGCCTTTGCCATCCAGGATGGTGTCATTCCAGCGCAACATTTTGAGATCGTCTTCGAGCGGGTGTTCACGATACCAATCGATATATTTCGCGTCTTCGATGCCCGCCTCTTTAACCGGGTTCCAGAACTCAACCGTCCATGCGTAGATGCCGCGATGTTCGTATGCCCACTCATCGAATGCACCCGTGGTGACCTGTTTGGGGTGATAACGAAATTCATGGAACATGGAAATATCCGGGTAGCCGGTGATCTCTCGTCCTTTTGAGCCGATCTTTTGGAGTGTCCAGATATCTTCAGGGATCTGCTCATCATCGGGTTTTTCTGGCATACCGCGCAAGAGCACACCACTGAAGGTGTGATATGAAATAGTGCCGGTGATGTTGCGGTTCTCAAAGATGAAGCGCACAAGGTTGAGCGCCTCCGGCTCACTGGTGGGGAAGTCACCCGCGCCGTACTGTTCTGACTCAGTACGCCAATTTGCCGGGAAGTTGCGGTTCAAGTCGAGCCCTTCCCTCGGCGGGTTGACTTTGATGGTGATGCCATCGTAATTTTTCATGAACCCTTCGGTGAGCACGCGGTAATATTCGCCGCCCACTTCCACCGGGTCACGTCGTATCATCAAACGCGGATGGTCGGGGTGGACCTTCCAAGCGCCGTTCGGGTCTTTGATGCGCATCTGTAAAATACGTCCGTCACCGTCTACATCTTCCCCTGCCTCCATGCCTTCGATGGCATTTTCAACATAAGGGTAAGGACGTGTACTTGAGCGAATTTCTTTGGGGCGATCTGCCAGCGCCCATTCGGCGCCATCAGGGTTGACGCATGGCACGATGTAAAAGGTACGGCTATTGAGCGCGCGTGTAACTTGTTCATCATTGCCATAGCGTGTCACCAGGTCATGAATGAGATACAGTGCCGCTGTGGAGCCGGTCACTTCGGAGGCGTGCAGGTTTGCATCCACCCAGAGCGCGGGCTTCTCTGTATCGCTCCCGTTTTTGAAGTTGGTCATTCGTAACAACCAGACATCCCTGCCTTCGTGGCTTTTGCCGATCGATTCCAAGCGGATAAGGTTCGGGTATTCCTTTGCATATGCTTTGAGAATGCGGGTCATATCTGCATAACGATAGAAACGGTCAAATTTTACATTTGGCATGGGGCTCTCCTTTTACTTTCGATTAACTTCTTCATGAATGACCGCGCTTTTTCCCCAGCCTTCATGTTGTGATTTGAACGTCAACTCGGCGAGTGCTTTCGGCACTACGTTCTTCTTCAAAATTTCATCCAAGGGCATCCAAACGGGGTTGTACGTTCCATGCATGGGGTTGTATTCCCCATATTCCTCGCCAGTGCCAGTGCCGAAATCCCCACTCATCCAGTTAACAACAAAATAGACTTGATCGCGCTTGCCTTCGCGCAAAATGGTGGCTGCTTTTTGCACGATCTCCACGCGAATGCCAAGTTCTTCCTCCGCCTCACGGACGGCGGCTTGCTCATCCGTTTCGCCTTGGTCTACGCCGCCGCCGGGAAAGGCAAAATAATGCCGTCCCTGCCGGTGCCGTTCGATCAGCGCGAGCCTGCCTTCATGGATCAAGATAATACCTGCGCGGTTTCTCATTAAAAAGTACCCTCCTCTTTGGGTGCGGTGTAACTTAGCGGGGCCTGCTCAAGATCAAGCGGGTCTGACGCACATCGTCATGGATCTGGGTAATGAGCGCCTCCACGGTTGTATAGCGGATCTCCTCCCTCAGCCGTGTAACAAATTCCAACGTCATCACTTCACCGTAAATATCGCGGTCAAAATCCAGCAGATACGCTTCGAGGCTGGGAATCTGTCGTTCCGGAGTAAAGGTTGGGTTTAAACCGATATTGGTCGCAGCCATAAAGCGTTCATTGCCAAGTTTTGCCCAGCAGGCGTAGATGCCATTTGGCGGAGCGGCTTTCTCTTTGGGATAATCCACGTTCGCGGTGGGGAAGTTGATGGTTTTGCCGCGCCCCGCACCGTGAATAACCTCTCCACTCATGGAGTAAGGATAGCCGAGAAGCTTCGCGGCTTCGGTCATGTTTCCGGTGGAGACCAGCTTGCGAATCTCAGTGGATGAGATCACGCCGCTTTCATCGCCCAGGGCTGGCACGACCTCGACACTGTAACCCAGCTCTGAACCGATCTCAGCCAAACGCGGCGCGTTGCCTTCGCGTCCCTTGCCCAGGGCGAAATCATAGCCAATGAGCAGGTGCGAGAGCCCAAGATGCGTTTTCAGTTGAGACATATATTCATGGGCAGGCATAGTGGACAGGTCCCGGGTGAAGCGCTGAGTGATGACCGCATCCACGCCGAGTGAGGCGAGCAGCTCGGCACGTTCATCGGGAGTGGTCAGGCAGCGCATCTCCTTGCCGGTTAAAACCGTGGCAGGGTGGGGATGAAAGGTCAGCACTGCGGCAGGCGCATTTTTGGCATGTGCCTCTTGCACCAGCTTTTGGATGATCTCACAATGTCCACGGTGTACACCGTCGAACACGCCGATCGTTAGCCATGAATCTTTGAGAGAGACTTCTTCGAGGGAATGGTAATGTTGCATAAAAAATAAAGCCGCCTTTGACGGCGGCTTTATTTTATCATCCTGTGTGGTAAATGCTCTTTTGCGGGTCACATTTACGAGAGAAAAATTTTAATCAGACGTGAAGAAAACTTTCTTTGGCTGCCATTCAATGGAGCCGTCTTCTGCGTTTTCCATGCGGGTCATCAGCGCGACCAACTCACCCTGAGTACTGACACCGCGTACTTTTTCCTGGGCGGCATCGGCGGGCTTTGCCTTCACACGATGACCGTGCCGCACAGCTTCCACTTCATCGGGGCTGAGTTCAATGGCATACCAGTCACCGAGTGCCTCAGCGGCGGGAATGAGGTATTGATACCAGTTGCCCGCGGTAAAGGCTTCTTGCAATTTGCGCAGAGGCACGGCATCACGCAGGGTGAACTTGCCGCTCTTGGTGCGGCGCAAGCCAACCAGATATGCGCCACAGCCTAATTTTTTTCCAAGATCGTTTGCCAATGAACGCACATAGGTGCCCGATGAACAATGTACATCAATGACCACTTCGGGCGGGGTCCATTCGAGGACTTCGAGGTGGTGGACGGTGATGGTGCGCGGTTCCAACTCGACCTCTTCGCCTTTGCGGGCGATTTCGTAGGCTTTGCGCCCCTGAACCTTTACGGCGGAATACGGCGGGGGAGTCTGTTCTATTTCACCAACGAATGTATTAAGTGCTTCTTCAAATTCAGCTTCAGTGATATTGGAAGGATCTTTGGTGGGGGTGAATTTCCCTTCGGCGTCATAGGTATCGGTGGTGCCGCCTAAACGGATAATGGCTTGATAGCGTTTGTCTGATGCGGAAACATATTCGCTCAAACGCACGGCGGGTCCCACTAAAATGACAAGCACGCCAGAGGCTCGCGGGTCGAGCGTACCGGTGTGCCCAGCCCGGCGTAAATTGGTTCCATTTCGTATGGCTTGGACGACATCGTGAGACGTCATGCCTACGGGTTTATCGATAACAAGCGCGCCGGATATGGCGTTCTTAACATCCTGACTATTCATTATGGATTCCTCCTGAGTTGATATCCAGTTTAATTATGACATAAATGTCTGAATTCACAGTGGTTCGGCAGTACTACTTAACTAACTATTATCCTTACAAAGCTAAAAGCTCACGCGTAATTTTTAAAACTTCCCTTTGGATATCGGCTAAAGTTCCTTCAATATCTGCTCCTGCGGCGGCTGCGTGTCCTCCGCCATTGAAATGTTTGGCTATGGGTGATACATCGATACCTGGCTGCAAAGCGCGCCAGGAGATCTTTACGTGTTTGTCGGATTGTTCTACGAAGACCATTCCAACTTTATTTCCATCAATGGCAGAGATCATGTTGATCAGGTCTGCATCATCGTTCCCACCGTAGCCGGCAGACTTTCGATCTTCAAGTTTGAGAGTTCCCCAGACAATGCCATTCTTGGTTTCGAGGCTGGAAAGCCCTGCCCCCCAATACTTGGCAGCCGGGAAGGATTTTCGCACCAAGGACTGCATATAAATTTCAGGCAAGTCCACGCCTGATTCCATCAATTCCGCCGCCTGACGCAGCGCATCCGGTGTGACGTTCGAAGTACGGAAGCCGAGCGTATCGGTCAGGATGCCGGTCAGTAAAGCGGCGGCAACGGGCTTGGTGATGCTAAGTCCCCACTCGGGTAAATACTTGGTGAGGATCGCCGCAGTGGCAACTTCATCCGCTTCGATGAGATTTAGCTTTCCAAATTTTTCGTTGGTTTTGTGATGGTCTATGTTGATGTCTGGCTGACCGAAATTTTCAAAGGTCTTCCCCGTGCGTTTGAAATCGGCGCAGTCAACGGTGATGAAAGTATCATGCCCGCCGGACGGTTCTTTATGAACCAGATTGCTGCCTTCCAGGAACTTGAACGAAGAGGGGGCTCCGTCTGCCAGCACCATTTCGACGGATTTACCCGCATCTTGTAATGCCAGTCCCAGCCCGAGCAGGGAACCAATGGCATCGCCATCGGGTCGTACGTGCGATGCGATCACCACCTTTTTTGCATCGGCTAGTCTGATTTTTATCTCCCCTGAGATCGAATTATTCACTATGTTTTCTCCACGTATTCCCATTCTAAAGGATTGGGAAGGTCATTTTTTGTTTCTTAACCCAGCCAGAAGTTTTTCGATGTGGTCTGCATTTTCCGGGGTGGGATCCCAATGGAAGCGCAATTTTGGAAAGGCGCGTACTTCCACGCGGGCAGAGAGTTCCCGGCGCAAAAAACCGGATGCAGATTCAAGCCCCGCCAGAACTTCTGCTGAGCGGGCTGTGCCTTCAATGGCAGAAACGTACACGTTGGCATGGGTGAGTTCACGGTCGATCTTAACGCCGGTGACAAAGATCTGTTTCAGGCGCGGGTCGTTCACCTCGCGGATCAGCATGGCAGAAAGCTCCTGCTGAACGCGGTCTTCAATTCGTTTTAGTCTTGTTCCAGATGGCATGATTTCTCAAAAAATTACGCATACCGTACCATAAGGTTTTGCGGTACGGTATGCGTGATTACCCTTATTCCAAAATATAGCAGACGAGTGTGTCGCCGGATTGAATATCGCTAAAGTTCTTGAAGCCGACACCGCACTCATACCCCTGACGGATCTCTTTTACATCATCTTTTTCGTGACGCAGGGAGGAAAGGTCACCTTCATAAATGATATCCGAGTTGCGATATAGACGAACCTTCGCACCGCGTTTTAATTCGCCTTCGATCACACGGCAGCCCGCCACGCGTCCGAACTTGGAGGCGGTGAAAACTTGCAAGACAGTGGCTTTTCCAAGAGTCTTTTCCACATAATCGGGTTCGAGCATGCCGTTGAGAGCCTTCTCGATATCCTCGGTCATGCGATAAATGATCTCGTATAAGCGGATATCCACGCCTTCTTTTTCTGCCATGCGGCGGGCATCCACATCAGCCTGAACGTTGAAGCCGATCATGATCGCTTTTGAGGCGGCGGCAAGCATTACGTCGTTGTTGCCGATATTACCGGTTTCAGCATGCAGGATCTTCAGACCGATCTCGCCCTGACCCAGTTTATTCAATTCAGTGACGATCGGGTCGAGCGAACCCTGAACATCGGCTTTGACAATGAGATTAAGTTCTTTGACTTCACCTGCCTGCACTCTGCTGAACATATCTTCGAGTGAAAGCTTCTTGCGCGATTGGGCTTGTGTTTTCAAAACTTCGAGGCGTTCACCAACAATAACGCGCGCTTCTTTTTCAGACGGGACGACTTCGAACAAATCTCCAGCGGCAGGGACATCGCTAAGCCCCATGACAGCTACCGGTGTGGAAGGCCCCGCCTTCTTGACAGGCTTGCCCTTGTAATCGTTGATGGCGCGTAATTTACCGTGAGCAGTTCCTGCCACGACCACATCGCCTGATTCGAGCGTGCCGTTCTGAACGAGCAAGGTCGCCAGCACACCCTTCGATTTATCCAATTCGGCTTCGATGACGGTTCCGATCACTTTGCCGTTGGGGTTGGCTTTGATTTCATTGCTATCTGCCACGAGCAACACGCCTTCGAGTAGGTCGTCGATGCCTTTTTTCTGTTTGGCAGAAACAGGCACGACCATCGTATTCCCACCCCATTCATCGGGAACGAGTTCGAGTTCGGCAAGCTGCTGTTTGACAAGGTCTGGGTTGGCGTTGGGTTTATCGATCTTGTTCAATGCCACGACGATCGGCACACGGGCTGCCTTGGCATGTGCGATCGCTTCACGGGTTTGGGGCATCACGCCGTCATCAGCAGCGACCACGAGAATGACGATGTCTGCACCCTGGGCGCCGCGAGCGCGCATTTGTGTGAACGCGGCATGTCCTGGAGTATCGAGGAAGGTGATGAGGCGTCCCTTCATTTCAACTTGATATGCACCGATGTGCTGGGTAATGCCGCCTGCCTCCCCCGCAGCGACGTCTGTAGAACGAATGGCATCCAATAAACTGGTCTTGCCATGATCAACGTGACCAAGGATGGTAACGACCGGCGGGCGTCCTTTTAATTGCGACTTGTCTTCACCGGCGATCATCTGGCGCCACATGGGCACTTCGCCAGCATCTTCCTTCGATTCGTCTTCCGTAACTTCTTGTACGGCTTCGAATCCGTACTCGGCAACCACGATCGCGGCAGTGTCGTAATCCACCGATTGGTTAATGGTCGCCATGACACCATTGGTCATTAATTTTTTGATCAGGTCGATCGGGCTTTTTTCGATCTTTTGAGCCAGGTCACGTACCACGATACTGGCGGGTAATTCGATCTTATTTCCATTGTTGCTCATAAGCCACCTCCTTAAATCTCAAAACATGTCTTGGTTCGCTTGATGTCACGGGGTAGCCTGTGGGCGAGTGGCTTATTCGTTCACATGACTTAACCGTTGGTCTCTGCTTCGAGGGGCAGAGAGTTCATAAATTCTTCCAACCGGACGCGGTCTTCATTTGTAAATTCTGCTTTCAACGCGTGAGCCAGTGCGCCTTTCAACCCGCGCACCCAGCAAGATCGTTTATCGTGCAAGTAGGCGCCGCGCCCTGCCAGTTTGCCGGTGGGATCCACCCGCACGCCTTCAGCAGTGCGGACGATTCTCAACAGCTGTCGTTTCGACAGGACTTCCCGGCAACCGACGCAGGTACGTTGAGGGATATGCTTCACGCGTTGTACAGGTTTCTTTACCACGTCCATTCAACTCCCCTCCTCACAAGGAGGAGGGATTCATTAACTACCACGCTTCGTCGTCGCCGCCCTCGCCGCGTTTGTGCTTCTTGCGGGAGACAACTTCGCCCAGACTTTCATCGAACTCGAGCGCCACGCCTTTTTTCTTGACCTTCTTGCCCTTCTTCTTGTCGTCAGACTCGTCTTCGGTACCTTCAGGAGCCTGGAACATTTCGGGCTTGATCGAGAACAACTCATCGAGTGAGACGCCGTCCTTGGAGACTTCGCCATCCTCTTCCTGTTCTTCAGCGGCGCGCTTCGATTCTTTCTTCTTTTCGGCTGCTTTTTCCACGGCAGGCACTTCGATCACTGGAGCCGACTCTGCCACCTCTGCGACAACAGCCGCAGGGGCTTCTTCAGCCTTGGGTTCAGCAACAGGTTCGGGGAAGGTCAGAGCCGCAAGACTTTCTTCGATATTGGTAAGGGCTTTGCCGCCGATTCCTGCCAGTCCGAGCACTTTGTTTGCATCGGTCTTCATATCGAACATTAACTGACCTGCAGTTTCATACCCAGCTTCGGTGAGGATGTTGAAAATATGTTCCTTGAGATCGGTGATCTGATCGAGAGGTGTGCTGAACGCAGCCACAGGGATGTCGGCGCGCGCGGCGGCAATGCGTTCATCCTCTTCGCGCGTAGCTTCTTCCTTGGCAAGGATCATGCGGCGTTCAACACGATCCACAAAGCCTTCGAGTACATGGAACTCTTCCGGCGTGATGGGGCGGTTCTCGGCTTTCTTGGCGAGAATTTCCTCCACCTGCGGGGCAACTTCCACGGCAGGTTTGAGCATGTTCTGCAATTCAGGATCGCCGTTCAATTTGGAGAGGGCGTCACCTGCAGCCTCAGACAGTGACTTGATGTCGATGCGCCAGCCCGTCAGTTTTGCGGCGAGGCGGGCGTTCTGCCCATCGCGCCCAATGGCAAGGCTCAACTGATCTTCACCTACAACGACTGTGGCGGTGCGTTCTTCTTCAGTGAGATACACGCCGGTGACACGCGCCGGGCTGATGGCTTTGGAAATATAAGCGACCGGGTCGGCATCCCATAAAATGATGTCGATCTTCTCGTCATGCAATTCTTTGACGATGGCTTGAATACGGACACCCTTCATGCCTACGCAAGCGCCGACGGGGTCGATCCCTGCTTGTGTGGCAGAGACTGCCACCTTGGCGCGGGCACCTGGCTCACGCGCGATCGCGCGGATCTCGACAATGCCGTGATAGATCTCAGGCACTTCGTTTTCCATTAAACGGCGCAGGAAGTTACGATGCGCGCGCGAGAGGATGATCTGCGGACCGCGGGTGCCGTCCTTCACTTCGATCACCACCGCACGGACGCGGTCGTGCAGCTTCAGTTTTTCGCCGGGGATGCGCTGGTTGTTCGGCATGGTACCTTCGGCTTTCATTTCCAAGCCGATGGTGATGCCCTGCGCGTTGATCGCCTGTACCAAGCCGGAGACGATTTCGCCTTCCTGGCGCTGGTAATACTCCATCTGGTTCGAGCGTTCTGCCTCACGGATGCGCTGTTGGATGACCTGGCGTGCCGTTTGAGCAGCCACACGCCCGAAATCTGCCGGGGTGCTTTCCACAACCACCATGTCGCCGGGCTGGCAATCGGGGTTCACCTTGCGTGCTTCTTCGATCAGCACCTCGGTGCGTTCATCTACAACGCTGTCTTCCACCACTTCCTTCTCGGCGTAGACGGTAACGATCCCCGTTTCGGGGTCCAGTTTGGATTCCACGTGCTGAGCCGTGGAGGCGCCCACAGCGCGCCGATAGGCGGAAACCATCGCCGACTCAATTGCCGAGATGACAACATCCTTGGCGAGTTGTTTTTCTTCCAGCACTTCGTTGAATGCCAACGCAAAATCATTCTTAGCCATCGTACCTGCTCCAAAGCTCCTTTAATATAAAGCGAAGAAGTGGGGGCTACCCACTTCTCGGTGACTTCGTCTTTATGGGGTTGTCCTTACGTTTTGAATTCTAGCATAAAGGTCTTGCGTGTGCAAGGAGGAGTCTTGAAGGGACTTGTAGGTCATGTTTCTAATGAGACTGTCACGCAGCCCCTTCGCGGGCAAGCAAGCATGACCTACAATCGCAAGGTATAATCGCCGCCATGACTGAAAGAGACATGCAAAAAGCCGCCCTGCGCGGAGAACCTTCGTATGTATGGCGTGATGGACAAAAACGCCGTTTGAACATGATCGCAAAATTTGCCGGGGAACGCATGCAAGGCAACGTACTGGAGAATGGCTGCGGCGTGGGCATGTACGTTGAAAAGATGGCTGAACTTGGAGCAACGGTCACCGGATTGGAATTTGATTTTGAGCGCGCCCGCGATGCCAAAGTCAATTCCGAAAAAATTATCAATGCGGCTGGTGAATTCCTGCCACTTCCTTCTGCGACGTTTGACCTGATCCTCAGCCACGAAGTGATCGAACACGTTCAGGATGATCGTTTGGCTGTCCGCGAAATGGTACGCGTGATGAAAGTGGGTGGACGGGCTGTCATCTTTTGTCCGAACCGAGGCTACCCGGTGGAGACGCACGGTATTTTTTGGAATGGGAAGTATTATTTTGGGAATAAACCTTTGGTAAATTATCTGCCGCGTGTTTGGAGAGATAAACTCGCCCCGCATGTACGTGTCTATTCCCGCCGCGATATGCAAAATTTATTTACGGGGCTGCCCGTCAAATTCATCGAACGGACGATCATCTTTGGTGCGTACGATAACATCATTGCCAGAACTGGTGCCTTCGGGAAGATCATCCGTGCCGTGCTGCAATTTGCAGAAGCGACACCACTGAAGATATTGGGCTTGTCTCATTTTTGGGTTGTGGAAAAGACTTAAATAAAGAGGCGGTCACCTTCATGGTGACCGCCTCTTTTTATTCGTCATTATCGTTACTTGCGCTTCCTGGTTGTTCCACCCGGATCACTTCGCCGTGATAGTTGATGACCACTTTGAATCCCATCATCCCCAAGTAGGTTCGCATCTCTTCAGGGAAGCCAGTTTGCATGACGGCGTCGAATTGCTTGTCGATGTTCTTCAACTGTTGTTCGATCATCGCTTTCGAGAAGGGGTCATCCTGCCCAAGCATTTTGGCGGTTTGTTCAGAGAGCAGATCTTCGCTGCCCTTCATCAACTCTGCCATCTGGTTTAGTACTGCGCGATCCACCTGTTCAGATGGGATGTGGCGTTTGAAGCCGTCATCATCCACCACGTAGGCAGGTTCACTGCCGATAAAACCCGAAGCAACAGGTTTTTCATTTTCATCCACAATAAGACCAGTGAAAAGGGGAGTGTTGGGCATGATTTAATTCCTGTAGGGGCGACTCGCGAGTCGCCCCTACGATTTATTACTGTTGTCTGCCTTCGACCGCGGCGAGCAGAATACCAGCTGCGATGCCCAGGCGACGGTCGAGCTGACGGGCAGTGTCCATGTTGAAGTCGATGTTCAATTCATAGGTAAAGGGATTGAAATTTTGCTTGTAATCCGCCACGCGGGTTTCGCCAAAGAACATGTCATAGTTTTGAGGTACGAGGTTGGTCAGGAAGCGGCGCAAGAGAGCCAGCCCCATGCTGTCTTCAAATAGTTTTCCAAGCACGGCATCATTCACATCAAGCACTTCCCACTCATCTCTCAAGATGGAAGCAAGTCCTTTGCGGCGCATGGCGCCGATTTTCTGACCGGTGGCACTGTCGACCACATCGTAAGCAGCGGAGAAATCCACGATCTGGCGGGCTTTGATCGCCAGCACTTCCTGTGTTTTGGTTTCATCGGCATAGACGCGGATATCTTCACGCAGTTTGAACATTTTCTGTTCGCTGAAGAGCAGCAGTTTCCCGCTGGTGTCGAAGACACGGAATTTTCCAGCCAAGGCGAAGACCTGGCGTTTGAGCAAATACTGGTTGGACTGAAAGATAGGGTTCATTTGGTTTCCTTTTGTATTAAAGTGTGGAAAAGATTAAGCGGCGAGTGCTCGATCACTCGATGATCACATTTGTGCCCTGATCGGGTTGGTGTAGATAATCCACATTGGCAGGGACGACCGGGCTCGTCCAACGGTAGACCCATTTAGCGACGCTGGATGGCAGGTTAATACAGCCGTTGCTGCGACGGCGTCCGTAGTCGTTATGCCAGTAGGTGCCATGAAAGGCATGCCCAGACCCCGTGAAGAATGAAGTCCATGGAACGCCAGCCAGATTATAGATATTTGCCACAGCATCGCCCCGGTTGGTCATGTGAATGGAGGGACCCTTATGATAGGTACGCCATTGTCCCTTGGGCGTGTCCGTTCCACGTTGACCGCTGGCGCAGCGCACCGAGAGCACCATTTTTTGCCCCTCGAAGGCGGTTACAACTTGCGAGACAAGGTCTACGTGAAGGAGTTTTTCTTCGTTGGGCACTTCTGGAGAGAGCTGGGTCAGTTCATCGTTCGGGATGAGGCGCAGGTTATAAGATGGGACGTAGAAGGATTTTTTTAATTCCTTGTCAAAGATCTCGTACCAGACACTTTTCTCGTCTCGGTCTACGATCACCTTTTTTACCCAATGGGTCGATTCGTAGTACAGGCGGTGAGCGTTGTTTGAGTTTGAGAATGGGGAGCGATAGGTCAGGCTGTATGGCGCGCAGACTTCCGCCAGCTGTCCTTCAGCTGCGAGCGTGTAGACGGGTTTTTGATAGTTCGTTTCCACAGGCAGAACGGGACCGGAATGCACATAACCGCCATTGACAACATACCATGTGGCGTTGTTGACGTTGCTGAGGTAATCGCCCTGCACTTCGCCGAGCAGGTCGAATACCTGGTCTTTGCCGATGGCTTCAACCTGATTCGCGTTTGCAAAGGGTGCGTCCATAATGGCGACGCCGCTGAACAGGGCGAGTCCTTTTGAGGTGGGAGGGGCGGCGAAGGCGCGGTCGACGCCTAATTCGGAGAGAACAAGCCCGAGCGCGCCAGAGGCGGTGAGCTTGAGGAAGTCGCGGCGGGAAAGTTGGAAGATGCTCATAATTCGATTGTAAATATAAAGGTTGAGAGGGGGATAAGAAAATATCTCTTTGGTACTACTATGCAATGATCTCGACCTTGGTGCCTGTGTGCCCGTAGGAAAATTCCTTATTGAGCGGAACATCGGGTGAAGACCAAAGGTAAAGCCATTTTGCGGCGGCGCAGTTCATATTGATGCAGCCGTGTGAGCGCGGACGCCCATAATCGTTGTGCCAGAACGTGCCGTGGAAGGAGATGCCGCTCTTGGTGATGTATTGCACCCACGGCACTCCGGGCAGGTCGAAACCGCTGGCGGCGATATCTCCGGCTGCCATGTGGCGGGATGGGCGTTTGTAGGATGTGATGAACTTGCCCTTGGGGGTGGTATAGGTTCCACTGCGGAGTCTGGCGCCTGTAGAAACTGGCACACTGAACACGGGAATATCCATTTCGTAGGCGGTGACAAGCTGCTGCTCAAGGCGCACAATGATCTTTTTATTTTCTGCGGGAACTTCAGGTGAAATAGGCATTAGTTCGTCAGGAGTAAGAATGCGCAAGTGCTCGGCGCGGACGTAGTAGAGCTTGTCCCATTTGTCGTCGCGGATCTGATACCAGGGTTGCCCATCGGTTGTGCCTGCCACCAAAGCTTTGACCCAATGGGTCGTTTCATAATAGATACGGTAGCCCACTTCAGATTCTGTGCCGGGTTCTGTGAAGGCATCGCTATAGGGGACGCTGACCTCAGCGAGCAAGCCTTCGCGTGGAATGTTATCTACATACGGTTGACTCAACAAGGTGCGCACCGGCTGGATGTTGCTTGAATGAACGTAGCCTTCGTTCCCGACCTGATACCAGATGCGGTTGTCTGTGATGGTCTCTTCACTGATGGCAGTGTTGGTGATGTCGAAGACCGAGTCGCGTTGCAGTAGTTTTGTCTTTGGGGCTTCGGTGGTTGGGGTTTCATGCACCCAAACCGTGCGGACGGTGACACGCCCTTGCTGCAGGTCGAACGGGTCATCTATATCAAAATTGAGCGAGGGCGCCATAAGACTTGCCAGACCCAGCCCGCTCAATTTTATAAAGTCTCTTCGTGATAAATTTTTCATTTCAGAACAATAGATCAGACGTCCATCTTTGCCGATAGAACTGTGGATGGGGACTCTCTTAATCGTGTACGTTCACCACTGTGCCGACGGAGGCGAAGTTGTACGCCCACTCGGCATCTGGGATGCTCAAGTTGACACAGCCATGACTCATAGGCACGCCAAAATTGTTATGCCAGTAGGTTCCGTGAATACCGTAATCGCCGTAGAAGTACATCACATAGGGAACATCAGGCAGATAATAACCGGGTCCAGACATGGGTGCGGAGCGAAGCTTGACCCATACTTTGAACTTGCCCGTCACTGTGGGGGTTTGCCATGTGCCGGTGGAGACGACGAAAGAATTGACCAGAGTATCACCTTCATAGGCATACATACGCTGGTCAGAAAGGTCAACATCGAACCAATGCACGCCTCCGCTGCCGCCTGTGCTTGCGCTTACGGGCGGAACATACGCAACCGCTGTAGGCGGAGCGACATACTCAGCCGTGGGCGTATCTGGGATGATGGCTGCTTCCACGACCACTGCGCCAACTTCAGCATTTGCAACCACTTCTGTGGCAGCTGGTAAAACCGCCGCGGCAGCTTCCGTTGCAGGAGCATCAGTCTGAGGTGCAATAACCGCTTCCGCTTGAGTGATGGGTGTGACCGTGGCAACGGGTTGCACCGGTTGAACTTGTTGTGCCACTGGTTCAGCGGCAATAGGGGTGTAAGTTGGCTTGGCGATATATACCTGCGCGTATGATTGTCCCGGCGCCACTTGCTGAAGCTGTGTACTGCTTGACCCGCGATTAAGAATCGATGCCAATACAGGAGAACGGACCGCCGACCATGCTGCGAACATGAAAACGGCGCATCCGGTAATGATCAATAAAATGGGGAGGAGAAGATTTCGCTTCTGTGCCGGACCTTTGGCTGGTTTTCCACCGGATTGCGCTGGTGATTGTGAGGTTGTGGAGCGATTGTTCATGGAGGCACCTTTTACAGCATCAACGAATAAATAATTTCAAGCGAACACGTCTAATAGGATTATAAACAAAAAGCCCTTGTTTTCACCATTGAATTTCCACAGGAACACCCACCTCTGCCCACTCATACAATACTTGCGCATCGAAGGTGTCCAACACAACACACCCGTACGAGATCGGGCTGCCTAAAAAGCCCGACCAAAGCGTGGCGCCGTTCGAAAGGATCGGCAAGGCGTGGATCCCGTTTTCCAGGCTGCCTGCCCAATAGATGCCCAACCAGTTGGGCATCCAAAGATCCCAGGTGGCACCATAGGCGTTGGGAATTTTATCCAGCACACTGAATGTACCGGTGCGGGTGGCATTATTCATGCCTGTTGAAGCGATAAAGCTATACACCAATAGATCGCCTTCATATACATACATATGTTGTTCAGAAATATCCACGAGGATATATTTCCCGCCACTATAGTTGACCGGCACCTCTGCCTGTGACTCGGCTGCCATGGCTCGAATCGGCGAATCTACGATCACGGCTTCTGCAACTGCTTCTGGCGTATTCGTTGGAGTTTCTGTAGGGGCGATTGTGGCAGTAGGGGATGGGGTGTATGTTGGCTTTGCAAGCTCGGCAACGGCGAATGCTTTGGCGTATGTAGGCGTAACGGGTGTAACCGAACCAAGCGCTTGCGACGAGGTGACCGTCCATGCGACTGCACCGAGCAGCATGATGGTCACTGCGAGGAGGAAGCCGATAACGCGCGGACTCATGGCTGGATCGTCGGCAGGGGAAGGGAGGTCGGTAGGACGCTCTCGTTGTTAATAAAGCAAAGAATGCCCTGTGTCACGCCTTCTGCCACAACATCGGTCTGTTTGGTGAGAATGTTCTGGTCGAGATATAGAAAACCGGTTTCGATGATGGCTGTGATGGTGTTCGGGTCGATTTCAGAGAAGGCATGGTATTGGGTCATATCAGGCGTGATGCTGTTGGCATGGAAATCAAGCCCGGTCATATGTTGATAACGGTCAGTCAGGCAGGCGGTCAGGCGTTGGGCGCGATTGACATCCCGCGTTTCGAGCGATGCCGCCACTTTGAAGCCGGTCGCTTCATCGTTGATGTAATCGCATGAGTCATTATGTATGGAAACGACCGCTGCCGCGCGATACCCATTCAGGCGGGTATCGAACTCATTGAGCAAGTCCACTTGATAGCCGCGTTCGGTGAGGCTGCGCTGCACCAGCGTTGCGATCGAAAGGTTGACATCCGCTTCGGTCAGTGTCGGCAGTCCGTTCTCGTCGAGGCAGACCGCACCGGAGTCGTTGCCCATGTGCCCAGCCACGATCCCAATGCGAACTTGCGGTATTGGGGTCAGGGGTCCGTTCTGCGCGTTGGCTTGAGGCGTGAGCAGGGTGCGAAGTTGCTCTTCCAGATTGCTGGCGAAAAAGCTGGTTGGAGTCCATGCGGTGAAGAGCGTTGCGATCAAGAGAGCGATGCCGAGCGTGGATAAGAACGGGTTCGTGCCGCGCGGTTTTTGTCTGCGGGCGATCGTCGGTTCTTTGGTGGCAGTAGGTTCGTTTGCGGATTCCATATTCAAGATAATCTTACCCTACTTTGCTATGAGGTACATGAAAAGGAGATACGCGCAAGCGTGACTTACTTGATTGAAGTCAGTAATTTTTTTATTGACTTCAATTTGGAAACCGGCAGGGCGAGGTTCTTTACATGAGTGCGTTCGTATTGGAATGTCTTTGAACCTGGCTGGAGCAGGGTTGCTCGTTGACTCATTTCTTCGTAGCTGGCATACCCTGTCATAAATATGTCCATGCCGTAGACCCAGATATTCGCCCAATCGTGCGGGGTGATCACGTGTGTTTGACTGATGCCTTCACCATGAATGCCTACGCGTGCTTCAGGCATCCGTTGGACATGCAGCGAAGTAATGGAATAGAACGACTCGTTGACCTTTGCCTTCACCCCCGGCGCGAGGCTGACAACCTTGCGCTTCATTTCCCGCGCCTCATCCTGACCGTTCACTTCGACGATCAGTTCCTCCGCTGATTCTGATTTTAAGACCAATGTTCCAAGCGGTTTCCAGTGCAATGGTTTGCGCCATTGCATTGGCATGACGTGAACGAGGTAGTGCGGTTGCCTCTTTGCGAGCGCTTTTTGCAGATCGGCTTGCGAGGCGGCGACCAGCCCGGTCATGAAGGCAAAGAGGTAGATATCGTCATAGGAGTGTCCATCACCTGCGTGTGAATCGGATGGCACCAGCGCGGGGGCGTCCATCAATATGGCTGGGTTTTGGCGAATGCCTTTGATCTGCTCACGGTGTGAAATAAGAAATGTCTTGATATCGCAGCGATGCCCATTCAAAACCACATCGAACCGTTCGTGATCTGTAAATGGAGTGGAGGCTTTGATATCAAAAGGAGTATTTTCCTGACTAAGGTGGCGCCGGAAGGCCAGTTCCACGGATACATTTGCAACCAAACGGCGCAGACGTCCATAGGGTGACCTGCCCTCGCGTTCGTAGGAATATGCCAGCGAACGCAATGCGTATGCAATACCTGCCTCTGTCAGGTCGGGAGTGTAGGGGAGGTGTAGAAAATCGGATGCGTGAATCATGCCGCTGTGTGAAATGCAAAACGATTGGATAAGGTTTGTGGGGTAAGGCTTGTTCGTTGTATCCCCCACATCTTGCCAATCGTAAATCAAAAATCGTCAAACGTAAATGTTTTA
This sequence comes from Candidatus Villigracilis vicinus, assembly GCF_016702885.1. Lineage (NCBI taxonomy): Bacteria > Bacillati > Chloroflexota > Anaerolineae > Anaerolineales > Candidatus Villigracilaceae > Candidatus Villigracilis > Candidatus Villigracilis vicinus. The sequence goes on from NZ_JADJDD010000008.1 coordinate 45,939, forward strand.
CGGCGTAGCGGTTACGGCTGGCGGGGTGTAATTCACTTCCTGGATGACCAGATCGGAGAATGAAACTACCGCGGCGGTCTCCCCAGCCGAACGAACGAAGACTCCAATGGAACCAATGGGGAAGGAAGGGTCGTAGATATTGAACTGAAACCTTCCGTTTAGAAAGAGACGCATTTCTCCGCCGACCACCCAAACCCCAATGCGCACATTGCCCGGTGCGCCGGGGGGCACATCTCCGCTGGGGAGCGGTTGCTGTAAAACAAGACGAACGCTGTTGTTCACCCGTTCTGCGCGCACAGTTCCGTCGCAGGCGAGGGCGAAGCGGTAATAGGAACCGCCATTAGCGCGGATAAGGATGCCGTAGCTGTCTTCACCGCGGCACAGGCTGGGCTGGGCGGTGATCTCGGCGTAATAGTCGCTGAGCAGGGTATCGCGGCGCAGGCTGGTCATATAGACCTGACTCTGCACGGCGAGCGTCAGGCGGTTATCGTTGATTTCAGCACTGGCTTCATTTGACGTGGCGGTATCCCAGTTGAACCGATCGGAGAAATCATCGGTGAGCAGGTCTGTGCCGAGACCGGGGCGCATCTCTGGGGTGGGAGCCTTGGTGGATAAAAGTTGGGGCGTGGATGTAGCAGATGGCGGGAACCAGAGAATGGTCGCAGTGGGAGGCGGGGTTTCCGTCGCCGGCATGGGTGTGGACGTGGCGAGCAATGCATCCATAGCGGAGCAGGATGTGAGGAATACGGCGAGGAAACCTGAAATTAAAAATCGTTGGAAAGTCATCGGGTTTTTATGACAAAGATTTATTTCAATATGTCGTAAAATTACATTGATGTCATCCTGAGCGGTAGCGACACATGCACCGCTCTGCGGATGCAGTGCGGTGAGGATCTCTACGTCAATTACCAGAGACTCTTCGGTCGCTATCGCTCCCTCAGAGTGACACATAGCATGATTCTAGCATATCAGGAGATGAAGATGACTGTGAAGCAAGTGCTGATAACAGGTGCATGCGGCGAGATCGGTCAGGCGCTGGTGCAGGAATTGGCAAAGAAGGGCGGCTACCGTGTTGTAACATCGGATATTGCGCCTTTGCCAGAATCGATCAAGAGTTTAGTGGCAGAACATGTGCAAGGCGATCTTGTATATAAAGTAAAAGTTTTTTATGATTATGATTTTGATGTGATCTTTCATTTGGCGGCTTCGCTTTCATCAAAAGCAGAGATCGCCACGGAGGAGGCGCATCGCATTAACGTGGAAGGGACGATGCAACTGTTGATGCTGGCGGCGTATCGTTCTGAGAAGTACGGCAAGTCGGTCAAGTTCCTATTCCCAAGCTCCATTGCGGCGTATGGAATGCCAACCCTCGAAGCCAAGCGCGGCGCAGGAACAGTAGTGGAAGAGGATTGGGATTTTCCGCACACCATGTACGGCTGCAATAAGTTATATTGCGAAAAGCTGGGGATGTATTACAGCAAGTTTCACGGACAAAAACATTTGGATGAAAAGCCCCCGGTCATGCTGGACTTTCGAGCGATCCGTTTCCCGGGCTTGATCAGCGCCTTTACCCTTCCCAGCGGCGGGACGAGTGACTATGGTCCCGAGATGCTGCATGCAGCGGCGCAGGGGAAGGCGTATTCCTGTTTTGTGCGCCCCGATACCAAGATCTCGTTCATGGCGATGCCGGATGCGATCAAGTCGTTGATGATGATGCTGGATGCTCCGCGTGAGAGCCTGACGACGAATGTATATAACGTGGCTGCTTTTGCCATCACTGCCGAAGATTTCCGCAAACGAGCGTTGAAAGCTTTCCCGAATGCAATGGTGACCTATGAGCCTAACCCGCGCCGCCAGGGCATCGTTGATTCGTGGCCCGAAGATGTGGATGATTCACGCGCTCGCAATGATTGGAATTGGAAGCCCGATTATGACGTGGACCGTTTCTTCGAAGAATACTTCCTGCCGGAGATAAGGAAGAGGTATGGAAAATAGGGGATCGTGTAGATCGTTTGTAAAAAGCCGCACAAGTAGTGCGGTTTTTGTTTGCAAATTGCAAACAGGTTTTTTCTTGCTTCTTTCCATTTGGTGATATATGATGCGCCGTTGTTGAAACGTTCGTACATATATTCCAAAGGAGAAATGCAATGGGTCTTTTCAGCAAGTTAAAGAAAGGTTTGGGGATCGGCACCGCAAAGGTCGAATTGGTGGAAGTTCCTTCTCAGATCAACAGGAACACGGAGGAAGTCTCGGGAAAGGTGACCATCACAGCCAAAAGCGACCAGAAAGTTTTGTCTGTACGTGTTGCGGTGGTGGAATTATCAACCAGTGAATTCAACGGTCAACAGCGCGAGATGAAGAAAGACCTTGCATTTGTTAAATTGGATGGTTTCGAGCTGAAGGAAAACGAGACACGTACTCTGCCCTTCAGCATTGCTATGGTTAGCGGCGGGAAAGTGTCTGTGGAACTTTTTGGCGGCACGCTCTCGATCTCGGGCGGGACAAACCTCTCCAGCTCCAACTCTGTCTTCTCGCCGATCAAATACCAGATCGTTGCGGTGGCAGACTGTGAAGGTGTTGCCATTGACCCGACGGACGCCAAACCGCTTGCGATTTTATAGAACCATACTTTAAATTTTTTTACCCCAAATCCCTCTTGATCTTAAAGAGGGATTTTTTTTCGTATGCCGAAGTCTTGTCGTTTACAATGGGGGTGTCGATGCTTTGGAAAAGGAGATCAACCATGTCTGCAAGCCCAATGGAAGAATTTATTGCCAGGTACCCCGCTACTGTGCAAGTCATTTTGCAAAAGATCCGGGCGGTCATTCACAAGTCCGCACCGAGGGCAGAGGAGGCGATGAGTTACGGGATTCCCACCTTCAAACTCAATGGCAAGAATCTCGTGCATTTTTCAGCATTCAAGGAACACATCGGCTTTTACCCCACGCCATCTGGTATTGAAAAGTTCAAGAAAGAATTGGCTGTGTATGAAGGAGCGAAAGGCTCGGTCAAGTTTCCATTGGATAAACCGATCCCGTACGCCTTGATCACGAAGATCGTTCAGTTCCGCGTCAAGGAAGTCTCTGCCCAAACAACGCCAAAGAAGAGTACTAAAGCCAAGTCATGAGCACATTTTTTACTGCCGATACGCATTTTGGTCATCAACGCACGCTGGAATTCTCCCGCCGTCCCTTTGCGGATGTGGCTTCGATGGATGCGGCATTGATCGCCAATTGGAATTCAGCTGTCAAGCCGGGAGATACTGTCTATCACCTCGGTGATTTTGGGGCGCTGGAATGTCTGGAGTATGTCAGCAGACTCAACGGGAAAATCATTCTTCTGCCGGGAAATTATGATACGCCAGAAATGCTGGAAGTCCTTGCGCAGACTTGTGAAATCATCGAACCTAATACGGTGATCGAGGTGGAAGGTCAGCGCTTGCAGCTTGTCCACGAACCAGACGAGGCATTGGGCGGGGAGTTCTATCTTTTTGGGCACGTCCACCAATTGCAGATGGTCAAACGTAATGGATTGAATGTTGGCACAGATTGCCACTTCTTCCGTCCGATTCCGCTGGAGGTGGTCTTGTTCTATCAGAACGCGATCTACAATCATTATGACGATAATGTCTTTATGGAAAAGCTTGGGTAAAAAAACTCCGAGGTCTTTAAGACCTCGGAGTTTTGCTTTACTTCCCTGCGGCGTTCGCGCGTGCCAGCACTTTTTGTGCGTTCTTCAACAACGGCATGTCGATCATCTTGCCATCCAGCGCATAGGCGCCTTTGCCTTCTTTTTGACTGGCTTCAAAGGTCTCGACGATTCGTCTTGCGTATGCGATCGCTTCAGCGGATGGAGTGAACGCCTCTTGCACCACCGGAACCTGATTCGGGTGAATGACCTGTTTCCCGCTGAAGCCGAGTCTTGCCCCAAACTCTGATTCGACTTTGAGCGCTTCCAAGTTTTTGTAATCGATGGTGACGATATCAAGGGCTTGCAAATCATACGCCGCGCAAGCGACAATGACCGCCTGCCGCGCATACAATAACTCAATGGCATCTTGTGTCCGTGTCGCACCAATCGACGCCGCGAAATCTTCGCCGCCGAAGATGATCGCATCCAAACGCGGATGCGCCGCGATCTCTTTGAGATTCAATATCCCTTTCGCGGTTTCCACCCCGATCAAAATTCGAATCGAGTTTAGTTTCCAGCCGTGCTTCAACTCAGCATCTTCGATGATACGGCTCGCCCATTCCACCTGCTCGAATGACTCGACCTTCGGAATCACGATGCCATCTGGATGATGGGGGAGGACGGCTTCAATATCGTCTTTCTCCCAGCCCGAACCGACCGAGTTGATGCGCGCCAGTTTTTCGCTCGTGCCGAAGTCTAGTTCTTGCAGTGCCTTGGCAATGGTGGTGCGGGCTTCGCCTTTTTTGTTGACGGCGGTGCCGTCTTCCATGTCCATGCAAATGGAATCCACGCCCAAGGTCACAGACTTGGTGATCATCTTCCAATTGTCACCGGGCATGTAGAGTAGTGCGCGTCGTGAGTGCATTTAAGACCTCGTAATTGGTAAATAGAGATTGGTGATTCGTGAAGAAAGAAAAAAGAGGAAAGAAGTGAGGAATCGTTTTCTTTCTCACCCGCACTTGTGTGCGGTGCAAGTGCCTTTCATCTTTCCTTTTTGAGGAACATCGCTGTCCGTTCAAACTCAACCACGATCGTTCCATCCGGCTTTCTGCCAATACATTTAATTTTTACAAGCCCGGCATTCGGTCGTGATTTCGATTCGCGTTTCTCAATAATCTCGCTTTCAGCATAAATGGTATCGCCATGAAAAACGGGACTTGGATGATTCAACTTGTCGTAGCCCAAATTTGCAACGATGGTTCCTTCGGTCAAATCTGCCACGGTCAAACCGACGACCAAACCGAAGGTGAAAACTCCATTCACCAGCCGCTGACCAAACTCGGTCTTGGCTGCAAAATCTTCATTGACGTGCAGCGGCTGGGTGTTCATCGTCAGCGCGGAGAAGAGCACATTATCCATCTCGGTCACCGTCCGCCCGCCGTGTTTGAAGGTCATACCCACTTCGAGTTCGTCGAAATATTTTCCGGTCATTGTGACTCCTTGTCACTGAATTTTAGCCGAAAAAAGAGCCTCCATTCGGAGGCTCTCACTATTCCACTTCCACCAAAATCTGTTCGCGTTCCACCGTCTGCCCCTGCACTACCGAAACGGATTTGACTACTCCATCCTTCAACGCCTGAATACGGATTTCCATCTTCATGGCTTCCATCGTGAGCAGGGTTTGACCTTTCTTCACGGCATCGCCCACGCTGACAGCCACGCTTCGAATCTGTCCCGGCATTGGAGCAATGAGTCCCCCGGCATGATCGTGCCTGACGCCTTGTTTGGCGCCCGACGTTTTCGTGAGCATCAGCGTCTGCCCGTTGATAGTGACCCAGCGCTTCGCCATATCCGACGAGACATGCGCCGTGACTCGTTGACCATCCACGAGCAAATCCATGCGCCCGTTCGATGCGCGGATAACCTGCACGGTAACGGTCTTGCCGTTTACAGTGGCGATGTACTGATTGCCGGATGGATTGAGTTCAATGCTTTGCGTGTCGAAGGTTGTTTTCATAGCATCTCATTTCGTCATTGCGAGCCGCGCTCTTGTTTTGCGGCGAAGCAATCCCCACATGCCATAAGATTGCTTCGTCGCTCGTCCTTCGACTGCGTTCGGCTATCGCCTCACTCTGCTAAGGATGGCTCCTCGCAATGACATTAATTCCGGTAATTCCCCGTCTGCTTCCACGGGTTGAATGGATCGGTCTCATTTGAAACGGCAGGTTGTGCTTTGCCACCAATAAAAACCACATCTGCAAGGGCGGCGGCGATGAGAGCATTAAGTTCAGGTTGAGGGATGGACCACTCGCCGAATTTTGTCTCGACCCAACGAGTGGTGACTTTGCCTTGTTTGAAATCATCTGTCTCCAAAACAGCATGCATGTAGTCCATATTCGTCACCACGCCGTGGACGATGAAATCGTTGAGCGCGTTCTGCATGCGTTGGATAGCATCTTCGCGATTGCCAGCATGGACGATGAGCTTTGCCAACAGCGGATCATAAAAGTGGGTGACTTCATCGCCAGCGGCAAAGCCAGAGTCCACGCGGATGCCGGGTCCTTGCGGTTGGATGAATTGCAGTAGTTTGCCGGTGCTGGGCAAAAATCCAGTCGTTGGGTCTTCAGCATAGACGCGGCACTCAATGGCGTGACCATGTTGGTGCAGGTCGCTTTGGCTGAAGGGGAATTTTTGTCCCGCCGCGATGCGGATCTGCCAGTGGACGAGATCGAGCCCGGTGACGAGTTCGGTGACGGGATGCTCCACTTGCAAGCGGGTGTTCATTTCGAGGAAATAATATTGCTGGGTCTTCGGGTCGAAGATGAATTCGACAGTACCAGCGTTGTAGTAGCCAACAGTCTTTGCGGCATTAACTGCGGCTTCGCCCATTTTTGCGCGAAGTTCAGGTGTAAGTAGGGGAGAGGGGGATTCTTCGATGATCTTTTGGTGACGTCTCTGCACGGAGCATTCGCGCTCGAAGAGATGGACAAGATTGCCGTGTTTGTCGCCGAAGACTTGAATTTCGATGTGATGTGCTTCGGCGAGATATTTTTCGATCAGCAGGCGTTCATCTCCGAATGCGTTGCGAGCTTCGCTTCTGGCGAGCTCGATGGCTTCTTTCAACTCGCTTTCGGCATTGACCACACGCATGCCTTTGCCGCCTCCACCCGCTGCGGCTTTGACTAGGACGGGGTAGCCGATTTCATTCGCGGCTTTTAGGAATTCTTCGTACGTTTCCAAGCCTTCGTAGCCAGGGACAGTGGGCACGCCTGCTTTCTTCATCAATATCTTTGATTCAGCTTTGTCGCCCATCGCGCGGATCGAATCGGCTGAGGGACCGATAAAGGTCAGGTTCGCTGATTCCACTGCGGCGGCGAAAGAGGCGTTCTCTGAGAGGAAGCCATAGCCCGGGTGGATGGCATCGGCTTGAGAGTCGCGTGCGGCTCGCAGCAAGGCTTCCACATTCAAATAGGATTCTTTGGGCGCTGCACCGCCAAGCAAGACGGCTTCATCGGCGAATTGAACGTGTTGTGCGTTGTGATCCGCTTCGGAATAGACGGCGATCGTTTTGATGCCCAGCTCGCGGCAGGCGCGCATAATGCGAATGGCGATCTCGCCGCGATTGGCGATAAGGATTTTAGTGAGCATGGTTGAGCAGAGTTAAGAGTTCTTTTTCACGTTCGGGCTTTAAGCCTGCTTTGAGCTCGTGCCCTTCTGGTCTTTCGAACTCCCAATCGTAAATGGCTTTGACCGTATCGGTGAGGGAGGTAAATGTCAGCCCAGCATGGATTGCTTTGGAGATATCCACATGTGAAACTCCGGCGTTCTCACCGGTTTCTGGAACCCATGCGGGCATATCACTCCATGGGGCTACAGTATTTTTTTCCAGAAATTCAACGGGTGCCCATTTAAAGTTTGCATTACTTTTGCTGATGCGTTTGCAGGTTTCAAAGACCGTGTTAAGGGTTACTGGATTGCCGATGGCATTGAAAGTGCCTGAAACATTCTGATCGATGAGTTTGATGATGAAGTCGGCAAGGTCGCGCGCGTCGATGAACTGTGTCATGGCATCCGGTCGGTCAGGTGCAAGGACATCGCCGCCTTTGGCAATGCGCAGGGGCCAGTAGGTGAAACGGTCGGTCGGGTCATGCGGACCGACAATCAAACCGGGGCGGATGATGAGAGAACGCGGACCATATACATCCTGCACGGCTTTCTCACAAAGTGCTTTCAGCGCCCCATAGGTTTCACCGGTGATCTCTTCGGTATCTTCATGCGTCAACATGGCGACAGAGTCGCTTTCGTTGATGCCGACCTTGCTGAAGTTGGAGTACACCGATACGCTGGATATAAAAATATAACGCCCAACTTTATCTTTTAACGCTTCGGCAGATTTGCGGACGATGCGCGGTAGATAGCCGCATGTATCGATAACCGCATCCCACTGACCCGCTACCTGATCCAGGTCCGTTTCTCTATCTCCCCGAATATTTTTCACCCTTCGAAAAAGATCGGGGTTGGTCTTACCGCGGTTGAAGAGGGTGATCTCGTGTCCACGGGCGCGGGCAGAGGTGACGAGATGACGTCCAACGAAGCGAGTGCCGCCAATGATGAGGATTTTCATGTGTTGACCTTTGTCAGTATGGATTCGGTGGCTTTGGCTTCTTCGCCTTCAGGCATGATGTTATAGGCAGTGATGATGAGCTTATCCTCGCGCAGTTCTACTTCGGTACGCCAGCCCCAGTCCGGTCCGCCGTTGGGGTCAGGGTAAGAGCCGAGGACCGAGAAGCCGTTCTCGATCTCGCTGCCTGTGCAGAACATGATGCCGGTGTTGTTGTGAAAAGGAGTCGACCCAACTGGTTTCGTAACGGTCAAGCAGGGTGTTGTACCCAAAGGTGAACATGCCGTGTTGGGCTTCACCTTCGATGGATGATTGGTAAAGGAAGAGCGCAAAGCGTCCTTCAAGGATAAGTTGAATGGTTCCAACAATGGGAGTTTCGCCTGCCAGGGTATCTGGTTCGAGCCACAGTTTACTCGTTCCGCGCCAGTTCCCGGCAAGTTGGGCAAAAAAGTGATGCGGGCTTTCGTTCGATTTTTCGAATGTCATAGTTACGATCCTTTTGTTGATTTATGCAACTCCGAAGGAGTGAAATGATTGTAGAATTTCAGATTATTTATTTTTAACCCCGAAGGGGTGTCAGAGCTATGTCATCCCTTCGGGATTTGGAAATGCCATGCCCATTCTCTATAATCCTGCCATCCCTTCGGGATTACATTCTGAAGACGCCGAAGCCGCCTTCTTCTTTCGGGGCATTCAACACAACGGATAACGCCAACCCTAAAACTTGACGAGTATCTGCGGGGTCAATAACACCATCATCCCAAATGCGAGCAGAGGAATGGTAGGGACTGCCCTCGCGTTCGTACTTTTCCAACAGCGGACGTTTGAACTCTTCCGCCTCTTCCGCGTTTAGGGCTGGTTTGCCCTCTCTGACGAGTTGATCTTGTTTGATGGTGAGCATCACGTTCGCAGCTTGTTCACCACCCATGACACTGATTCTTGCATTGGGCCACATCCATAGGAAGTTGGAGCCGTAGGCGCGACCTGCCATGGCGTAGTTGCCCGCGCCGAACGAGCCGCCGATGACGAGAGTTAACTTGGGGACGCGGGTCGTGGCAACGGCATGGACCATCTTCGCGCCGTCTTTGGCGATGCCGCCGGTTTCGTATTCTTTGCCGACCATGAAGCCGGTGATGTTTTGCAAAAAGATGAGCGGAATGCCGCGCTGGTCGCACAGTTCAATGAAGTGCGTCCCTTTGAGCGCGGACTCGCTGAACAAGACTCCGTTATTGGCGATGATGCCGACGGGGTAACCATGGATGCGGGCGAAGCCGCAGATGAGAGTCGTACCGTAACGGGCTTTGAATTCGCGGAATTTGCTTCCATCTACGATGCGGGCGATGATCTCGCGGACGTCGAAGGATTCTTTGAAGGTGCGCGGCAGGACACCGTACAACTCGTCAGCGTGGTACAAAGGCTCCTCGGGTGGAGCAACATCCAGCGCGGAAAGATGCGAATGCACGTGTCCGCGCGGTAAGGTCTCGACGATCGAACGTAAAATTTCAATCGCGTGGTCATCATCCTCTGCGAAGTGATCGGCGACGCCCGATTTGCGCGTGTGGACATCCGCCCCGCCCAATTCTTCAGCAGTGACATCTTCCCCCGTGGCGGCTTTGACCAACGGAGGTCCGCCGAGGAAAATTGTCCCCGCACCTTTGACGATGATGGCTTCATCGCTCATGGCAGGGACGTACGCGCCGCCCGCCGTGCAGGAACCCATCACCGCCGCGATCTGCGGAATGCGCTTTGCAGACATGCGTGCCTGATTGTAAAAAATGCGCCCGAAGTGATTGACATCGGGGAAGACTTCATCTTGAAAAGGCAAATTTGCCCCGCCAGAATCTACGAGGTAGAGGCAGGGCAAATGATTTTCTTCGGCGATCTGCTGCGCACGCAAATGCTTCTTGACCGTCATCGGGAAGTACGAGCCGCCTTTGACTGTGGCGTCGTTGGCGATGATGAGCACTTCGCGATTCGAGATGCGCCCAATGCCGGTGACGATGCCCGCACTCGGCGCTTCGTTGTTATAAAGATTAATCGCTGCCAGCGCGGAGAGTTCAAGGAAGGGCGCGCCGGGGTCGAGCAGACGTTCGATGCGTTCACGCACGAATAACTTGCCCTGCTCTTCATGGCGTTTGCGATACTTCTCGCCGCCGCCTTCGCGGACATCCGCAAGGTGTTTCTTTAATTCTTGCGCGAGGGCACGGTTGTGTTCTGTGTTGGCTTTGAATTCGGGGGATTGCGGGTCGAGGGCGGAGGATAAAGTTTCCATAGGTTCCAGTAATCAGTTTTCAGCGAACCGTAATCAGTGTTGGGGTGAGTCTAGCATAAATTTTTGGTTTTCAGGTTGGCAGGTTATCAAGTTGACAGGTTGGGAATTAACGGCAAAGGCGCAGAGTCGTAGAGATTTTTCTCTACATCCTCTGCGCCTTGCCATTCCAGAATAGGTGACTGTTTGAAGGTCTAACGTTTACAACTTCCCGAATTCCTTATATCCCGTTGACGATTAAATCCAGCACAAACCAAAAGAGCGGCACGATCGAGAGCGCAGATGTGATCCATGCGACCCAATCCCAGCCTTTTTTGTAGGCAAAGCGGGCGAACCAGACGATGCCTATGATGATGAGCGGATAGGAGTAAAAGGTTCCGAGGAAGAGTACCCTTGAAAAACTCCATTCGTCTGAGGGATAAGAAAGTAATGAACAAAACGCCAAACCTCCCCACGGCAAAATGGACCCGAATGCCAGGATGCGTGTGACATTGAGCCAGGCTGACAGGAGAATACGCGGTGTGGACTCTGGCACAGGGACAGGCTTCGATTCGTCAGATGTGGACATAAATAAATTACCTCTCAAGTATTTTTCTGTTCATTGTACAGGATCGCTGACCCCCTCCGCCCTACGGGCACCTCCCCCAAATCCGACAGTGAAGCGCTTTCTGGATTCATTTAAAATATAAATTGTCGTATTTGGGGGAGGACGGGAGGGGGCTAGAGTTTCTCCAAAAATCTCTCAGCCTCATCACACGCCACCTTGTAATAATAAGGCGGACCGTCGCAGGCGGCGGGTTTCTTTTCCTCATTACATAATAAAAATGCAAACTCTCCGCTTGCTTTTCGGGACAGCCGTACCATTGAACCTTCAAGGGGGGCGGTCTAGAATGAACGCATCTCATTTAGAGGAGTAAAAAATGAATAATAACCTGAATATCGCGAATATCCTGAACGTCCGCTACCTTTACCTGCTCAACGCTGCGGTCGCTCTGATCCTGGCGCTTGGGCTGCTGCTTGTCACGCCTACCATGCTTGATATCTTTGGCATCTCTGATTCCGCCGATACCCGCTTGCTGGTGCAGTTGACCGGTGTGGAACTTGTTGCAGGCGGGCTTGTCTCTTTGCTTGCCAATGACGTTAAGGAAGGCAAGGTCCGCAGTGCGTTGAACTATGCTTATTTATCCGCGAACGGATTGGGGTTCGTGATCGCGCTCAATGGCACCTTCACAGGTGTGCTGAACCCGATGGGTTTCTTGCTGGTCGGTATCTGCGCCTTGCTTGCGATCGGCTTTGCCTACTTCCAATTTTTCAAGCCCGTTATGCCTGCCGTAAGACGAGCCACCCCTTAACGGATATTGAGGACCGCACGGATAAATATAAATATGGAGCTTTGTTAGACTATTCAATCAAAAAGGACTTGGCAAATGGACAAGTCCTTTTTGATTTTGTAGCCTTGCATCTGTGATACCATTTTTCCATGAACTTCTCTCCCATCACCCCCGACCTGTTCATTGGTACCACACCTGCCTCAAAAGATTACAACACCCTGCGCGAACTCGGCATCCGCCTGGTCATCAACATGCGCGTGGAACGCATGCCACACCGCGACGCGCATCCGACTCCCATGGAGCGGCTCTGGCTCCCGACCTTTGATACACCGCTGATTCCCATTCCCATCAAGCCGCTCATACGCGGAACAAAAGCTGCTCTCGAAACCATTCAGAACGGCGGCAAAGTCTTTACACATTGCGCTTACGGAGCGCACCGTGGAGTGGTCATGGGCGCCTGCATCCTCATTGCGCAAGGCATGCAGCCAGTGGATGCGATGGAGTTGATCAAGTCCAAACGTCCACAAGCCGACCCCGGGGCGTTTCACATCCGCCCGCGTATCTTGAAGTTTGCTGAGGTCTGGAACGCGTAGGGGCGACCCGTCAGGATTTTACAAACCGCATCGTGTAATATGAAGGTTGCCACCGAATTGCTTTTGAAATGAAAAAACTTTTTCTTCTTTTATTGGTTCTCCTCACTGCCTGTTCACCCCAAGTCACTCCGCTTCCGACTCAGCCCACAACGGAAACGCCTACTCGCAGCGTCCCTACACCGGGGAAAAGTATCTCAACCCCCGAACCAGCCTGCGAGCACAAAAGAAGCGACAGCGGCGCAACCCACGTCCACGCTGGTGGGTGAGGCGACACAGGCCACAGCGGCGGATGAAGACAATGCGTGGATGAGTCTCCCGGTCCAGCCGGAGCCGGGGACGATGCTTCAAGACATCTATCAACTCGGGCTGACATTGGGCAATGATCCGCATGCCTTCTCCATCTTCGGTGATTGTCAATCTCGCCCCGATGAATTTTTCGGCGTCTATGAAACGGACGCAGCACTCGTCGCCAGTCTCTCGCCTGAATTGCAAGAGACCGTTGCGAACTTCACCGGCTCCTTCAACCGTGAAAGCCCCACCTCACAAGATGGCACCACCCCCGGCGCCTTGTTATGGGATCAGTGGCATCGCGGCGAGTATGGCTGTCAATTCGGCGAAACACCTGTGGACTGTGAACTGCGCATTCATCGCCCGTCTTTTGTCATTATTCAAATTGGTTCACACTTCGAGTCACGCAACACCGAATACTTGCGCCGCATTATTGACCAGCTGCTGGCGAGTGGTGTCGTTCCCATCCTTGCCACCAAAGCCGACAACCGCGAAAAAGATAATCGCATCAACCGTGATATGGCGATGCTCTCGGATGAATACAACCTGCCTTTGTGGAACTTCTGGGCGGCAGTGTCTGACCTGCCCAACCGCGGGCTGTACACTCGCAAAGACCGTCCACTGCAAGGGGATATCTACCTCACTGACGAAGCCAAAGTCATTCACCGTGAGACCGGCTTGGAAGCGCTGAACCTCGTTTGGCGCATGGCAATCGGGCAATGAAACAAAAAGACTCTCATGGCGAGGGTCTTTTTTGTTTAGTGATCTATGTGGGGGAAATGTCTTGCCTGTTGAGCCGTTTGCTTGATATTGAAGTGAGCAAGAAGAGCAACGCGGCAGAAAGGTTTGTCAGCCACCATAATGCATCTGATGTGGCATGCCGTTCTGTGTGCAGATAGTTATAACCTTCCGGGCTGACTAACCATGCCGCTTGCGTGGAAATATTTGCAATAGAAGTGGCGATCTGTCCACCATTTCTCAGTATTGTATTTAAGTAGATTTGGTCGAACACAGCCGCCGTCAATGGCAAGAGAACAGTCAACGCTAGCAGCATGAGCGGATTGAACTTTTCATTCAATGCTTTCCAGAGCATTCCAAGCGTGATGCTGCCTGCGGCTAAGATGATTCCCAGCAAGGCGTATGTTGCCCAGTGATACAAACCAAGCTCTGTCAACATAAAACGGGTGGTCAGGCTGGCGGCGGAAAATATCAACACGCCCAGCAGGGCAGGGCGGCTTCGCAGATAATTTTCCAATTCTTCAAATGAAATACGGATGGTCATGGCAACCTCTTTTCTGATGAGAGAGAACGTATCTCTCCAAAGTTTTGCCCCTCTCGGCGAGACGGGCTGATTGCCATTATCAAGAATTTCCCCATCCAACACAACTGTGGATTCCACCGGGTTGGCGGTTTTCCCCAGCAAAAGGATCAACTCCACCCTTGAACCAACCTGCATCTTCGTATAAATGTTATTGAGATGAAATTCAATCGTCCGCTCTGAAAGCCCAAGCGCTAAGGCGATCTGCTTGTTGCTCTTCCCTTGTAACAACAAACCAACTACATCCTTTTCCCGCTTACTTAACGGAAACACTTTTTCGTCATTCATCCTTCCGCATTCATCCTTTTAAAGGCGGTGCATCTTTGTCATACACAAAGACCTGCACATCCATCCCATCTGAATTCAACATATCAATCGCAGGCTGAAAGGTCGCATCTTTGATCTTCTGCATATCGCCCGCGGGCGCAAGCACCGTCAGGCGCGCTTCTTCATCAGACATCTTCGTGGCTTTGATCTCCGCACTGGCACAGGCGGAAGTTACAAGGTCGGACATTTTTTTGATGGCATCGTCAATGGACATAAACGTCTCCTCTATAAAAATTATAAACGCAATCATAACCCGGTCAGATTACGATTGCGTTAAGCCTACTACCTAAAAGTACTAAGAACAAGACATTAAACCCCTACGCTGCGTTCAACTTCGCCACCGTTACCCCTTCGCCGCCTTCGTTGGAAGCCCCTTCTTCAAATGACTTTACATAGGTATGCCCCTTCAAGGTCTCGCGTACGGCTTGACGTAGTTTCCCGGTCCCTTTCCCGTGAATGATGCGCACCCACGGCAAGCCCGAAAGATACGCCTGCTCCAGATATCGTTCCATCTTATCGAGTGCATCTTCAGCCATCAACCCGCGCAAGTCCACTTCCATGCCGGGAGATACGGACGATGGACGATTGACCGTGGACGATGGCTGTTGCTTGGGCTTTTCTTTCTGTGGTCTATCGTCCGCCGTCTGTCGTCTGATAAGATCCGACATCTTCGCCCGCACACGGATCGTCCCGATCTGAACCTCCGCATCCGACTCACCTAAAGCGGTCACCACACCCTCGGCATTCAAGCTGCTGACAGTGACTTTCTCGCCCAAACGTAATTGACCGCTGACCGCTGACTGCCGAATGCCGTCTGCCGTCTGCCGTCGTTCGACAGGCGCTTCCGCCTTCTCTTCGAGCTTCTCCATCCTCTCTTCAATCGCACGGATGGCGGTCAAGGGTTGGCTGGCTTTCTTCAATTGAGACTTCAACGAGTCGAGATTGCGTTTGAGCAGCGCCACTTCCAATTCCCCTTCAGCGCGGGCTTTGGCAATGGTTTCGCGGCGTTCATCTTCTATCTTTTCGAGGCGCTTCTCAAGCTCAAGATTCTGCGCTTCGAGCTTGGCGCGTTGCTTTTCCAATTTCTCACGCTCACGCGATGTGCGGTTGCGTTCCTTGCGGATATCGTCCAGAAGTTTATCGGCACGCAGATCCAGGGGATTGATCTCTGCCCGTGCAGATTCAATGATGGATTGCGACAGTCCAAGTTTTTGGGCAATGGCTAAAGCGTTTGACCTGCCCGGCAGGCCAATGGTCAACTTGTAGGTCGGGCGAAGCGTTTTGATGTCAAATTCCAGCGAGGCATTGACTACACCTTCTGTGGAATGGGCAAAGGTTTTTAATTCAGGATAATGGGTTGCAACCAGAGTCATCACCCCGACCTCGAGCAAGTGGGTGAGGATCGCTCGCGCAATGGCAGCGCCTTCTTGTGGGTCAGTCCCTGAACCAAGCTCATCGAAGATGACCAGCGAGCGGTTATCGATCTGCTTGAGAATGCGGATGATGTTGGTGATGTGTCCGCTGAAGGTCGAAAGCGACTGCTCGATGGATTGCTCATCGCCGATATCGGCATACACCGATTTGAAGAACGGCAACTCCGAGCCGCTTTGGGCCGGGATGTGAAGTCCGCTTTGCGCCATAAGCACGAGCAAACCGACTGTTTTAAGTGAAACCGTCTTGCCGCCGGTGTTCGGACCGGTAATGACAATGGCGCGCGTTCCTTCTCGCGGGTCGACGTCGACTGGAACCACCATATCCGGGTCGAGTAGGGGGTGGCGGGCTTGGAGCAACTTGATCGATGATTGCTTTTCTGCATTCTGCATTTTGCTTTCTGCATTTCGCAATTCCGGTTCACTCGCTCGTAACTCCTCCCCGTACTTTGCCTTTGCAAATGCAAGGTCAAGCACGGCGAGATTTTCCACGCCGTATTTCAATTCGCTGGCATGCGCTCCCACCACCGATGAGACTTCGGCAAGGATGCGCCATTCTTCGTCACGTTCGGCAAGTTGCAACTCACGGATCTCGTTGTTCGCTTCCACAATGGGCAGGGGTTCAATGAAGAGAGTTGCGCCGCTGGAAGATTGGTCGTGGATGACAGCTTTGATGCGTCCTTTGAATTCCGCACGCAGGGGGATCACGTAACGTCCGTCACGCTGGGTGATGATGGCTTCTTGCAGCATGGATGAGGTGCGCGTATCGGTGACGTACTTCTGCAGGCGGCTCATCAAACGGTCATGGGCGACTCTCAAATTGCGGCGGATGTCTGCCAGTTTGACCGATGCGGAATCCAATACTTCACCACGTTCGGAGAGGATGCGCGAGATGGCGTCTACGATGCCATGTGTTTCGGGCAATCCTTCTGCGATCAGACACAGGCGCGGAAACTCGTTTTCTTTCTTTTCAAAGGTTTTCTTCAATTCGCGGCAGGCGATCAGCGTGGATTTCACATCCAGCAGGGCGTGGGCGTCGAGCACACCGCTGCGAGCGGCGAGGTCCGCCGATTGGCGGATATCATGCGCCGCGCCAATGCTCACATCCTGCACGGCGAGCAGTTTGCGCGCTTCGGTCGTTTCTGCAATTCTTGCAATGGCAAGTTCGTAGGAGTCGGTCGGTTCGAGTTGGCGCGCCAGATCCATCGAAGCGGAAAAATCGCAGAAACCTGCGAGCTTTTCGAGGATCTTGGGATATTCGAGTACGTTGAGTGTCTTGCTGTCCATAATGGGGGATTATACTTCGGACGACGGACGATAGACCATTGATCATGAATAGGTTTTTTCCATCGTCTATTGTTCATGGTCTATCGTCACAATATTCAGGAGCAAACTATGAGATTGCAAAACAAAACCGCCATCATCACCGGCGGCACATCTGGGATTGGGAAAGCCACGGCATTGCGTTTCGCCGAAGAAGGCGCGGACTTGGTCGTCACGGGGCGACGTGTCAGCTTGGGGAAAGCTGTCGAGGCAGAATGCAGATCAAAGGGAGTGAGATGCGTGTTTGTTGAGGCAGATCACTCAAAGGTGGAGGATAGCCGGAGAGTCGTGGATACCGCTCTTAAGGAATTTGGGCGTATTGATATTTTGTTCAATAATGCGGGCATTGTTACCAAAGGGACCGCCGAAACAACAAGTGATGAAACCTGGCAGGATACATTGAATATCAATGTGACCGCGGTGTGGAAGATGTGCCAGTTGGTGCTGCCGCAGATGAAGAAGCAGGGGAATGGGGCAATTGTAAATAATGGGTCGGATTGGTCGGTGGTGGCGGGTAAGAATGCTTTCCCATATATTATGAGTAAAGGTGCTGTAGGGATGATGACCAAGGCGATGGCGCTTGACCATGCGCAAGATGGTATTCGTGTGAATGCGGTTTGCCCTGGCGATACCTTTGTGGATCGTTGGATGGAGAAGGGCTATTTTGAGAACTCAACCCCGGTGAAGTTGGAAGAAGCGATCAAAGAATCAAGTTCGTATATTCCGATGGGGCGTTTTGGCAAGCCGGAAGAGATCGCCAATGCGGTTGTGTTCTTAGCTTCAGATGAGGCCTCGTTCGTGACGGGTCATCTTTTGCTGGTGGATGGGGGCAATACGGCGCAGTGATATACTGCTGACGATCAACCATCGTTGTTTTGGAGAAATATGCAAAAGAAAATCATCCTTGCGATCATTGTGCTTGTCCTGGTTGCTGGCGCGACTTATACAGCGACAAGCACGCGTTTATTCAAAGACTCGCCCAATGTCATCATCATTCTGACGGATGACATGGACAATTCATTGATACCCTACATGCCGAAGACCAATCAATTGATCGGTGAACAAGGCGCAACCTTCAGTAATTACTTCATCACCACACCCTTATGCTGCCCGTCGCGAGCCTCAATGCTGCGCGGACAATACGCGCATAATACGGATATTCTTGAGAATTCTCCCGGCTTCGCGCGTTTTTTTAAGTTGAGCGAAGAGGAAGCTACATTAAACGTTTGGCTGCACGATGCCGGATACCGTACTGCATTGTATGGAAAGTATCTCAATAACTACCCGGTCAATGCGGGTCAGAATTATGTCCCGCCCGGTTGGACGGATTGGGCAGCCTTTCTTGGCACCGATTACGAGGGCGACCTGTATTACAACTACACCATGAACGAGAATGGCACGTTGGTTAAACACGGCGATGCACCGGAGGATTACAGCACAGATGTGATCCGTGATAAATCGCTGACCTTTATCAATGACAGCGTTAAAGCCGACTCTCCCTTTTTCCTTTTCGTTTCAGTGTACGCGCCTCACGGACCGGCGACCTCTGCGCCGCGCCACGAAGGATTAAATGCCGACCTGACCTATCCGCAAAAACCTTCCTTCGAAGAAGCGGACCTGAGCGATAAACCCGAACTGATCCGTTCATTGACGAATACCGGTGATGAATTTGATGTGGATGATGCAAATATCTATTTCAGAGCGCGAGTCAATGCTTTGCAGGCGGCAGATGAGTTGGTGGAGGATGTTGTTCAAACGCTGGAACAGAATGGGCAGTTGGAGAATACGTATATTTTCTTCGTGTCTGACAACGGCTTTCACCTTGGCGAGCACAGCATCCCTTCAGGGAAGGGGACACCCTATGAAGAAGATATCCGTGTGCCGCTTATGGTGCGTGGACCAGGCATAGAGCCGGGTACCCAAATTTCCCAGATGACTGCCAATATTGACCTGGCTCCCACGATCGCCGAGATCACCAATATCCGGGCGCCAGAGTTTGTGGACGGACGTTCCTTCCTGCCATGTTTGCAGGGCGAGAATGTGTCCTGGCGCAACGGCTTGTTGGTTGAATTTGGATATGAAGTTGATAAGGCGTTTTCCAGTACTTATAACATTTCCGCTTTGTCAGATGCGCAGACCCTCAAAGACCCGGAAACCGATAACCTGCTCGTGGGTGTGGCAGGCGGCGCCTTTCGTGGGATCCGCGGCGAAGATTACGTCTATGTAGAATATGACAATGGCGAGGTCGAGTTCTATGACTTGCAGGCGGATCCGTATCAGTTGGAAAACCTGGCAGGCAGGTTAAGTGCCGAAACGCTTTCTGATTTACATACAAAATTGGAAGCCCTGAAATATTGTGAAGGCTCAGATTGTCAGAGTTTGGAAGATGATCTAAAGATTGAATTTCGGTAGAGACCACTCTACTTCATAGGAGAACACATGATCGTAGTATCCGATATGATGGGAACCCTGACCACCGGCTCGCCCTTTTTAGGCATGGTGGATTGGGTCAAACATAATCAGAGTAAGTTCGAAGCAAACCTGCGTATGGCAACCATCATGCCTTCGTATCTCCTGGCAAAACGCGGGCTGATCGACTGGCAGGCTTGGGGGCAGAAATTGATGGTGGATAGCCTTGGCTATATCAAGGATGCAACACCTGAAAAGGTCGCGCAGGTATCCGAATGGATGGTGGAACGTGACCTGTGGGCAAAGCGCCGTGAAGATGTGATCGCGCGCTTGGTTGCTCACCGTGAGGCAGGCGCAAAGGTGTATATCGCCAGCAGTATGGTCGAGCCGTTCATTCAACCATTCGCGCAACGCATTGGCGCGGAGACCATAGGTACGCCGACCGAGATCGTGAATGGAAAATTGCGCATGATCGGCGAGTTGGTGGCAAATGAAAAGAAGATCGAGCAGGTGCTCAGCCGCCTCGGCGTGGCCAGAGTGGATGTCGCTTATGGCGATACCCTTCTTGATGTGCCCATGCTCGAAAAAGCCGACCACCCCGTAGCGGTTTATCCGGAAGCGAAATTAAAAAAAGTTGCCCAGGAGCGCGGCTGGGAAATTCTCGGCGATACGCCAAGTTACGGATAAACTTGCAGGGCATGCTTCCAGTATGATAATTCGTCACGTTACAAACGTGACCTATACATCAACTCACAGAGAAGAAGAGGTCAAATGGAAAGAACAACCATTCGCAGATCCAGAAAGAGGCGCGCAGACAGCAAGATCTATTTGTGCGCGCCGGTCAATTCGCTGGTCGAAGGTATTTATGAGCAGAACATCCCCTTCCATGAAATTCGCAAACATGGTGATATGGGACTGGGGACCTTCAACGATCTCGATGGCGAGATGATGATGGTGGATGGCGAGATCTATCGTGTGGGTTCAGATGGCAAGGTCAATCAGATTCTGGATGACGATATGTGTACGCCGTTTGCCTGTGTGACCTTCTTTCAACCAGCCAGCGATGAAGTGCTCGAAAAAGAAATGGACTATGAGCATTTTCTGCATTGGATGATGGAGTTGATGCCATCGCCGAATATTTTTTATGCCTTCCGCATCACAGGTGATTTTTCCTATGTGCGTACTCGTTCGGTACCAAAGCAGGAGAACTATCGTCCGCTGGTGGAGGTGGCAAAGGAACAACCCACCTTTGAATTTCACAATGTGAGCGGCAAGATGGTCGGTTTTTATACGCCGTCATTCGTCTCTGCGCTCAGTGTACCAGGTGTGCATTTGCACTTTCTGACCGAAGATAAAACCAGCGGTGGTCATTTGCTCGAATGCCGTCCGCGCAAGGTAAAGGTGGAATTGCAATATCTTTACACGGTGGAACTTTCCCTGCCTGCAAACCTCGATTACCTCACTTGGGATTTCCAGCGCGATATCGGCAAGGACTTGGATAAAGCAGAGAAGTAATATGCACAAGTACGACGAATTTGCCCACGCTCAACTTGCGCCTCATCTCTCCGCCGGGGAAGGGATCGAACTCACTGGCTTTCTTTACACCAAATCTTTAAAAGGCGTTGTCCTTTCGGGTGGCTTGAGCCTGATCGGCGATGGATACTATTTTGCCGCCCTTACTCCCAGGCGGATGTTCATCATCGCAACAGAGATGGGTATTGCTTCGCTAAAGATGGAAAATAAGGGCATGAGCGAAATTCTCTATACCGATATTAAATCCATCAAACCCAGCGGATTCCTCAACCAGAAAATGATCGCCATTGAACTCAAGGATGGCAAGACCCTTATCTTTCGTTTGAATACGCTGGCGACGCATTATGCTTCAGGTCAGAAACAGTTTATCGAGACGTTGGTTCAATTTGTAGGGGCGGGGTCTCCCCGCCCAAATTAATGGGTAAACAAAAAGGGCGAGGTTTCCTCGCCCTACGTGGACATTGAATTCAATGCCCTTACAAACGTTTCCGCCATCTTCTCAATATTGATCTCTTCTGCAGCAATTCGATACGACTCTTTCCCCATCTCTCGCAGACGCGCTATATCTGATAGCGCGTTTTTCATTGTAGAGGATAAAGCTTCATAATTTTCTGGCTCGATCTGCCATCCATTCTTCTCGCGGACGAGATCATCTTGCGTGCCATCTCCCTTTGCCACGATAACTGGCAAGCCGTAACTCATCGCTTCTTGCACGGCGAGTCCGCCTGTGCCGGGGAGTACAAACAAGTCTGCTTGTTGAAAGTACGGTTTCAACTCTGCGCCATGTTTTGCCCCAATGAATTCAGCCGATGGATAAATTTCCTTTGCCAACGTTTCCAATGCTTCGCGTTCCGGTCCATCACCGACAATGAGCAAGCGCGGTTTGGATTCCATCTCCGCACAGGCGCGTAATAATGAATCGATTCGCTTACGAGCTTGTAAACGTCCCACGAACAAAATGGTCGCATGGTCAATCGTCAATGGTCTATCGTCAGGTTTTTCTGGCTTTGCCGACACCGAATTATGCGCCACAAAAATCTTCTCACGCGGGAAACCAAGTGCGGCATATTCCTCCGCGCCGCGTTGACTGTAGGCGATCATCCCGTCGAATTGATGGATGAAACGTTTCCAGAGCCCACTTTGTTTAGGCGCACCCAAGCCCCAGCCTATGACTTTACGCCTGTGTTTGTGCATCCAATTCACGGCGGAGGGAGAAGCGAGGTAGCGCGGATTGGCTTCCATGATGAGCGCATCAGGCTGCCACTCTTCGAGCCAACGGATAAAATTTCGTTGATAACAGAAATAAAGCGGGCCACCGAGTAAATGCAAATTCTCCGCTTCAACATGACGGGCGATCTGGGTCGTGCCTCCAGCGATCATTTCCACCGGTCGGGCTTGACCTGCAAAGAGACTCATGCCGTTTTCGCATTGCCGTGCAAGCAGGTCAAAGAACGGCACGCGATAACCCGGCAGGACGCGCTGCTGCAAACCCAATTTGCCGTTGAACTTCAATTGCTTACCCAACATGAGAGGCGGAATACGCTGGCGACTTGTGTACGTGCACCACTTTCCAATCCCCGTTCAGTTTCACCATCACACGGCTTTCATTGTGCGCTGCAACCTGCACTCCTGTTCCCAGTGCCGTACTGATCAGCAATGTATAACTTGCGATTGCAGTGTCTCCATAGCGCTGAATCAATAAATTCGAAAGATCAAATCTTGTTTTGCCCGTTTCTTCCGCACCAAAAACTGCGCCGCGCTCTGCGTTTGAGTTCATCATGAATTCGTGAAAGGGCAACCCATCCAACCGATGCGGCGTGACCCACCACTCATACAAGGTTAGGTCTTCGGAAGTGGTTTCATGATACGACGCAATATCATTGGTCATAATGCCTTGCAAATGTTTCAACAAAAACTCATGAACTTCGTTATCCATGCTCAACTCTCCAATCTCTAATTACCAATTACCCTAACAAAACCTTCAAATATTCATCCACCATTCCATCCAACCCGAAAGCGGATTCAGCCCGCCTCCGCGCCGCCGCCCGGAATTGACTCTGTTTCTCAAGCATCTCTCCCGCTGACGATGCCAACGCGTCAATATCCGGCGTTTCCAACTTCCACGGGTTTGCACCGTATGGGACGATACAACCTGCATCATCAGTGACCAACTCTTTGAGCGAGCCGCTGTCGAAGCCGATGACGGGTAATCCGCAAGCCAATGCTTCAATGACCGAGTTGGGGCAGGGCGGGTTGACCTCGGCGCAGTACATGAAATGAGAAGAGCGGGCGAGTTTGGGAATATCCGCTCGTGGGACGGTGCCAAGAAATTTAACAGGAACTTTGCTTTGTAGCTTTTGTTGTGTAGCTTCATCCACTACACCTGCGACAACAACTTCCATCGGATATTGCGCAGACATTTTTTCGGCTACGCTGACAGCATGGAATAGCCCAGAGTTTAATCCGCGGGCGAGGCTGCCTTCGAGTAGAAGCATACGATATTTGTCTGTGGGGCGTTCATGCTCGCCTTTATGCGTGTAAGCATTTAGGTCCACGCCATTGATAATGACCGAAGCTGGCGCTTTGGCAACGCCGTACCAGTCTTCCCACCATTTGCGAATGAACTGACTCTGGTAAATTACCCTATCTGCAAAGTGATTGCGGATGGTTGCCAGCATTACATTGCCATACTCAGCACGGACGCTGTATTTGACCCCCGACCATTTCACGCGCTGCACCCAGTTGACGCCGTCCAACCTTTGGACGACGCGAATGCCTCGTCGCCGTGCCCGGTTCAGGTCCAGTAAGAAGCGCGTGCCTGCGATGACGAGCACCGCGTCAGACTTTTCATCCAGATCGTGAGTCACGTCAATGCCGCGGGCGCGTAATCCCTGCTCGAATTTCAAACGGAAGGACGCCATGCCCCCAGTGCCTTGAACGAATGGCGTAATGCAGATCTTGGTCATGCGTCCATTATACAATCTTCATTCTGCTTTCTGCATTCTGCCTTCATTCTTAAATTATGGTATCCTTCGTTTATCTCATTCGGGAGAAATTGTTCATGTATATTGCCATTGAGGGCGTGATCGGTGTGGGCAAAACCACGCTCGCCCGCCTCTTGCAGCCAGCCTTTGAAGCAGACGTGTTGTTGGAAGTATTCGAAGAGAATCCCTTCCTCTCCGATTTTTACGGCGACCGCGCCCGCTACGCCTTTCAGACCCAGATCTTCTTTTTGCTCAGCCGCTACCGCCAACAGAATAACAATGTGCCGAACATTCTTGCTGCTGGCAAAAGCCTGATCGCCGATTACACCTTCGCGAAGGATGCGTTGTTTGCAGGCATCAACCTCAAGGGCGATGAGCTTGAGATGTATGGCAAGGTTCATGAAGCGCTTGGTGAAAAGATACCCAAGCCCGACCTGCTGGTGTATTTGCAAGCGACTACGGATACGCTCATGCAGCGCATCGCTTTTCGCGATCGGTCGTATGAACGCCAAATGGAACGCAGTTATATCGACGAGTTGAATGTGGCGTATGAAGAATTTTTTTCGAAGCCGCTTGACCACACGCCCATTTTAAAAATTGACAGCAATGAACTGAACATCATCCATAACGCGGAGCATATCAAGTTGATCGAAAATCGCATCCGTGAAGCCCTGGGGCTGGCACCGTATCAACCAGCTCTGCCAATGAAATAAGCAGGTGACATGCGCGTTACAAGAGAATCCCTTTTACGTATTGCCAAAGAGACCGTTCAAGAGCGGGCGTATAACGACCCTGATATTGTTGCAGCGTATCTGACCGGTTCTCTGCGTGGTGAACCCATGCTCGGCGGAACTGCTGACATTGACATTGTTTTCGTCCACAAGACCCCGCCGATGAAAACGCGCGAGTTCATCAAACTTACACCTGATTTTCATATTGATATTTCTCGCCGTGCAAAAGATGAATTCAAGTCACCGCGCGAGTTACGAGCCGACCCGTGGCTTGGCTTTGAAATGTATGACCCCGTTCTTTTGTATGAACGCGAAAAATTTTTCGACTTCGTACAAGCCAGTCTGCGCGCAGGTTTCGAGTTTGAACAGCCGCCACTGATGTTACAACGTTGCCGCACACTCCTCAATCATGGGCGCGGCAACTGGATGGACATCTCCGAGCATGATGAAAAAGTGGGTCCGAAACAAGTTCGTAAATACATGAAAGCGCTTTTTCATGCGGTCAATGCCATCGCCGAGCTGAGCGGTCCGCCCATTTGGGAGCGCCGCCTGTTGCTCGATTTTCCTGCTCGAGCTGAGGCTGCAAACAAACCCACCACGGTTGCTACGGTCTATGGCTTGCTTGGCGCAACGAACGTTGATGCGGAGAAGGTCAAAGGCTGGCTCAACGATTGGAAGCATGCCTTCAAACTCGCCGCCGAAACTCCCGGTGTGGATGTACGGATTCACCCCGCACGCCTGAATTATTATGAGAAAGCCAATAAAGCCCTGCTGGATGGAGAAACGCCTCTTTCCGCGCTCTGGCCTGTTCTGCATACCTGGACCTTATCTGCCGCTGTATTAAGCGGCGATCATCTCAATTTCTGGCAATCTGCTGCTGCAGAGTTGGGATTGCTTGGTGATGGCTTCGCCGAACGTGTGGAAGGGCTGGATCACTTCCTCGACGAGATCGAGATCATGTTCGAAGAGATTGCCACAGCCAATGGACTGGATGCCGACCCATCGACAGGTTTCTAATTACGGGTATAATCGCGGCGATGTTCCGAGAAAATCCCTTGCGCCACTTATTTGAAAAGTCCCGACCGGGCGCATTCTTCGTTTTCTTTCATCGTTCTCAAAAGCCTGACAATTAATTGTCAGGCTTTTTTCTTAATATGTTTAGCATGTCACCCTGGGGTCGGGAATGAGAGCTCCGCTGCTGCGGGGCGTTATCGCTCATGACAAACGGAGTAGCCATGCACAACTTTACCGATGCAAAACTTAAGCTAATGGTAGTGATAAACCCATGAAATCAAAAAACCTTGTGTATATTCTGCAAGCTCTGCTTGCCGCTGTGTTCTTTGGTGCGAGTGCGCCGGTTGCAAAACTATTGCTTGGGGATATCGCGCCGGTCTTTCTCGCATCGTTCTTATATCTTGGCAGCGGAACCGGCATTGCGTTGACCAAACTGACTCAGCGCAAAGGGACCGAGGCGGGCATCACGCGTGAGGATATTCCCTGGCTGGCAGGCGCGATCATCTCAGGTGGGATTCTGGCGCCCATCATCTTGATGGTGAGCTTGCAAAATACGCCTGCCTCAACGGCTTCATTGCTGCTTAACTTCGAAGGCGTAGGGACGACGCTGATCGCCCTGTTGTTCTTCAAAGAAGCCATTAGCCGCCGCGCATGGATGGCGATCCTTGGCATTACGCTCGCAAGTATTTTTCTCTC
The DNA here is from genome assembly GCF_016702885.1 of Candidatus Villigracilis vicinus. NCBI lineage: Bacteria > Bacillati > Chloroflexota > Anaerolineae > Anaerolineales > Candidatus Villigracilaceae > Candidatus Villigracilis > Candidatus Villigracilis vicinus. The sequence goes on from NZ_JADJDD010000008.1 coordinate 72,436, forward strand.
CACTGATTTTTCGGGCGGGCTGGGGTTGTCACTCGGCGCTCTGGGAGTCATCCTCGCCTGTGTGCTCTGGGGTGTGGACAATAACTTCACGCGCAATATCTCGGGCAAAGACCCGCTCGTCATCGTGGCATGGAAGGGACTCATCGCCGGGTCGTTCTCCTTCCTTTTGGCTTGGGCGCTTGGTAATCCCTTTCCTTCACTTACGACCATTCTTGGCACAATGCTGCTGGGTTTTCTGAGTTATGGCTTGAGCACCTTTCTTTTTATCCGTTCCATGCGCGGACTTGGCGCAGCCCGTACCAGTGCCTTGTATGGCACGGCTCCGCTGGCGGGTGTGCTGCTCTCGATCTTCATGTTCGGCGAATTTCCATCCTTCTTTTTCATCATTGCTGCGATATTGATGATTGGCGGCGCATTGTTATTGATCAATGAAGACCATACTCACACGCATGCTCATACCGCTATTGTCCATGAGCATAGTCATAACCACAACGACGGCATGCACGGACATAGTGATTCGAAGGAAGTCCATTCGCATGAGCATGAACATCCGCAGGAAGAACACGACCATGACCACATGCCAGATATACATCATCGGCATGGGCATGAGGAAGATCATTAAATGAAGAAGTTGTTCTGGTCTTTTCTTGTGATTGTTATTGCGATTTCATGTAGCGCACCAGTCACTGTCGAGCCCATAGATGAAGTTGCGACGGCTATCAGCCATACCCCTGTCTCACCGGAAGTCACCATCACAGCTACATCCGAACCGTATGGCGTTCTTATGTATACCTTTGAGATTGTGCGGAATGGCAAGGTATACCATGTGCCATTAGGACATGATACAGGTAGGGCATGGTGGAATCAAGATGCAACAACACAGAAATTGCCAGAAACTTTTGATTTTTCCGATAATGCCGGTGATGTTGTTACACAATGGATTGGTGATATTGATAATGATGGCGAGACGGAGTATGTGCTTGAATTCATCTTTTGTGGGACTTATTGTTCGAGTGATCTTCGGGTGTTGGATTATGATTCTGTCGCTGATGAATACAGGGTTTTCGCTAATCTTGGTGTTTATTATGTGGACGAATATACAGATTTAAATAATGATGGTCGTCTTGAGATCATTACCCAGGACTACGACTTTCATTTTGCTGTTGGTGGGGCAGGGGCAACACGCGGATTGGCTCCGCAAAAAATATATGCCTATAACGGACAGGAATTTTTTGCTGTAACAGATCAATACCCTGATTTAATACAAATAGAAGCAGATGCCGCATTAAGGTCTGCGCGTGAAGGGTCGGATATCAGTGAATTTGAATTGATCAATTATCTATATGCCATGTATTTGCTTGGTCAACAAGCTGAAGGCGAACGTGTCTTTTTGGAAGTGTGTAATCAATTCCTGTCGCCACTCAATTCATGCGAAGGGTATTTGTCTGATATCCAAAAAGTGCTTGTGGATATGAAAATCGGAAGCGAGTAATAAAGCGAAATAACAATATGAAATTTTAAATTCCAATCAAGAGACCAGGAGAATAATAAATGCCAACAACTTCCACCAACCCCCATTTGCCTTTCGGCGAAAATAAGAATGCCGAGTGGTACGGCAAGGACATTTTGTCCGTCAAACAATTTACCCGTACTGACCTTGAGTACGTCTTCGGTGTGGCGCATGAAATGCGCGGCATGGTTGAACGCGTCGGGACCTTCGACCTGCTCAAAGGGAAGATCCTTGCTAATCTTTTCTATGAACCGTCCACACGTACATCATCTTCGTTCACAGCGGCAATGGAACGCCTCGGTGGCTCTGTCATTCCGATTAGTGAAGTGAAGTATTCGTCCGTGTCGAAAGGAGAGAGTCTGCCCGATACCATTCGTACCCTGGAATGTTACGCCGATGTGATCGTGCTGCGCCATCCCGAGACCGGTTCAGCTGCCATTGCTGCAAAGGCTGCCAAAAAACCGATCATCAATGCCGGTGATGGTGTGGGGGAACATCCTACTCAAGCCTTGCTGGATGCTTTCACCATCATGGAAGAACTCGGTCGCCTCGATAATCTCACCGTGACCATGCTTGGTGACTTGAAGTATGGGCGTACCGTCCACTCGCTTGCGCGGCTTCTTTCGCAATTCAGCAATATCAAGTTGAACTACGTCTCACCGGATATTTTGAAGATGCCCAAAGAAGTGATGGAAGAAGTCGGCGCAAAAGGCGTGCCACAGGCGGAATTCTCTTCGTTGGAAAAAGTGCTACCCGAAACTGACATCCTGTATGTGACCCGCGTGCAGAAGGAACGCTTCGAAGACCCGGCTGACTATGAAACAGTGAAGGGCGCCTATGTGATCGACCCCGAGATCATGAAAGCGGCAAAGCAGGAGATGGCGGTTATGCATCCATTGCCGCGTGTGGGCGAGATCTCCACTGACTTTGATGATGACCCCCGAGCTGCGTACTTCCGCCAGATGGAATATGGCTTGTATGTGCGTATGGCTCTGTTGGCGATGGTGTTGGGGAAGGCGTAAGAGCAGGGACGAGTAATGAAAAAAAACGAGTTGTGAAGCGATCTTCACAACTCGTTTTTCATTTCTTATCTCTTGTCCCTTAGTCTTCCGCTGCTCGTGCCACTTCTTCCGGTTCGAAAACGACTTCTTCTTTGCCGGTCAACTTCGCTTCGATCTTTGAGACGATCAATCGCAGGTGTCCGTTATGAGCGACGTAGTCCAAGTCATCGGCAGGGACGGCAAGCACAGGGCAGAGAGTGAAGTTCTCGATCCACCCTTCGTAGAGATCATTCAGGTTCTGCAAATATTCAGGGCTGATGGTGCGTTCATAGTCACGTCCACGATTGCTGATGCGGTTCATGAGCGTATCCACCGAGGCGCGCAGGTAGATGACGAGGTCGGGCGGAGGCAGGAACTGCACGGCGGTCTCATACAGATCGCGATAGGTCTGATAATCGCGGTCGGTCATATTGCCCTGTTGGTAAAGGTTGTGGGCGAAGATCTCCGCATCTTCATATACGCTGCGGTCCTGGATCACCGAATTGGGATGCGAGGCAAGGTTGAGGTGCGAGCGCAGTCGATGCGTGAGGAAGAAGACCTGCGAATGGAACGACCAGGCAGTCATGTTATTGTAGAAATCAGCTAAATATGGGTTTTCCGTGACCGGCTCATAGAACGGATCCCAGCTCATTTGATCACAAAGCATTTTGACGAGTGTGGATTTTCCAACACCGATGTTTCCCGCAATTGCAATAAAACGTTTCATGGCATTCTCTCTGAAGGTTAAATTTATTGCATGTATCTTACCACCCGGATAAAAATAGGCGTAGAGTTTTAAGAAAAACGGCGGACGATATCGTCCGCCGTTCCTTGTTTTATTTTGGCATTTTACCGTTTACGGGATCTCGCCTGCCAATTCCATGTCGATGATCTGCTGGAAGGCGGAGAGCGGCTGGGCACCAACGATGGCCAAGCCATTGACGAAGAAAGTGGGGGTGGATTGTACGCCGAGGTCGAGCGCGAAATTCATGTCGTTGGCGATATTCTCGTCGTGTTTTCCGCTGTCGAGACAGGCTGTGAATTCATCCACATTGATGTTCAAGTCTGTGGCGTATTGGATGAAGGTGTCGCGTGTCAGGGTTTCGCTACTAAAAAGTTTGCTGTGATAGTCCCAATACACATTCTGGTCGTTGGCACAGAGCGATGCGATCGCGGAGGGCATTGCATCGGGGTGGATGGATGTGAGCGGCAGGTTGCGATATACGAAGCGGATCTGTCCGGGGTAGGCATCCAGCAGGGCTTGATAGGTCTGCTCGTGGAAACGGCGACAGAATGGGCATTGGAAGTCGCTGAATTCTACGACGGTGATCGGCGCATCATCCGGTCCGAGGCTGGGGTAGCCTTCGGTGGGGATGTCGTAGCGGGTGAACTGTGGCTGAGGTGTGATCGGTACTTCTGCCACCTCGCCTGAAGGTTGGGTCGACGGTTCCGCCGCAACGGTGACAGTTGTTGTGCCGCGTCCCCATAACACGTATCCCAGTAATAGACCGACGGCGAAAGCGAGCACGACCAGCACCGAGTAAAAATGGCTGCGCTTGAAAGTGATGAACTCTTCCGCGTTTTCCGATTCTTCAACGGGGGTTTCCTGTTCAACCTCGAACACGGCAGGTTCAGATTTCTTTGATTTGGTGGTTTTTGTAGGCATAGTTTGGCGATTATAGTCCTGTCTTTGGGATTTATGCAGTGGTACTTAAGTATTTTTCATCCAGCATCGTTTTTTGGAAATTCACGTATATGAAGAATGGAGGCTCTTCTTATGACAACTACAACTCAGAAACATCCTATCCCCTGGTATTTGTGGCCCTTTGCCGCGCTTTGGAAGCTGCTGGCGGTTATCGTTGAAATGACCGGGCGTTTTGTGGCGATGGTGCTTGGGGTGGTATTTTTCATGGTCGGTATTATCGTCAGTCTGACGCTGATTGGTGCGATCGTGGGGATTCCCCTGGCGCTTGTTGGTTTGCTGCTTTTCTTTCGTGGGTTGTTTTAAAACCACAAGGTGACAGCCGCCTTATGAGTGACTGTCACCTTGATCGTATTAAGGCAGATCCGCTTTCGGCTGAGTGGATTTTTTGAAGGGCAGAGTCAGGCTGCGGGTTGAGAGGGAGGCGAGATATTTCCGCACGGCAGGAATGCGCATGAGCAGGAAGACCGTCAGGATGAGCGCGTAGATCGCCGGGCGAAGGATATCTCCAGACAGGGTGAGGATGTCGCCTTTTTTGCTCCAGATGTAATGCAGCACTGCCAGCGGCGCAATGATGTAAACGACCTGATGCAGGCGTTTCCAATTTTTGCCGAGGCGCACCTTCCAAACATCGAAGGAAGTGACGCCGAGGGGAATGAGCAGCAGGAATGCGATCGTGCCGACGATGATATAGGGCTTTTCAAATACGGTGCGGGCGATCAAGCTCCATGCGAGACCGTAATCGAGGTTGATAAAAATAAGGACGTGAACCGTGGCATACATCAGGGTGTATAAGCCCAGGGTGCGGCGACGTTTGAGTAACTCAGGAAATTTGAAAATGTTGTTGAGCGGCGTGCAGAGCAGCGATAAAACTAATAATGTAATGGCATGCCGACCAGTACGCTGTTCGAGTTCTTGAATGGGGTTGATGGAAAAGGAATCGGTCAGTAATTCAAAAATGATCCAAAACAATGCCGACCAGGCATAAAGATGAATGGTAATTTGTAAAGGGGTATAGCGATTGAAGATTTTCATGGTTTTTGAAGAAAGGTTGATCACATACCGTATGACCGCCGACGGCAGACCGTGGTCCGCCGTCGGCGGTCATTTGAGATCTTGCTGCTTTCGAAATTAATAGTTCAAACTTAGATCCATATCGGCATATAAGTCAGCTACTTGTTCGCCGTAGCCGTTGAACATTAATGTTTCGCGGCGGGAGAGTTCGCCAATGCGCCGTTCAGATGCTTGTGACCAGCGCGGGTGATCTACATTCGGATTCACATTGGCAAGGAAGCCATATTCGTTCGATGCTACAGTGTTCCAGAGTGTGTCTGGACGCTGGTCGGTCAGCTCGATCTTGACGATGGATTTGATGGATTTAAAACCATACTTCCAGGGCACTACTAAACGGATCGGCGCGCCGTTTTGAGGCAGCATGGTTTCGCCGTAAATCCCCGTTGCAAGCAGGGTCAGTTCGTTCATGGCTTCGCGGATGTGCAGACCTTCCTGATAGGGCCACGGATAGAATGGACTGCCCTGCCCTTTCATTTCCTCAGGGCGATAAACGGTTTCAAAGCGCACATACTTTGCGTCTGACGTTGGCTCAACGGCTTTCAATAAACTTGCCAGCGGAAAACCGTTCCACGGAATGACCATGCTCCACGCTTCAACACAACGCAGGCGATATATGCGCTCTTCCTGAGTGAATAAGGAGAGCAGGTCTTCAAAACCGTAGGTCTTGGGCTTGTTCACCATGCCAGTCACTTCCACGGTCCAGGGTGAGGTGGTGAAACCTTTTGATAATGGCAGAACAGCTTCTTTGTTCGTGCTGAATTCGTAATAATTATTGTAAGAGGTTATTTCTTCGAAGGTATTGGCAGGGTTGCCCAATTCGTCACTCATGGATGGAAAGTTGTGAACCGGCGCGGTGGAGGTCACCTCTTCGACTTGTGGTGCGCAAGCCGCAAGTGCGGCACTACCTGCAACCACACCGGCGGCTTTGATGAAATCACGCCGTGAAAGATACGTCTCTTTCGGGGTAATTTCATACGAACGGACTGGAACGGATTTATAAGGGTTGTTCATGTCTCTCCTCAAATTACGGATATGTTTCTGCCAGCAAGGTTTGGATGGCGGCTTCGGTTTCCTTGTATCTACCTTCGCCGATATGAACATAACGAATATGTCCTTGTTTGTCAATCAAGTACAGGGTGGGCCAGTAGCGATTATTATAAGCGCGCCATGTTCTACCGTCATTATCCTGCGTCACTGCGTATTCGATCTCATTCTCAAGCACGGCAGCTTTGAGATTATCAAGGCTTTCTTCAAAGGCGAATTCGGGGTAATGATTGCCAATGATAACCAAACCTTGACCGGAATAATTTGAGTGCCATTCTTTGTTGGCAGTGTAATCAGCCAAAGGTCCACATTTCGATGGCAACCACTTTTCCGCGCAGATCGGCGAGGCGCAGCGGAGAATCCACATTCAGCCAGGTATCATTCGTCAGTTCAGGTGCGGGTCCGAGGTCAGGCAGGGAGGCGTTGACAATGGGCAAGACAGGCTCCAACGATTGCGACTCTGCCGAGGCGGCGCAGGCGGTCAATACGAGTGTTACTCCGATCAAAAGTTTTCTCATTGTTACCTCAAAGGATGAGCTGAGTATAAGAAAACTTCCTTACGAAAGGATTACGCAAGCCTGAGAGTTTGATGAGGAAGGTAAAACGTAAACCGGCTGCCGTTGCCTGTTTCACTTTCCACTTTGATCTCGCCGCCATGTGCCTGCACAATGCCGCGTGAGATGGCAAGCCCAAGACCAGCGCCGCCAGTAGCACGGCTGCGGGATTTCTCTCCGCGATAGAACCCATCGAAGATATGCGGAAGGTCATCCGCGCGGATGCCTTCGCCGGTATCTTCCACGCTCACTTCTACGCCAGAGTTGGTTCGCCATGCTGTGACCTTTACCTCGCCGTGAGCGGGGGTGTGCCGAATGGCATTGCCAATGAGGTTGTTGAGCACGCGCCCAATGCGCCGCGTATCCATACGGACGGGGTCGAGGTTTGGGTCCACGCTGCCGCTCAGGGTCAGGTTCTGACGCGCGGCAAGTTCGGTGAAAGATTCAAGCGTATCGGAGATTAAGTCTGCGAGAGAAGAATCTTCAAAATCTAATTTGAAGCCGCCAGCATTCAACTGCGCCATTTGGAAGAGGTCATCGATCAACGCTGAAAGCGAGCGGACGTCACGCTGTGCCGTATTGAGATAACGCTTCACCGTTTCGGGTTCGTCCACCACGCCATCGGCAAGCGCTTCGAGAATGGCGCGAATGGAAGCGAGCGGAGTTTGCAAATCATGCCCGACCCAGGCGATGAGATCGGCGCGCATCTTTTCAAGTTCGCGTTGCTTTGCATCGGCGGCTTCGAGTTGCTCAGCCATTTTGTTGAAGGTCTGTGCGAGTGTTGCCACTTCATCACGACCCTGCACCGGAACGCGGGTTTTCAGATCCCCTTCGGCAAGCTGTTCTGCCGCGCCGCGCAATTGATGCACACGGTCTGTGATGGTGGACGAGAGAAAATATCCCAACGCCATTGCCATACCGCCAGCAAATACCAATAACACAATCGCAAGCAGCAGATCGTGCTGGCTTGCGAACATCATCTGTGCCGAAAACCATACGTTGAAAAATGTAAGCAAACTTGAAAGCGCATACACACCAAGCAAAGACCAACGCAAGGTGGGGGAGAACGTCATCCAACCCAGGCGATACGCAAGATACCCGGCAAACGCCGAAACGAAAGCAGTGATACCGAGAAAGAGCGCCATCAAGCCGAGTTCGTACATCGGCGGCGACATCATCAAATTAAAGATGATGAGCGAGATGACGAAGATGAGCAGAATGCCTGCTATGAACCGAAAAATATTGGATGATCTCATGATTCGAATTTGTATCCTACGCCCCAAACGGTCAGCAAATGGGTCGGCGAAGATGGGTCGCTTTCGATCTTCTCACGCAAGCGGCGGATGTGAACCGTCACCGTGCCGGGGTCTATATATTCCGCGCCGCCCCAGACACGTTCCAATAATTGATCGCGGGTGAAAACTTGTTTTGGATGACGCGCCAATAGATAAAGCAGATCGAATTCTTTGGCAGTTAACTCGATGTGGGATTCGCGCACTGTCACAATACGAGTGGATGGACTGATGTTAATCTCGCCCAGCGACAAATCCCGCTCAGACTCCGCTCCGGCTTGTTCCCGTCCAGTACGCCGTAACACCGCCCGAACCCGACTCACCAACTCTTGCGGACTGAACGGTTTGACCACGTAATCATCAGCGCCCATTTCCAAGCCGGAGATGCGGTCGATCTCCTCGCGCCGCGACGTGACCATGATGATGGGCACATTCGAATGATCTCGCAGCCAACGAGTAATGGAGAGTCCATCCACTTCTGGGAGCATGAGGTCGAGGATCACAAAGTCTGGAATTTGTTTTTCGAGAATGTTCATCGCCAGCCTGCCGTCCGCTGCGATCTGCACCTGATACCCGGCGCGCTTTAAGTAGAGACTGACCACTTCGGAAAGACTGGGCTCATCTTCTACAACAAGAATTTTTATTTCTGCCATGCTTGAAATCATACTTGATTCTATTAAGTCCGTCACGCAAAAATCAGCCCTTTGAGACTTTGTTCATACTTTCGTAAGAATTAGACAGGGGTTTTGTAAGATGATTTATCTATTATCAGGCTTCAAGAAAATATAAGGAGATAAATTCGAACATGAAATCCAAAAATATTTTAGTTAGCTTTGTTTTGTTGCTTGCGTTTCTCGTTGCCGCTTGCGGCGCACCCGCAGATGATGGCATGATGGAAGAAGATGCCGCGATGACGGAAGAGGCAATGCATGACGCCGCAATGACTGAAGAAGCCATGATGACGGAAGAGGCAATGCACGACACCGCGATGACAGAAGAAGCCATGATGACCGAGGAAGCCATGGCAGACGATGCCATGATGGAAGCCCCGGCATGGTTTGGCATTCCTCTTACTAACGTCCGCACGAATGAGACCTTTGCCATCCAGGACTTTAAGGGCAAGGTTGTTCTGGTCGAAACAATGGCGGTTTGGTGCCCGAATTGCCTCAAGCAGCAGGGACAAGTGCAGGAACTCCACACCCTGCTCGGCGAACGTGATGATTTCGTCAGCATCGGTTTGGATATTGACCCGAACGAAGATTCATCCAAGTTGCTGAGCTTCATTGATGGACAGGGTTTCGATTGGGCATACGCCGTTTCTCCCGCAGATGTCTCACGTGACCTCGCCTCTCTCTACGGTGACCAGTTCCTCAACCCGCCTTCAACTCCCATGCTGGTGATCGACCGCAAGGGCAACGTCCACCCGCTGCCGTTCGGCATCAAAAGCGCGGATGATCTGTTGAAGTTCATCCAGCCTTTCCTCGACGAAAGCATGTAAAGAACTCATTAGTACACGGATTTCACGGACAACACGGAAATGAACAATCTGTGAAATCCGTGTTGTCCGTGTACAAAAGACTTTCATGGAAACCATCCTAACCTCCCTTTCTCTCGGCTTGCTTGCCACGACCAGTCCCTGTGTGCTGCCGTTGTACCCCGGCTTCCTTGCCTACCTCAGCGGCGGACAGGAAAAACTGGCGAACAAACCTGCTCGTTATTTGCTCGGCTTCTTCGTCCTCGCAGGCGTATTGACCATGATGCTTGCACTTGGCGCGATCATTGCGCTGTTGTCCATTTCCATTGGGCAGGCGCTGGCATTCGTCATTCCCATTGCAGACCTGATCATCATTGCTTTTGGTGTGATGCTTTTATTCAACATCAACCCCTTTAAAAAACTTCCACAAATTCAAGCACCTTTGCTTTCGCATCCCTTTGCTAATGCCTTTATTTATGGATTGCTGTACGGACCGATTGCCCTGCCTTGCTCTGGTCCACTAGTGGTGAGCATTTTTGCACTCTCGCTCACAGTCGGAGATGCACTTGGTAAGTTGAACGTCTTCCTCTGGTTTGGCTTGGGCTTCGGCATGCCGCTTTTGCTGTTATCGTTCATCTCCGGCGCGGCACAGCGTTGGATCACGCGTCAATTTGCCATGCGCGCCCGGATCATCAACTTCATCAGCGGATTATTGCTTTTGGGAATTGGCGCCTATGACTTATACATCAATTGGAGTTTGATCCAAGCATATTTCTAAAACGAGAACGTCTCGCCTCTTCCATAGCTGACAGTTGATTCGCCTCGGTAAAGCGTCACCCCGCCGCCGCCGTGGACTTCCCATTTACCATCTGCAGCATGGATCATACCCGTTCGCTCGTCAATGCCGATCAAAAGTACCTCTGGCAGCATTTTCCTTAACTCGCCTGCCCAAGTTTTCCCAAATGTATTGTGATGCGGCAGGACGAGCGCATTCGGCACTAAATTCAATCCGCGTACCACTTTCTTTTTAGATGGGTCGAAGTAATGTTCACACATCACCATCGCCCCGGCACTGCTTCCGGCAATGACCGCGCCGTTCTGATACGCTTCCAACGCCGCAGACCAGCACAGGCTATCTTTGAGCGTTTCACCCAGATAATGCGTGAACCCGCCGAGCATGTAGATCAGTTTTGATCCGCGAATTTGATTTGCATGTGTAGAGTCATTGGCTGATTTTGAGTCGATTACATCAACTGTAAAAACCTGTTTTGCTCCCAGGCTTTGGAACCAATTCATGCCATTCTTCCCAGCCCGCTTGTGGTTGTTATCCGGCGCGGCAGCAGTGGTAATGATGGCAGATCGGTGCATCAACCCCGCCTGCCAGTTCAATGGCGCGCAGGTCCGGCTCAGACATTCGTCCGCCAAACTCTGCGCCGCCTTCAAGTAAAAGATAGCCCATGTCTTACTCCTTGGTCGCGGCTTGCCCGCGTTCCACATTCACGCGCATTTCAGTGCCGTCTGTACTGATATCGATCCAGCCGTTGCGGTCTGTTCGCAGCATGGAATACCCTTCGAGCGATTCGAGTACTTCTTGATGGGGCAGACCGTCCATGTCACCGGCGGCGACGCTTAATACCACCAATTGTGGATTTAAATTTTCGAAAATATCCGGCGGGTTGCTGGGCGCATATCCCGACTCGGCTAACAAAAGTACATCCACTTTGCCAATAGTATTGCCATACTCGATGGATTCATATGTCCCTTCGCTGACACCGATAGGGAGCAGGACGCGGAAACTGCCATATTGGATGAGCAGCACGCTTCCCCGCGGACCTGCAGCCTGCATCTCGATGAATGCACCATCACCCAGCTCAAGCCTTTGCCCTGCTTCCGTCCGGCTGACAGGGATCTCATTCTGTGCGAAGTATTCATCCAGTGTGCGGGAGGAGAACGAGGCTTGTATGTTGCCGCTCCACAGCACATTCCTAGGTGTGTAACGTTCTACGATACGGGGCAGTGCGGCGAGTTGATCTTCCTCTGTGGAGGCAATGATGAGCCAGTCTAATTTGCGGGTGAAGAAGGGCAGTCTGCGCCCAAGTTCGTCGGATAGATCAGAGGTACTGGCACCGCCGTTGACAAGAATATTGCGTCCTTCAGGTGTTTGGATGAGGACTGCATCCGCGGAACCGGCATCCAGAAAAGTGACATGGAAGCGCCCATCACCTGATTTGGCAGAGGCACTCCAGAATAGCACCATGCAGATGAATGTCACCGCAAATGACAGGGTTAAGGCGACGGCTCGAAGCGACACGGCAGCAGACTTGAACCAGTTTTGGATGGCAGACCAGTTAAAGGTCACAAGCAGAAGCGAGGTGTATGTCATAAAAATGAACCAGAGCGGCACGTCTCCAAGAATGAGCACTCCATTGGGGATGCGGTCAAAAAATTCCACTACACGGATGGTGTAGCCTGCAAAGGGCCAGGCGACCCATGCCAGCAGTTGACCGAGTGGCTGGAGCATAAGACTGACGAAGACCGCCAATCCGCCAAGGATCATGACTGCGGGTTGCACCGGCAGGATGAAAGGATTAGCGAAAAAGGAGATGATGGAGATGCGGTTGAAATAATACGCCATTAATGGAATGGTCATCACTTGTGCGGCGAGGGTCAGAATGACGTTGTCGTTGATGATGCTGACGATGGCACTGTTCTCCTGTTGAGTGATCTTTTCAATGAGGCGGGCGGTGATGTTCGAGAACGGTTCAGCATATAAGATGAGCCCTAATGTAGCGAAGAACGAGAGTTGAAAACCGATGTCCCATAATGTGAGCGGGTTGATGAGTGCCAGGACCAGGGCAACAAATGCCAGAGTGTTCATGCCTGCATTGCGTCTGCCGATCTGACGTGCGAATAACGCAAGGCTGCCCATGATGGCGGCACGCATCACAGCCGGGTCGCCGCCAACCAGAAAGGCATACAGAAAGACGAAGATCACGGCGAAGATGGCACCAAGCCTCTCGTTTCTGAGGACCCACTTGAAGAAGGAAAAGAACAATCCCGCAATGATGGCGATGTTGAACCCTGAGATGGCGATGATGTGTGCCGTGCCGGTGTTCTTGAAGGCAGTTTGTAATTTTTGGGGTAGTCCTGTGTCTACGCCGAAGAGGATGCCAGAGAGTAATGAGGCTTCAGGGTCTTGAAAGATCTTGTACGTATGCTGGACGAGTTGTGCTTTGAAACTGTAAACGAGCTTGTATATCGGATTGCCGTCGTTACCGGGCAGGCGAGTCACTTTGGCGCTGGTCATATACGAGTGAATGCCCTGACGGGCGAGATAATCGCGATAGGAAAATTCTTCATTTTCGGGCGGGGTTTTCACACTGCCGCGTAGACGGATGCGCTCGCCATATTCATATTCTTCGTTGGGCAAAACACGCACAAGAATATTCCCGGAGACTGGCAGGTCACCGTCGCCAGTATCCACTGCTTGGACGTTGATCGTCAGGTTGGTGTAGGCATCACGGTAATCTGGCGGTTCGGTCAAATATCCGGTAATTAGTAAATCATAATTACGGTCGTTATAGAAGGCGATGTGGAATGCGTCTATAGTTGGTTGACGGACCTGGTAGTAAGCTGCGCCAAGAAATAAGAAGATGGGGAGCAGGGGGATGATGGGATATTTGACGAGAAAAGAGTATCGGGTCTTAAACCGTGGGGTGCGGATAAAGTAGAAAATCAGAGCTGTGAGTGCCCATGCCCAGGCTGGAAATGTGACGGCAGCGGCGAGGATGATTCCTGTGAGGAAGGCAAGCGAGATCCACAGCAAAGGCATGACGTGGATTCTACATTAGTTTGCCGTCACCATGGCATGCCGTGAAGATGGATCACCCCATGAGAGTTCCATTGTTCCAATGAACTGTGGATCGGCATGATGAGAGTCGGACCATGAAAAGTTTCCCAGGCTTGGGAGTCGGGGTTGAGGCTGTAAACACTTTGTTGTACACGGGTGAAACCGGATGCGGCATAAAACCCGGCGACTTCATCGTGACAGCCGATAAAGCCGAAATCTACATGGGTGTGTTGTTGCAGGTGGTCGCGTAAATGACTAAACATGGTTTTGCCGAGCTTCCTGCCCTGATGTTTGGGGTGGATCGCCACCGCGCCGATCCCTGCAATTTCAAAGGCAGAGTCTTCAATCGTGATGCGGCGAAAACCAAACTCCAAGTGTGCCACGGGTTGCCCGGCTTGCATGGCGATCAGGCGGTATTCGGGCTTGGAGCCCCAATAGGAATTCGCGTTGAAGAAATCCACGTAGTTGGGGAAGGCTGCAACCAACATGCGTTGGATATCCGCTTCGAGAGCGGCTGAAAGTTCGGGTTCGGGAATCAGTTTCCAGTCCATATCTGGAAGCGGATTGTACCGGAAGCTGGTGAATCCCGGCATGCGTGCGAAGTCGCTTTAGTGGAAGGGTACTTCTCCGGGAGAACCGTTCTTCACGGGTGTCCAGTTTGACTCTGAATCTGGCATGAGCGGGTTGATGCGCTCGATGGAGGTACATTCGCTGAGATATCTGGGGACGTTGTCTTTGTGATTGTCGTCAATGTCAAATGGATAGCTGGTTAGAACAGAGGGTGTACCGTATGTATCCACCACGGTGTTGATGATGGATCCGCTGCCAGTGTATAGGGTTACAGTGTCGTATCCATTTTGGTCGGTGATGATGCCGAAATAGTCATCGCCCAGTGTGGCGCTCTCTGCCACAGTAAGGACGATCGTACCGGCTGGCAGAGTATAAGGCGCGCCCATTGGGTTTTCGTAATATTGCGGCGACAATACGACGGCAACGCCTTTTGCCGGAATGACAGTGGTATCCAGAATGAACGGTCCATCTGGCATAAGACCAGAGCGCCTATTCCAGGCTGTGATCTCATCTGGTGTGCCGGAATTCCCTTCATCGTAGAGATGGAAGCCGCCGACATCCACGGGCTGGTCGCCGTAGTTATAGAGTTCCAGGTATTGGTTGTATTTGCGTTGGTCGATACCGCCGCAGGCGTTGCCCATTACCTCACTGATGATTATTGTGGGCTTCCCCTTTTGAGCCTCGGGCTGGGGAGGAAGCACTGACTCTGGTTGATTAGAAGCCGAAGATGGTAGTGTGGCGCTGGGGTCTATAACCTTGCAAGTAGTTGTCAGGATGTTTGAATTTGAACCCACACCTGAAGTAACGGTGGCTTTTATAAGCGCTTCACCTGCCACAGAGGGTGCCGTATAGTTGGCGCCGATTCCTTGTGAGATGCTTACGACTGTGCCAAGAGAGGCTTCCCAGGTAACTTGTGAGTTGGGGTCGATCTCCCCATTGAGCGTCAAGCCGATGACTTCTGAAACAAGGAGCGAGCAGTCTTGCGGCATGATCTTTAGGGATTGATGACTTGCGTTCCCGCCGCAGGCGACCAGCGGCAGGGTTGCGATGACGACGAGAAGTGGAATACGAATGGTAAGGGCGGTGTTCATTCTATTTGACCTGAACTTCAAGGGAAAATAGGGTGGCATTGTTACAAAAGTTTTGGGTGGCAAGCAGGGAAATAAAGCTGGGACCCGACTGGTCGCCGAAGGTGATGTTTACCTGGCAGCCGTTCTTTTCTCCAAGGGTGGGGAATGCCGGACCAACGAATTCCCAGGATATACAGGAAAGTTGCGCCGCTTCATCCGGAGAGACTGCCATGATGGTCATGGGTTGGTTTGGGGAAACCTCCAGTAGATCGAGAGGCTGGTAGGATTGGTCTGTGCCCACAATTTTGAACGTCACGGCTTCGGGAGCCTTGCAACTGGGTGAAAAATTCCAAAACCCCAAAAGGGAGATGGCAAAGCAAAAGATCAGGAACCAAAATGGCAGCCCGGTGATGTATCTTCTAAGGTTTTCGCCTTTGGCAAAGTTAAGCGGGCTGATCTCCACCCCGCTGCGCACGAGCATCAGTGTCAGGCTGCTGAGGGCGGCGCTGAACGTGATCAATGCCTGCCTTGGGTTGGCACTTCCGCTTAACCATTCTTCCACCCCTCCAGGAAATGCCCCCATGGATACGCTAAAGCCAATAACAACTGCGATCAGTAGGAAAATTGCCAGTCCGGGAATGATGTCGGAGATTCTTCGGTTCATACATTCTGCTCCTTTGCGCGATGATCCGGTAAAAAAATTATAGCGAATAACTTGTGGAGAATACTTTCCAGTCTCTTTACAGCAAAGCGGGTCTGAAATTTTCCTAAAAAAATATTACTCCTGCCCGACCCTGCCGTTATAATCCTTGATCATGACTCAAACCAAACTGATCCTTGTTACTGGTGCTACTGGTTACGTTGGCGGCAGACTTGTCCCCAAACTGCTCGAGGCAGGCTATCGCGTGCGTTGCCTGGTGCGTGACCCGTCCCGGTTGCAGGGGCGGGCATGGTTGAAAAAAGTTGAGGTTGCGGCGGGCGATGCTCTCAACCCTGATGAGCTTGCTATCGCAATGAAAGATGTTGCTGTCGCATATTACCTGATGCATGGCAAACAGGGCGGCAGGAACAGTGCCGAACGGGATATGCAAGCCGCACGGAATTTCTCCCATGCCGCTGAAATTGAAGGCATTGAGCAGATCATTTATCTTGGTGAGCTTGTGGATCCCACGGCAAACCTCTCGCCCTACTTGCGCTCGCGACATGAAACCGGCTTTGTGTTGCGGCATGGCAAAACACCTGTCACTGAGATTCGTGCAGGTATGATCATTGGTTCTGGCTCGGCTCTCTTTGAAATGATCCGTTATCTCACCGAGCGTGAGCCGGTGCTTACCTGCCCCGCCTGGTTCTTCTCGCAAGCCCAGCCCATTGCCATTCGGGATACACTTTCCTATCTGGTAGATGCACTCAAAACGCCGGAAGCGACCGGCAGGGTTATTGAGATAGGGGGACCTTCGCGCCTCACCTACGCAGACATGCTGTTGGGGTATGCCAAAGAGCGGAATCTCCGCCGTTGGCTGATCCGCACACCGTTCTACGCCCCAAGACTTTCCGCGTACTGGGTTCACATGGTCACGCCGATCCATTGGCGGGTGGTGGCGCCGCTCATTGAAGGGTTGCGCGCCAATCTTATCGTTCGCGATGAAACGGCAAAGAAAGTATTCCCCCATATCCAGCCCATCGATTATCAGACCGCGGTTCATCTTGCGCTTGGGCGCATCCAACGCGATAACGTGGAAACCAGCTGGGCTGATGCCCTGGTGACCGAAGCCGGCGACGTGAAACCATATACGTTCACGGTGGAAGAGGGAATGTTCATCGAACGCCGTAAAATCGTACTCGATCTTTCTGCCGAAACCGTTTTTCGATCTTATACCGGCATTGGCGGTGAACGCGGCTGGATGTATATGGACTGGTCGTGGGCGATCCGCGGCTGGATGGATAAAGCCATTGGCGGTGTCGGCTTGCGGCGTGGACGCCGTCACCCGGATGAGATCCATACCGGGGAAGCGCTCGATTTTTGGCGGGTTGAAGCGGTTGAGAAAGACCACCTTATGCGCCTGCGCGCCGAGATGCTGGTTCCAGGGAAAGCCTGGTTGCAATTTGAATCTGCTCCGCTGGAAGAAGAAAAAAACAAAACCCTCTTCACGGTTACTGCTTATTTTGAGCCGCACGGCGTCCCAGGCTTTTTATATTGGTATGCCATGTGGCCATTCCATAAATTCATCTTTGACGGTCTAGCCCGTCGCCTCGCCTCGCGTGCCCGCGTATTGGCTCATGCCTACTAAAAATTAACTGAACACTTTTTAGGCAGGCGGGGTTAATCAATCATATGATGAATCTTCTCTTTCCCCTCCTTGGTTATTTCCTCGGTTCCCTGCCTTTTTCCATCTGGGTTACTCGTTTCGTCAAAAATGTGGATGTGCGTGATGCTGGTTCCGGTCACGCCACGACAACGAACACCATCCGTCAGGCGGGTTTTGGTTGGGGTGTGTTGGTCTTCATCCTTGATGTTACAAAGGGATTCCTGCCTGCCTGGCTTGCCATCCGTTATTCAGGCGAAACCTGGCTCATTGCACTGACGGCAGCTTGCGCAGTCATCGGTCACTGCTGGACGATCTTTGCAGGCTTTCGCGGCGGCATGGGGCTAGCCACGGCAGGCGGAAGTATTTTGGCGGTTAACCCGCTGGCATTTCTGGTCTGTTTTGGGCTATTGGTGTTTCTGGTACTGGTGGTTCGTCACTCTGCACGCGCAAGCGTTTTCGCAGGAATCCTTATTGCGCCGGTCTTGTGGCTGCTCAACTTTCGTGATGTCGTTTTTTGGGTTGCACTTGGAACAGGCGCTGTCATCGCCATCCGCTTTTTGATAGACTGGAATCGCAAATATCGCGAACTATGGCTGGACCGGGAAAAGCCCGGCTGATTCACAAAAAAAAGCTGGTCTTCAAAGACCAGCTTTTTTATATTCTCAAGTTTATAGGTGAGGGCTTACTCACCTGTTAACCAGCTAAAGATGCCTTTTTTGGGAAGTGTTTCTTCCACTCTGGGCATTGCCAGCAAAACCACCGAAATGTTGTCGTGCCCGCCGCGCTCGTTGGCAAGCCCAACCAAGGCTTCTGCCGCGGCTTTCAAATCCCGCTTTGAACGAATGATATCCTGAATCTCATCGTTCCAAACCAGATCGGTGAGTCCGTCGGTGCAGATCAGAATGGTATCTCCAGGATGCAGATGAAAACCTTGGTTATTGAGCGATTCTTCATCCGTCTCTTCGTTATCAATGCGTAAGCGAAAATCCACTTCGGGCAGGCGAATACCGCCAAGATGGCGGCGGATGACATGTACATTGGGATGGTCACGCATCTGTTCGGCAGAGATAATGCCTTTTTCGTAGGCTTCCTGTACCCAGGTATGGTCAATCGTCAGTTGTTGAATATATTTTCCACGCAGAAGATAGATGCGCGAGTCACCCACATACGCAGTATATAATTTGTTCTCGATGACCCACACACAGGCGCAGGTTGAGCCCATACCCTGTTCCTCTTCTCGTCCTGCAGAGTGGGTGGCGATCGCCTGGCTGGCATCGTGAATGGCGTTCTCAAGGATCTTGACCGGTTTTCTAGCGTTGCTTTCCGCCACATGCATGCTGATGTAATTCACTGCCAGTTCTGCCGCTACTTCGCCAGCGCGATGCCCGCCAATCCCATCTGCCACTACGGCAAACGTGGAAGGACGCGCATCATCCTTACCTAACTGGAACGATGAAACAGCATACCGGTCCTCATTATTCTTGCCTGAGAGGCCCGCATGGCTGAGGGCGGCTATGTGCAAGTGGGCGAGAGTGGTACGAATCATTCGTCAGGATTCACTGGGGTGATTTTGGGAGTTCTTGGGAGTGGGGGAGTCCGCAGTAGGAAACGGTACTTTAATTGACCAAAGTTTACCATATCCCCATGCTCCAATCGGCAGCCTTCGCGCGAGATCGGCTCATAATTCACCCATGTCCCCACAATGGATTGGACATCCAGAAGCAAATACCCGCCGTCTTCGGTGGTGCGGATGCGTGCATGTACAGACGAAATGGAAGGATCATCCAGGATCTGTGTGCATTGTACTGGGTCTGTACCGATCACGATTTCCTTGCCGTTCAATGGGATCGGCGGGACTGCGGAAAACTGCCCATCCGCTTGAATGCGAGCCAGCGAAGCCGCCGCTTCATTCTCTGATTTTTCAGCCGTCTTTGCCTTTCTTGGTTTGGGTTGGCGCTTCGGGCTTTTCTCTTTAACCTCTGTAGCCGGTGGTTCTGCCGCCATCACTGCGATGGATTGAGTGAGTGGGTCGCTTTGGACACGGCGCTGTTCTTGCATGGCACGCAGAGAGAGAAAACGGAAACGTCCGCCCAGCAGGATAACGAACAGCACGAGCCCTGCAAAGATGATCGCACCGAAGGTGAATTGCATGCGATACTTGGCAAGGAAGGCGGCAGGTCCGCTGGGCGCTTTGATGACAGTGACCAGGATCGGCAGCGGCATACTGGTTTTGCTTAATCCAAGCGAGTCAACCACTTCCACTGTCAATTGATGTTCACCGCTGACCGTATAGGGTATCAGATCCCAGTTGAATTTATTGAAAGGCTCGGCGGTATTCTCAGCCACGTTGACGCCGTCTACATATAACGTAGTACGTGCCAGTGGACGTTCAAAACCATCCGGGAATTCGATGATGATCTCGAGTTCCTGCGTTTCGGGCAAAAGGATTTCAGAATTGAAGGGGTCGTCTTCCGGTGCCTGACGTGTGATCTGCAACGCAGGGGATACAGGAATCGGGTTGGGTGGAAGTACGTTCAGGCTGAAGGTCTGTGGTGTAGAAGCGACCATGCCTGTTGAAGGCACATTCACTTGCAGCGAGATATTGTGGTCGCCGGAAGCGTTCAGGTGTGATGTGTAAGAGAGGGTGTAGATCCGGCGCAAAGGTGAAAAGTAAACTTCCGGATCGGGGAAGCGTTCTTCACCGGAGAATTGGAACATGCTGCCGCCGGTTTGAATGGCAAGGTTGTTGAAAACTGCAGCACTGGTAGTGGTGAAGGTTGTGTTTGCATCCACATACCAGACGAAAACGTGAATATTGCTTTCTACGGCGCGCTGGATCAGCGGCTCAAGCGATGCAGCCAGGTTGGCATCTTCCATTTGTGGAGTGATGAAAAGAATGGCACGATTCACACCAATGCGCGGCGTCTGTGCGCTGACCACATCCAAGGCGGTGACGAGGGATTGCAGGTTGGGGGTGGCGGTTCGGAGGTCTGGTTCAAAGCCTTCCAAGCCGACGATGAAATCGGCAGCAGGCGCGTGGTTGATGATCGGTCCTGCCTGGCTGACGAGGCTGAGGTCATCGGGCAGGTCGGTGGGGCGAGCCTGTGCCCATTGCAAGATGATCTGTGAAACACGTTGAAAACGGGAAATGCCATTGGCATTGCGGGCATCCAGGGCTTCGCCTTGATTGAAGGCGACTGCCAACTGGAGCGGGATCGCCATTTCTGTGAACGAATCGGCTGGGATGGGTTGCCCGTTTTCGAGAACAGAAACAGCATCCGGTTTAAGCCCTGAGGCGAAAATGCCGTTCGCGTCGGTTACATCCACAAACCCGGTAATGACCGGGAAGGTGGATGTGTCCACATTATGTAGCGTAACAGAGGCTGCGATCTGTCCCTGTGCATGCACAGGGACAAGGATCGTGCCCAGGATCAGGCTTATGGAGAAAAAGGAGACGAGGAGTTTACGCATCAGCCTGCGCGAGGATGGGGGTGCTTTCGATAGGTTTGGCGGTCAGCTGACGATAGGAAAGTGCCCAAGCCGTTTTGATATAGGCGGTGAGAACACCGTTGAAGCCTAAGAGAATGGGGACGTAGATGGCACAGCATACGATGGATATCCATGCTGTAGGCGGGAGAGCGGCACCTGCTTGATAGCTGGACATGCTGAAAACAAGCGGAACCATGGCTGCGATCAAAGGCAGGGCAAAGATCAAGCCAATAATACCGGCGCCGATGCCCAATACCAGTGAGAGGACGATCATGCCACCTATATCAGATTTGGCGATCTCCCAGCCGCGTTTGAAACCATCGAACATGGTGAGGTCTTCGGCAACGATGGCTGCCTGTGCCTGCTCAAGGATGACATTCACAACCCAGCCTACCGGAACGAGCACGCAGATGAGCGGGACTAAACACAATAATCCAATACCGGCTGTGGCGACAGCTATGAAAATAAAGGGAAGAAGAATCACAAAGAACGCCAGCCCAATGAGGAAATTCAGCCCGAAGAAACGCCAGAAATATGGCATGCTTTCAGACCAGAGTTCGGCAAACATAAGGGAGGCGGCGCCATCTTCCACTTTGTATACGCCTTTGAGAATACCGATACGCCCGATCATGCCAAGCGCATAAAATGCGAGAGAAAGTAACGCAAGCACTACGCAAACGGCAATGATGATGAGCAGATATTGTTGGAAGAATTCGCCCGCCTGATCAACGTATTGGCTGGGGTCGCCTGTGAAGTTTGTGGTTGGGTCGCTGCTGCCATTCGAGGAGCTGGAATTGCCGTTGCTGCCCCCATTACCGCTGGCAAAGCCTGCAAAAATCCCGAAAACCCACAGAATCTTGTAATTCCAAATGATCTGCCAGGATCGGGTAAGGATCTTTCCTAAATCGATTTTCATGTCATTCTCCAGAGCGTTACAGGTGGTCCTCCCGAGCGAGACCGGCTAAATCATACACTACTCAAAGATTTCCGTCCACTTGGGAGGTGGTTGGGAACGGGGATTTTCCGTCCCATACGACACCCTAATCTACGCGGAGAAGTTCACGAAGTCGCGGGGTTCTCTTCCTCCCCGAAAAGGACTATGTCACTTACCGCCGGGCGTGAGAGACGCAGATAGGAGATGCCTATAACGGAGTTCATGAATGTTCCGGTGATTCCAGTGACCAGTGACATGAACGGGAAGAAGATGCAAGCAAATAGGATCATCATCGCTATCACTGCCTGTCCGCTTATATCCACGCCGGATTCCATTAAGATCGGCGCCGCCGCGGCAGGTAGGGTTGCTGGAAAGATAAAGATACTGGAAACCAGTGTGGAGCCGAAATACGCGATCAATGTGACCAGGATGAACTTCCAAACATGCTCACGGACGACGTTCAGCGAGCGTTTGATGGCATCCCATGAACCCAGGTCTTCCTCGATCACTGCTACCATGGCTCCATCCATGACGGCGATGACGAGAAATGAAAGGGGCGTAAGCAGCATCATGATCGGCTGCAAACAAATGGAAGCAATGCCCATCGTCACAGCGGTAAGTGCCGCCACGCAGAGGAAGAAGACTGCAAAGACCGCTCCGATCGAAAACTGGATGATGAGCACAGCGCCGAGCACGCGCCCAAAATATTGAAAGCCATCCCGTACCAGATCCATAAAAGCCGTAGAGCCTTCACCGCGCTCCACCCGCAGGATGCCAAGCATCAACGACGTGGACCCGGCTGTATTCACCAACAAACTGACGATGAAACTGAGTGATAGCACTCCCAGCCAAAGCACAAGGAACAGCCCCATCATATCTTCATCCTCGCTAAAGAGAAAAATAGGTGCGGCAAATGTAACGAATATGAACGATGCGACCAGCATGGGGAACATCATGAACAACCAGAAGGATTTTTGTCTCCAGGTGATCTGCAAAGCGCGGGTTAAGACATTGCCATAATCGAAGTTCATTTTCATCTCCCAAACATCAATCTAAAATGACTATTCCCACTCGATCGTTGCGGGTGGTTTGCTCGTTATATCATAGACCACGCGATTGATGCCTTCCACTTCATTGACAATACGGCTTGAAACTTTTGCCAGCAATTCGAAAGGCAGGCGCGCCCAATCGGCGGTCATAAAATCGTCCGTGGTGACCGCGCGGATCGCCGCCGCCTCCTGATATGTGCGTTGGTCGCCCATCACGCCGACAGAGCGCACGGGCAACAAAACCATGAAAGCTTGCGAAGTCTGCGCACCCTTCCCAAGAAAACCGGCTTTGGATAATTCCTCCAGAAGGATCGCATCTGCCGCCCGCAGACGGGATACACGTTCGGGCGTACACTCCCCGAGACAACGCACGGTCAGACCGGGACCGGGGAACGGTTGCCGCCACACCAAGCCTTGATTCAAGCCGAGAGCTTCGCCCACCAAGCGTACTTCATCCTTGAATAGATAACGCAGAGGTTCGACGAGTTCGAACTGCATGTCTTCGGGCAGCCCGCCCACGTTGTGGTGTGACTTGATCTTCGCCGCCTTGCTTCTATCGGGTCCAGAAGATTCGACGACATCCGGGTAGATCGTGCCTTGCACCAGGAATTTCGGCTGACCGACATTCTTCGCTTCGCGCTCAAAAATACGGATGAACTTCTCTCCGACGATCTTGCGTTTTTTCTCCGGATCGGTTTGCCCTTTCAGCGCGCCAAGAAATTCTTCACTGGCTTCCACAGTAATTAATTCCGCGCCAAGCCCATTGCGGAAAGCATCCGCCACTTGAGCACCTTCGTTCGCGCGCAAAAGCCCCGTATCCACGAACACACAGACGAGTTGATCGCCGATGGCTTTATGGACCAATGCCGCCGCTACGGATGAATCGACTCCCCCCGAAACCGCCGCAAGCACACGTTCCTTGCCAACCTGCTCACGAATCCGTTTGACGCTTTCTTCGATGATGGAGGCGGGCGTCCAATCGGGGGTTGCGCCGCAAATGTCAACGGCGAAATGCTTGAGGAGTTCACTGCCGTTCGGGGTGTGATGCACTTCCGGGTGGAATTGCACGCCGAAATATTTGCGCTTCATATCGCCCATTGCCGCGTAGGGGCTGTTCCCGCTTTTTGCCAGAGCAACAAAGCCTTCAGGCAACTGAGTCACTTTATCGCCGTGCGACATCCAGACTTTGGATAGTACATCCAACATCGTGCCAGGAATTAGCGGCGTAATTTCTGCCTGCCCATATTCCCGTTCTGCCGAAGGATCCACTTTGCCGCCAAGGGCGTGGGTGAGGGCTTGCATTCCGTAACAGATGCCAAGGATGGGCAGCCCGCTTTCGAGAATGAATTTCTGAATGAAGGGGGCATTCTCTTCGTAAACGGATCTGGGTCCGCCGGACAAAATAAATCCCTTCGGTTTTATCGAAAGGATCTTTTCCTGAGGCGCATCCCAAGGGAAGAGTTCACAGTACACCTGCGCTTCACGCACGCGCCGGGCGATGATCTGAGCATATTGAGAACCGAAATCGAGAATTGCAATGGAATTCATGTAAATAATCCTCACCCCAACCCCTCTCCCTCTGGGAGAGGGGCAAGGGGAGAGGGTGAAATAAGATGAAAGTGTAAATGCGGAAAATCCTGATATTCTCCGCCATTGACGATGAGCCGATAAGCCTTGAGGTCAAATTCCTTTACGAGGCTTTGCACCGTGGCGTATAAGTCTGTGAGGAAAACGGTATCTTGCGGGTCAAGGTCTGCCAGCGTTTGCACCTGTCGCTTTGGGACGAGGAGCAGGTGCACCTTATAGCTGGGAGAAGGATGCTGAAAGGCGATCAGGTTCGACGTCTCGCGGAGGCGTTTGACCGGGATGGCAAAACTCATGTGTGTAAATATCCAACCGATGAGGAAAGTGATGAAGCGGAGGCGTAGAAATTTCCGAAGCATGAGCTTGTAGACGATTGACCATGGACGATTGACCATAGAAGATTTGCCATGGTCTGCGGTCTATCGTCTATCGTCAGGCTAATCCACAAACTCGATCTTGCCGTCATCCAACGATTTGATGCAAGCGATGGATTCGATCGGAACACCAAGCGGAGTTAACGCGTCGCGTCCGCCTTCGAAGATCTTCTCGATCAATGCGCCGATGCCAACGATATGTGACCCAGCGGCTTCTGCCAAACGCACCAGACCGAGAATGGTCTGTCCGCTGGCGAGGAAGTCATCGATGATCAGAACCTTTTCGTTGTTGGCAAGGTATTCGGGGGAGACGATCAACTCGACCATGCGCCCTTTGGTATGCGATGGCGCGAGAGTCAGGTAGACCTGATCGGGCATGGTGATGGGTTTGGTCTTGCGGGCATAGACGACGGGCAGCCCCATGTGAATGCCGGTGGTGATGGCAGGGGCGATGCCGGAAATTTCAGCCGTGAGGATCTTTGTCGCTCCTACATTTGCAAAACGTTTTGCAAAATCACGTCCACACTCGTCCATAAGCATGGGGTCCACTTGATGATTGACGAAACTATCCACTTTCAAAATCCCGCCGCCGAGTACTTTCCCCTCTTCTAAAATACGTTCTTGCAGTTTGTTCATTGCGCCTCCAATTGTCCAGACAGATTTATGGGGGTGATTTTACAACCGGAATGGGAAAGAGGAAAGAGGAAGTTTTGATAAGGGTTGGAACCTGGAAAGCGTTCTTGCTTCATTTGTAGAACTTAATTTAATCCAAGTTGCGACCTATAGAGAAGGTGAAAAAAAATTAACGCAAAGGCGCAGGGGCGCAAAGAAAAAGCACTTAAATCTTAGCGTCTTTGCGACTTTGCGTTAAAAAAGCTTGACCCATCACGCCAAAATATGTAAGGTGGCAACTTGAGTTAGGTACCATGCACAAAAACCATCACTATCACATTGCCAGTACTGGCTTGCAGCGTTACCAAAATTACAATCTCTACGTTGTGTGTCTCCTATATAATGTGTCGAGTAGTTATTTGGATCAACAGCATTAACTGGGCAGTTGTAACTACAAGTTATCTCAAAAATACTTTATCACCCTGAGGGAGCGTTTTTTGCGACCGAAGGGTCTCTTACATTGAGGTAGAGATCCTTCGCTACCGCTCAGGATGACATTTTTGAGACAGGTTCTAGTACAAGGGGTGTAATCTCCTCCCCCGCCTCAACATTGATCACCACCTACGCATGCCCCTCCACAACATGTTTCTCCACCTCCACACTGTGCATCTGATGAACAACCACTCGGTGGATATTCCCAGCATGAAGTGCCAGCACCATCATACCCACACGCACAACCAGTTCCGTCGTTTTGGGCATATATTTTTGTATTTGAGAGATTATAGCCAAGTACAAATATTGATACGCAAAATAATATTTTGATGTATACGACAATATTTTTTATTTCCATAAAATTTTATTTATTTGAACCATTTTCGCGCCGTTTAGTTCAATTGTCTCCCCAAGCTTATTGGCATACGATATTTCCGTAAATTTTCTGCTATCACTCCAAAATAAAATTATTAAATCATCCTTTTGAAAATGTGAAATATTCAGATTGGGATTATTCGTATCAATAGTCATTTTTTGTAAAAAAGCAATATCCGTCTTTCCCAATTCTTTGATAACGTATCTATAGTCAATTGATTCTTTATCAACCTTGAGCCCATCCTCCTTTTATTTGTATGATATTTAAATGTCCATGACTTCCCAAACATATCCTTTAGTGTTATTGTTTCTTTTTCAAAATCCATAGACTGAAACTTACCTGGAAATTTATATACAAATCCACTATCTGGATCGATTCTGATGGCTCTTGGTTTATAAATAAATAAACCTTTTGGTGTTATTGTCCAATTTTGTAAAAAAAACATTGCGGAGGTCGATAATAATTTTGCTATTTGCTAAAAAATTTGAATAAAACAGTATACTAAAGACGGCTATTATAATAAAGATTAAAGTAAGAAGATAAAAAATTACTTTCCTCGTTTCCATACTATCATTATTGACAATGTCGAACTAAAAGTCAACAAATGGTTAGAATCGAGGACTCCAATTGCCCCAATCAGTCAAGTCTGAGTCAATGAAAATTGTTTTATATGTGTTGCTTTTATCCTTATAAATCAAAACAGAATTTCCGTCTGTGAAGTTAACAACTACATAATTTGTTGTCTCAATCTCTATTTGTTTTCCTCTTGCATCTAATGTCTTTATGCTATCCCCCCACCAGCATTTGTTTGGCGACCTACCATCTATTTCAAAAAAAGTATCGTTATATTTAACTGTTCCCTCGAACCATCTACCAATTGCATTCGGAAAAATTGCTACTTTGTATTTTTCAATTACTGATATGTCACCACCTTTATTTTCTGGATCTTCACTTCCATCATCTTGAGGTATAAACTGTGCTTCTGCAACATTATAATTAGTTTCATCTTTTATACTTTCCCTTTCCCATTTTCCATCAATTAAACTCCAACCAGAGAAATCTAATATCTTTTTACCTTCTGGAGTTTCAGTAACTGTCATTTTATCAACCCTACTATCAATTGTTACTTCTGCTTCTGTTCCATATAGGGTTTCAAAGTGTATGTTCTTTTCCAATTTCCCTTTTCAAAAACAATTTCTGGGATAACGACTGTTTTTTCTGTTTCTGGGGTAGTGTGTGTAAGAGCTAAAGTTTTTAAATCATCGTTCCATTTAAAACGATAGTCGGTTCCAGCAAGACTTTTTTGTAATTCCTGAATTTCAGCAGGCAGGGCAGATTCTGGGGTGAGAGTTGGGGCTGGCGGGGTCAAGGTGGCAGTCACTTCCGAAGTGACTGTCACCTGCGGAGTGGGAGTCGCGCCCTCTGAAGAGGATTGGCAGGCTGCGAGAGTAAAAGCGAGAAAAATAAGGGTGGTTTTTTTCATGAAGGTCTCCCTGATTATATAAGACCTCCAAGGTGGATAAAACCTCGGAGGTCTTGCGAATACCAACTACTCCCCAATTTCAGACAAAATTCTTTGCATCAACTCATTGGTGATATAAAAACCGGCTTCATCTCGTAATCGGTTCAAACTATGCTTAACTGAAGTGATTTTCCCATCCTGCTTGGCGCGAATCAAAACCCCAAGAATTCCAATCGGGTTTAATCCCATCGACTTTGCAACCGAACGTCCTTCGCGTTCATCCATTAAGATTAAGTCGGCTTTTAGTTGAAGGGCAAGCGCAATAGCTTCGGCTTCCCCGTTGTCGAGTTCTCTTCGAATGGCGAGCACAACCTGTTGGTTTTCGATAGGCTCTTGGCGAAGCCAGCCTTCTGAAATGGCGCGGCGGATATT
Source organism: Candidatus Villigracilis vicinus (assembly GCF_016702885.1). NCBI lineage: Bacteria > Bacillati > Chloroflexota > Anaerolineae > Anaerolineales > Candidatus Villigracilaceae > Candidatus Villigracilis > Candidatus Villigracilis vicinus. The sequence continues at coordinate 100,726 of NZ_JADJDD010000008.1, forward strand.
ATCTGTACCAGGGAACTCGGTATCCAGCCGTAATTCGTCAATGACTGCTGGCGGGACGATTACCTCGCCAAATTGCTGGCGTAACAAGTCCAATTCCCCCACAATAGCCAGATTCATGATTGGTGATGTATTGCTAACCACGAGCATAGGTTAGGTCATCCTGAAAATCGTCCTGAGAATAATGGCGGGGTATGCCGCGTTTGCCAAGCAAAATGCCAAACTCGTATTTTGTCATCTCGCACAATTGGCGTGCCTTGCCAAATGACAAAATTCCCTGCGCGTACAGGGATACGGCTAGTTCGGTCAACATACGCTGCTGGCGTTCACCGCCCGGCAAACGCATGGCTTCTGCCACAGCATCGGGAATTTCCAAATGAATAGCCATAATTTGCTCCTTCCGATATTATAGCGCAACACTATTCCACCGCTTATCCCTGTTTAATCTGCTCAAAATGACTGTGTTAGAATCTTGCGCGTGAATGACAAGATAAAGTTTGTTCTAGCATCCAACTCTCCGCGCAGAAAACAGTTATTTGGTTTGAGCGGCTGGGAGTTCAGCGTCCTCGCCGCGGATGTGGATGAGACACCCTTTGAGCATGAAGTGCCGCGTGATTACGTGATCAGGCTGGCGCAAGCCAAGGCTTCAGCGATCCAAGCCCGGGCGGATGCCGATGCGCTTATCATCGGGTCAGATACAACGGTGGTGGATGGGCGTGAAATCCTTGGCAAGCCTGTCGATGAAGCAGATGCGCGGCGTATGTTGAAGCAGCTGCGCGGGCGGACGCATCAGGTCTATACCGGGGTTGCCATCCTGTATCGGAAAAATATGCTGATCGACTTGTCGATTATCGATGTGCCGATGCGCGATTATTCGGATGCGGAGATCGAGGCGTATATCCAAACCGGCGACCCGATGGATAAGGCGGGCGCGTATGCCATTCAGCACCCCGAATTTCAGCCGGTCTCTTCATTGGAAGGCTGTCGTGCCGGGGTGATGGGGCTGCCCATGTGCCATGTGCTGCGGATGTTGAAACCGTATGATATTGTTCCTTTTGCAGATGTTCCTGCGGCATGCCAATCTCTTTTAAAGTATGATTGCAAGGTCTCGCCGATGATATTGAGCGGGAACTTGTCAACTGGAAATTGAAAGGAAACGTAATGAAGTCATTACGCTGGAAACAATTTGTTCTGACCGCCTTCATCATTGCCGGGTGTACCTCTTCAGGGACGGGCGGCGGTATGTCTGCCATCTTTGCGACGGATACGCCTTTGCCGACGGCTCAAGTACGTGTAACACCTGCACCCAATGCAGAAGCGGCAGTGACGGCGTTCTTCGATGCGCTGAAGACTGATGATTATGAAGTCATGTATGCGATGCTTTCGCAAGCCAGCCGCGATGCGGTCACTTTGGAGGATTTCTCCAAGCGTTGGAACGATGCGCTGAACAATATGAGCGCCGCGAGCTTCGACGTTGTGCTTGGCAGCACTTCCATTACCCCTTTCAACGCTGAGATCGGATACACCATCACATACAAGACCGTCCTGGCTGGCGATATTCAGCGGGATATTGTGATGCGTCTTGTAAATGAGGACAATAACTGGAAAGTTCAGTGGGATGATGCGCTCATCCTGCCGGAACTGGCGGGTGGCAACCTGCTTGCAATGGAATATAACATTCCCGCACGCGGCGACATTTATGATGCCAAAGGTCTGCCGATCGCAACGCAAAACAACGCCTTCGCTTTCGGCATTCAAACTGACTTGATCGATTACAACATGATCGGCGCACTGACCACCGAATTGGGACGCCTGTGCGGTTTGGATCCGCTGGATATTCAAGCCAAGATCGATGCGGCCGGACCCGGTTGGTATTTGCCCATGTGCGAAGGCACACGCGAAGAAGCCCAGCGTTTGCTGTCCATCAATCCGGGTGGGTTGGCTTATAGTGAATATGAATCACGTTATTACAACCGCGGCGGGCTGGCTCCACAAGCGGTGGGGTACACCCTTGCGATCTCACCAGAGCAAGTGAACGAATACAAACGTAAAGGATATAGCGGCAGTGAACGCATTGGTCAGGCTGGCGTGGAACAGTGGGCAGAGGATTATCTCGCCGGGCAGCATGGCGGGACGCTGCGCGTGGTGAGCCCCACCGGACAGATCATTGCAACGTTGGGCAAGAGCGACCCCAAGCCCGCAGACTCGGTCTATTTAACCATTAACAGCAACTTGCAATTCCATGCCCAGTCGGCTGTGGAGTTCTTCCGCGGCGCGATCATTGTCATGGAAATGGATACAGGGCGTATCCTCGCCATGGCATCTGGACCTGATTTTGATCCGAACATTTTTGATTCGAACAATCCCAATAATTTGGGGTTGGGCGAGTTGTTGAATGATTCTCGTACTCCAATGTTGAACCGAGCCGCACAGGGTCAGCTTCCGCTTGGCTCTGTGTTCAAGATCATTACCTTCTCTGCCGCCCTTGAAAGCGGATTGTATTTGAAGGATACGACCTACGATTGTCAGTATGATTTCACTGAACTCCCCGACCAGGTTCGCCATGACTGGACCTGGCAGCATTGTCAGGATCGTGTTGCGGGTGGTTTGTTCTGTAACACGGTGGACAGTGTTCCATCGGGGTTAGTAACCCTGCAGGAAGGTCTGATGCGTTCCTGTAACCCGTATTTCTGGCACATCGGTAATGACCTGTATAACAACTGGGATCGCGGTACCGACATTGCCAATATGGCACGTGCATTTGGCTTGGGTTCACCAACTGGCATTCAGCAGATCCCTGAAGCCTCTGGGCAGATCGACGACCCTGCCACCGAGATCGACGCGGTCAATCAAGCGATCGGGCAGGGGACTGTATTGGTCACCCCGTTGCAAGTGGTTCGATTCATTGCTGCGATCGGGAATGGCGGCACGTTGTATCGCCCGCAGATCGTGGAAAAGATCCAGCCTGTGGAAGGCGACCCCGTCCTGACCTTCAAGACCGAGGCGCAAGGGACGCTTCCACTTCGCCCGGAGAACCTCGAGATCCTGCGTGAAGCCATGTTGATGGTGGTCGAAAACCCGAAAGGGACGGCACGCTTCAATATGCGTGGTTTGCAATTCACTGTGGCGGGCAAAACCGGCACAGCCGAATCTGGCAGCGGTAAACCGCATGGTTGGTTCGCCGGATATACCATGAACGAAGCCGACACCGGTTTACCGGATATTGCCATCGTTGCCGTTGGCGAAAATATCGGTGAAGGTTCAGAGTTTGCTGTGCCATTCTTCCGTGCCATGGTGGAAGCTTATTATTATGGCAGCCCGCAGCGCCAATATTATGATTATGGGCAGATCGGGTACCCGCCCTACACGCCCACTCCGCCCGGAGGCGGCGTTATCCCTTAGCTCATCATGGGGAGACAGTCATTTCGTAAGTGACTGTCTCCCAAGGATTTCATTTGACAGAAACGAACGTCAAGCAAGGTTTGATCGTAAAAGCCCAATCCGGTTTCTTTTGGGTGGAAACTGGGGAGGGCGTTATTGTTTGTCAATTACGGGGGAAGCTCAAAAAAGGTAAGGCCATGGGCGATATCGCTGCATTGGGCGACCGTGTCCACATCACCTTGTTGGAAGATGGCAGCGGAGCGTTGGAAGAGGTGGAGGAGCGCAAGCAGGCTCTCGTTCGGTTAGACCCGCGCCCGCAAGGGGTCTATCAGCAAGTGCTGCTGGCAAATGCCGATCAGGCGGTCTTCGTCTTTGCCTGTGCGAACCCGGACCCGAAATTGAGAATGTTAGACCGCTTCCTCGTCATCACGGAAAAACAGAAGATTCCGGTTGTGATCGTGGCGAACAAGATCGATCTGGTGGATGACCCGAGAAATATCTTTGGCATGTATGAAAAGATCGGCTACCGCGTGATCTACACATCCACAAAGAGCGGCACAGGCTTGGAAGAACTCCGAACTCAATTACAGAAGAAGACCAGCGCATTGGCAGGACCAAGCGGTGTTGGGAAATCGAGTCTATTGAACGCGCTTCAACCGGGGCTGGGGTTGGCGGTCAATGAGATCAGCGCGGTGATGAACAAAGGCCGGCATACCACCGTCATTCGCCAGATGTTCCCGCTGGAAGGCGGCGGATATGTGGCAGATACACCCGGTTGGAAAAGCCTTGCCTTATGGGATACACAACCCGAAGAGATCGATGCCTACTTCCCTGAACTGCGCAACCTCGTGCCGCATTGTCAATTCAGCGATTGCACACATCAACATGAGCCCGGTTGTGCTGTTCTCGCGGCATTGAAGGATGGAACGATCTATGCAGAACGGTATGCCTCTTACCTGCGGCTGCGTTCTGGAAAAGAATAACACCGCCTCTTTCTCAACCTGACACTTGCTGCTTGGAATCCGATCCTTTTTCCACCACTTGACACCTCGCACTTGAGCCCTGATACTTGATTTCAATGGCTGATAACTGGAACCTTCTCGGACACGAATGGGCTGTGGATATGCTGCGTCGCCATGTGGCGCGCGGCGAAACCCGCCATGCGTATCTTTTTTCCGGACCTCCCGGCTTGGGTCGGCGGACGTTGGGGCTTCGCCTAGCTCAGGCGTTGAATTGTGAAAAGCCTGTTGCGCCGGGGGAACCATGTTTCAACTGCCGCACCTGTAAACAGATCGAAGCCATGCAGCACCCCGACCTGGCAGTCATTCAGTCCATGGATGAAGATGGCAGCTCAAAAGATGGCGGTACGCTCAAAGTGGATCAGATCCGTGAAGTGCAGCGTACGCTCAATTTGAAGCCGTATCAATCTCCATACCGCATTGCCATGTTCCTGCGCTTTCAAGAAGCCAACGACAACGCCGCCAATGCCCTGCTCAAAACCCTGGAAGAAGCCCCCGCTCATGCCGTCCTGCTCTTAACCGCAGACACCCCCGAACAACTCTTGCCGACCATTAACTCACGTTGTGAGATCCTGCGTCTGCGCCCTCTGCCGCTCGAAGCCATTATTTCAGACTTGCTAGAGCGCGGTGTGGATGAAGACCGCGCCCGTCTGCTCGCTCACATCTCTGGCGGACGCCCCGGCTTTGCCCGCCGTCTCATCGATGATGCGACCCTGCTCGAAAAACGGGAAGAACGCCTGAACGATCTTCAGACCATTTTGCCTGCTTCCCGTGTGGATAAATTTTCCTATGCCGAAAAATTATCCAAAGACAAAGACGCCATGCGTCAGACCATTTTGGTTTGGCTCACCTACTGGCGCGATGTGCTCCTGCGCGTGGCAGGGGCGGGGACGCCGCTCATCAACATTGACCGCAACATGGAGATCGAGTTCCTTGCCGGGCGGTTGGACCTTTCTTCCGCTCGCAAAGTGGTCAGTGACCATGAAAATGTTCTGGAGAAGATGGACCGCAATGTCAACTCGCGGCTGCTGGCGGAAGTGCTTTTGATGGATCTGCCAAAGGTGTAACTCAAAAGACAGTCTCCTTGTTGGCGGCTGTCTTTTTATTAGGATAAGCCATGGATCGAAAAATCATTCTTTATCGGTTATTTATTTTTGCTTCTATCTTGTTTGGTATTGCCACTATTGGATTGGGCGTCTATCTGTTTTTGAATGGACGAGATTGCCGCAGTTATAACGACTATTCCTGTGCATTTCGAGCCATGTTCAGTGCCATCGTCATTCCATATGGGCTGGTAATTCTGTTATTCGTGGGACTGACCAGCTTGCAGAATAAAACAGCCAGCCTGATCGGTTCCGTGCTATCTGCGCTATTGGGATTGGTCCATTTGGGGATGTGTTGTGTGATCGCACTAGGCGCAGCCAGTAATGCTGGTGACAGCCTGATGAGTTCGGAGATGGGCAGGTTTTTGCTGTTCCCATTGGCTGTGTTCGCAGGCGGGGTTTCATTATTCGGTGTTGGTGTTCTTGGTTTTCTAAGAACAAAATGACCCCATGGCTTTAAAGGAGGCTTCATGTTCGACCCTCGTGACAAACAACTGGCTGACTTGCAAACCGCTTATGCGGATTTTATGAATACCTTGCAGGAACTCCCTGCTGACAGCTTTCTTGCCCCTCTCGGCGATTGGACCCCGCGTGATATTGCCGCTCATTTCATCGGTTGGAACCGCATCACATTGGCGGGGTGCAGCGCCCTGCGCGAAGGTGCGGAGCCGTTCTATTTTTACGACGGCACGAACGACTATCGCAAGGTTAATGAGAAATTCTTTATGCAGTTCCCATCAGTTAGCCGCGATGAATTGATGAATGCCATTTCCTCCACGTATGATGTCCTTGTCCATTATTTGCGTTCGATCTCCGAAGGCGAATGGGAGTTGGATACGGGCATTGTCCATTATCGTGGGAGTCCTGCCACCATTGCGCGCTGTGTAGATTCACTGGTCCGCGATTACGGCAAGCATCGCCAGGAAATTGTGGAAGGTTTTTTAGGGAAGTGAAAAGAATATCCCCGCCATGAAAGCGGGGATATTTCATTCGATCGCTGAACGCAGTTTCTTAGCCAGCTTTCCAAAATGACTTGTGTAACGAATGTCATCTGTGCGCGGGCGTGGAAGGTCCACTTCTATGTCTAGTTTGATCTTGCCGGGGCGTTGGGTCAGCACAAGGACACGATCTGCTAAGAATAGTGACTCGTTGATGGAATGTGTCACCATGATGACGGTTTTTTGCTTTGCCTGCCAAATGCGTGAAAGTTCCGTCCACATGCGTTCGCGGGTGAGGGCATCCAGCGAGGCAAAGGGCTCGTCGAGCAGGAGCAGGTCGGGGTCATGGATGAGCGCGCGCGCGATCGCCACGCGCTGTGCCATTCCACCGGAGAGGTCGCGCGGGAGCGCATCTTCGAATCCTTTTAATCCCACCAGGCTGATCATCTCGCGTGCTTTGTTCTGCGCCTTGATATTCCCACTGCCTTCCAGTTCGAGCGGTAGCATGATGTTTTCCATCACGGTACGCCAGGGCATAAGGTTGGATTGTTGAAAGACCATGCCGATGCGCGGCTTATGGCTGTGCATGAAACTCACCGAGCCGGAAGTCGGTTGTAAGATCCCTGCCAGTACGCGCAGAAAGGTTGTCTTGCCTGAGCCGGATGGACCAAGAAAACAGACAAATTCGCGCGGATGGACATCGAACGATATCGCATCTAATGCGTGAAGACCGCCGTTATTATCGGGAAAAGTTACAGAGAGATCGCGGATGCTGAGAATGGGTTTCATGGTCGTGATTTTTCCGTCATTGCGAGGAGTGTTCTTTTTATGAAAGGCACTCCTCGCAATGACGGGTTTTTCCTACGGTACGAACTCGTTGGTGAACGCCTTGCTCAGGTCAATGGGATCGGGGATCAATTCCATTTTCACGAGCAGGTCGTTCATGTTCTCCCACGCTTGTGGGTCGGAGAAACCGATGCGGTCAGCCTTCCAAAACTCGATGGAGGTGTTCAAGACCTGCATCTGGACGGTTTTATCCTGATCTTTTAAATTCTCTACGAACTTCAAACTAATAGTATAGGCTTCTTCAGGATTTGCGATCGTATCTGCAATACCTTTTGCGAGAGCACGCGCCATGCCGCGAACCAGATCGGGTTCATCGGTGATGGTCTTTTCGCTGGTTACAATTCCATTGGCGGTCAGTTGGGCATAATCTGCCACACGTAGTTCGTTCAACTCTACGCCTTGTGAAGCCAGCACAATGGGTTCGTTGGCAGCGTACCCGACCACAATATCGCTTGTGCCGGTGGCGAATGCCTCAACTTGATTGAAACCGATCGCGTCCATGGTCACTTCAGAGGGATCTACGCCGCCTGCGAATAGGAGCGCTTCCAAGCCGATGAAATTCGCGCCGAACAAACCGGGCAGTCCGACCTTTTTTCCACGCAGGTCGGCAGGTTTACTGATATTCAATCCCGGTGCAGAGATGACCGAAATGGGAAATTGCTGATACCAAGCAAAGGCATATACGACAGGCAGCCCTTGCGAGCGTGCCAATAGCACTTGCTCGCCAGATGCCACAGCGAATGGAAGCTCACCTGCGCCGGTCAATGCCACACCGTCTGTCTCGAACGAATAATCAAACTCGATGGCGATGCCTTCTTCAGCAAAATAGCCCTTGTCCACAGCGACATAGAACGGTGCATACTGAATGTTCGGGATATAGCCCATTGGCAGCTTGACCGTGCGAAGTTCGCCCGCTTCGTTCGCGGACTGTGAGCTGGTGCAAGCCATCAGGCTGAGTGCCAGCCCAAGCATGAGTAAAACAACTTTCTTCATTACAAAATTTCTCCTTTGAATTTGCAAGTCACGCTTTTTGAGTGACGAGTTTTGTGCAAGTGCCGTGTTAGGATCACGGTCTACTTCTGTTGCCATTTTAAGAAACGTTTTTCCAGCAAGGTCACTATGCCGTACAAGCCCAGTGCCAGCGCAACCAACATGAATACCGCCACAAACACCATGGATGTGTCATATTGAAAATCGCCGAGTTGCAGTAAAAAGCCAAGCCCTTCCTGCGCATCCACCAACTCACCAACGATGGCGCCGATCACCGAAAGGGTCGCGCCGATACGCAGCCCGCCGAGGAGAACGGGTAACGATGCAGGCAGTTCGAGCTTCCATAAAATCTGCGAACGGGTGGCGTGCAGGGAGTTCATCAGATCGTAGAGCGAGGTTGATACAGCCCGTACCCCCACGATGGTATTGACCAATACAGGGAAGAATACGATCAACGCGCAAATGACTACCTTTGCGAAGATGCCATCTCCCAGCCAGATGACGAGCAGCGGCGCAATTGCCACAACGGGGATCGCTTGGCTCGCCACGAGGTACGGCGAAAGGATCTGTTCCAATGCGCGTGATTTGGCAAGGGCATACCCAACGATGGTGGCAAAACAAACACCGACCAGCAGCCCGAGCAGGATCTCTATCAAAGTGATGCCCGTGTGATAAAGCAAACTGCCATCGAACAAAGCCTTGAGGAAACGCATCCACACATCTGCAGGGGAGGGCAGGATGAATTTGGGGAGTCCGCTGATACGGACAATGAGCGCCCATAATGGGATCGCAAGCAGAATGGAAGCGAGCGAGAACCAGCGTGAAAAGGTGTGCAGTATTTTTGGTTTCATAAAGTTTATTCTCAAACCAGGCAGATTTTCGAAAACCTGTCTGGTCTTAAACAAAAACGCCTCAGAGTAGGTAAAACTCCGGGGCGCGAAAACAAGCAACGATCCAGGTATGAGGCGTGTGGATGCGTTAAATAAAATTCCCGAAAACAACGATCGTTTTCGGGGCGCGAATCCACACAAAATCCCATACGGATCTGTGCTCTTTACCTTCTTCTATCCAGACTATACTGTCGGCTCCGGAGTTACGCCGGATCATGCCCGTTTTCCCAACAAGGAAAGCGATGTACCTAAACAGGCTCGTGGGCTATACCACCGATCGGGAATTGCACCCTGCCCCGAAGGTTAATTAAGTTATACGCTGATTATATCATTACCAATCGATGTTCTCAGTGAGGTCAAAGGTGCGAGTGCTGGCGATGTGGCGGATGATGATGCGGCAGCCGACCGTGGTGGGAATAAATTTGTATTGATATTCCTGAATCCGTTCTTTTTGCCAGCCAATGGCAAGCAGGTTGGCATAGATCTCGCCGTCGATGTAAAAGCGGAAGTCTTTTTCGTGTTCTTCGATGATCGTTTCGAGACGATTGCTGAACCAGCGGTTGGACGCTTCACTATGTTCTTCGAACTGGATGTGTGTGCCCAGTGCCGTTTCATACGGCTTGAGCTTAAACTGATTTCCCAGCGAGTGCCTGATGCGCAGTGTGGTGTCATCTTCTTGTACATTGAAAATGAAGTTATACACGCCGCCAATGGTGCCGTAATAAGGAGTTGCCATTCCGGTTTGTTTGGGCACTTCGTTAAGTCTGTGAAACCCGACCTTGCCCTGATACTTGATCGCGGTCGTGACGCCGTGTTTGTTGATCTCACTCTGCATGTAGGCGTCGTCTGAAAGCAGGATCCATGCGGCGATCTTGTTTACTGTGGCGGCGGGGATGTGAAAATGGAGTGATTCGTAGGAGACGCGTGGGAGCATGAGGACCTTCTTTCTACAAGGAGTATAACAACAAAAGAGGGTACGGATGACTGTTGCATCCGTACCCTCTTTTGAGTTTTGTGAACGTCGTTTATTGATTTTGGAGTAAGACGTTCACTGCAGCCAACCCGCCACAAACACAGAAAGCGAGCACAAAAACGACAAGGTTATAGATGATGATGCTTTGGGTGTTGGATTTGCCCGTCTTGCCGTTGTATTGCGTGTTGCAATTCTGGCATTTGACATGGCTCATCATTCGCGGTCCGATCGCGCCGCCCCACCAGGTATAGGTGACAGGCTTGGCATTGGATTGTTTGCATTGTGGGCAGGGGGCGTACTGGGTTGGGGTTTGCATGAGATTTCTCCTGAGTTAAAGATATGGATATGGTAGGAGAAAATCTCCTTTTCGTAAATCATACCGGGGTCATGGTCTAACGCAGGCGCGCCATTGCGTATACATCCACGTATTGACCATCGCGATAACCAAAGCGGATATGAGTCCCTTCGATGATAAAGCCGAATTTTTTATACAAGGCGATGGCTGGTTCGTTATCAGTATAAACCTCAAGCTCAAGGCGGGTGAGGTTGAGCCAGTTATCAGCGAGATCAATGGCAGCTGCCATGAGCGCGGAGCCGACTCCTTTTCCCTGCCAGTCATCATGGATCGCCATGCCGATCTGTCCCACGTGTCTGCGGCGCGGTCTATGTGGGAAAGTGTGCAACCCCAATTGACCAACGACTTCATTTTCCACACAAGCGCACAGGTTGTACACCCCATCAGGGACTTCGGTGAGGCGTTTTTGCCAGGTTTCCACAGAGGGATATGGCAATTGCAGTGTCCCGCGAATGACCTTGGGACAGGAGAAGATGCGCTGATAGGCTTCGGCATCCGAAGGTTCGGTGCGGCGGATGGTGTAATTGATTGGGTTTGATAATTTGTTCATGGATACCTCAAATTATTTACAAACTCTTATTCAAAAGATCGGGTTGTTAAATCAAATATACACGATTTGGCTTCTATTTTTGCTGGTGATATAATGCATTTTATGCAACACATTTTCATGTCACAGGTGATCAATATGAGCAGACTGATGACTGCCTCCTATTTGCGCGCCTGTTTAACGGTATCTGGCTGATACCGGGCATTTCCCCTGACCTTTCCCGCGGGCGCATTTCGTTCCCGCGGGTTTCTTTTTTAACCACTACTCACATGAATTTCAAAAATAAAAACCTTCAAACGTTTTACGTTCTATTATTCGGTCAATCGATCTCTTTGTTGGGCACCGGCATGACCCGTTTTGCGGTGATGATCTGGGCATACGAACAGACCCAGTCTGCCACGGCGCTTGCTATGCTGGGATTTTTCAATTGCGTTACCTATATCGCTGCCAGTCCGTTCGCGGGTGTGCTTGTGGATCGCTGGTCGCGTAAACGCATCATGTTCTTTGCGGACTTAAGCGCGGGTCTGACTACGGTTTTTCTGTTGTTTACAAACCTGACCGGGTCTTTGCATCTCTGGCATTTGTACTTGACCATTGGCTTGGCAGGCATCTTCGAGGCATTTCAAGAACCGGCTTTCAATTCCACTGTGAGTTTGGTGGTCCCCAAAGATGACTATACCCGCGCGAATGGGTCGCTTGGCTTGGGCAGATCAATGGCGCGGATGTTTGCACCTGTCTTTGCCGGGTTGTTTCAACAAACGGTTGGGCTAAATGTCGTCCTTGGGATTGACCTGTTCACAATGGCGCTGGCTTTGTATGGATTGTTTATTATCCATATTCCAACCGTACAATCTGAAGTAAAGCCTTCAGAAAATTTCTGGGGTGAATTACGTTTTGGCTTGGACTACATTTTCAAGAATGCCGGGTTGCGAAATTTGACCTTATCCTTTTTCTTGGTCAATTTGTTCGCAACCCTGACCTACTTTGCCATCCTCTCACCCATGATTCTCACGCGCAGTGGGGGAGACGAAACTGCATTGGGCATCGTCCGCCTGGCAATGGGGGTTGGCGGTATTTTGGGAGGAGTGTGGATCATTGTATGGAAGAATCCGCAAAAGAAGGCGCGGATGTATCTCATTGCCACGGGACTCTCATTCTTGATATGTGATGTAAGCATGGCTATGAGTGACACGGTTGTCGGCTGGTCAGTGGCGGGCTTTTTGGCAGAGGTGACCATTCCGTTGATCGTTAGTCCATATTTTGCCTTGTGGCAGGAACTGGTCCCGAATCAAATTCAGGGCAGGGTCTTTTCTACACGCGAAATGATCCAGATCGGAAGTCAACCCATTGGTTATTTGTTAGGTGGTTTATTAGCCGACAACCTCTTTGAACCCGCCATGTTGAATTATGTATGGGTTCAACACTCTTTTGGTTTGTTGGTTGGCACAGGTCCCGGCGCGGGGATGTCATCCATGTTCCTATTTACTGCGTTTTTCGGCGGCTTGTTGGGGTTTGGCGGGTTGTTATCGAAATCCATTCGACAGTTGGATCGTTAAGAATTGTAGGGGCGACTCGCGAGTCGCCCCTACAACAATTTACTTCAATTGCGCCTTGATCTTTTCGGCAGTATCTTTGTACGCGGCTAACTTGTCGCGTTCTTTTTGGATGAGCGCGGCTGGAGCTTTGTTGGCGAAGTCGCCGCCGAGCAGATTTTCCAAACGCTGAATGTGAGACTCGGCTTCCTTGAGTTCTTTTTCAAGGCGGGTCTTTTCACTGGCAAGGTCCACCATGCCTGCGAGCGGCAGGTAGATTTCCACCGAGCCAACCACGAGAGCGGCAGCATCGGCGGGCTTGTCTTTTAGCGACGAGTGGATCGCGAGTTGTGAATGGTCGAGACCGGCGAGAGATGCGATCACTTTGGATTGCTCATTCAACAAGTCTGCTTTGGCTCCGGCAGAAATAAATGCAGCGATCTTTTTGGATGGGGCGACATTTTTCTCTGCGCGCAGGTTACGGATCGAGCGCACGATCTCCTGGATCAGTTCAAAGTCTTCAAGTGCTTTCGCTTCCCAGCCTTCGGGGGTGCGTGGCTCAGGATATTGGGCGATGATAAGCGCATTAGGCCAGTCTTTGCATACATCCTTGAGCGGAGATTCTTGCAAGGCATCGCGTAAGTGCCCCCAGATCTCTTCGGTCACAAAGGGAGTGAAAGGGTGCAAAAGACGCAGCGCCATGTCGAACACACGCACAAGCGTATCTGCAGCACGCGCGGCGCGTGAGCCGCCTTCGGCTAATTCTTGTTTGGCAATTTCCACATACCAGTCGGCAAAGTCTGCCCAGATGAAGTCATAGATCTGTTGACCAGCTTGCCCGTATTGGAAATTCTGGAACTGGCGCTCCACGTCATTGATGAGAGTTTGCAGACGAGCCCAGATCCAAGAGTCGGCCAGGGTGTAGTCACCAGGCTCGGCACCGGGTTGAAGCGAATTGATCGCGTTGATCACGAAACGTCCGGCATTCCAGATCTTGTTGGCAAAGTTGCGATTTGCTTCCACTTTCTTCACCGAAAGATTCATGTCGTTGCCGGGCGTGGCACCCACGAAGAGTGTGAAGCGAAGCGCATCGGTACCGAGTTCATCCATCACGGTTAACGGGTCGATCACGTTGCCTTTGGTTTTCGACATTTTCTGCCCGTGTTCGTCGCGGATGAGACCATGCAGATACACGGTGTGGAAGGGAGAAACGCCGGTGTATTCAAGTCCGCTCATGATCATGCGCGCCACCCAGAAGAACAAGATGTCGTAACCGGTTTCCATGTAGGAAGTGGGGTAGAAGTATTTGAGGTCGGGTGTTTCGTCGGGCCAGCCAAGCGTGGAGAAGGGCCACAAGCCAGACGAGAACCAAGTATCAAGCACATCATCGTCTTGATGAATGTCTTTCGAGCCGCAGGTGGCGCATTGGGTTGGGTCTTCGCGCGCCACGGTCATGTGCCCATCGGGGCAATACCAAACCGGAATGCGATGTCCCCACCACAACTGGCGGCTGATACACCAATCTTTGATGTTGTCGAGCCAGTTGAAGTAGGTCTTCTCAAAACGCTCAGGCACGATCTTGATGCGACCATCTTTCACGGCATCCAACCCGGCATTCGCCATCGACTCGATTTTCACGAACCACTGTTCCGAGATCATCGGCTCGACAATTTCACCGCCCCGCTGTGAGCGGGGGATGGTGGTGCGGTAGGGTTCGGTCTTGATGACCAGCCCCGCCTCTTTCATATCCGCCCAGAGTTGTTTGCGCGCCTCGAAGCGATCCAAGCCGGAATATTTTCCGCCATTCTCGTTCACCTTGGCTTCTTTATCCAACATGGAGATCATGGGTAGGTTGTGTTTTTGCGCGATGGCATAGTCGTTCGGGTCATGCGCGGGTGTGATCTTCAATGCGCCGGTTCCGAATTCCATGCTGACGTATTCATCTCCGATGATGGGGATCTCACGTCCGAGCATGGGCACGACGGCGGTCTTGCCAATGAATTTTTTGAAGCGTTCATCTTCCGGGTGGACAGCCACAGCCGTATCGCCCAAGATCGTTTCAGGGCGGATGGTCGCTACGGGAATGAAGTCGTCAGAATCTTTTAGTTTGTATTTGAAGTAATACAACGTGGCATCTTCCTCGGAGTATTCCACTTCGAGGTCAGACACGGCGGTCTTAAGTCCAGGCGACCAGTTGATGAGACGCGGTCCGCGATAGATCATGCCCTTCTCATACAGTCGCACGAAGGCTTCACGCACTGCCCGGCTGAGACCCTCGTCCATGGTGAAGCGTTCGCGGTCCCAGTCGCAAGAGGCGCCGAGGCGGCGAATCTGACCGGTGATCTGACCGGCGTATTTTCGCTTCCATTCCCAGGTGCGGTCAAGGAATTTTTCGCGCCCAATCGCTTCTCGATTGGTACCTTCTTTGATGAGTTCTCGTTCCACCATTAACTGCGTGGCAATACCCGCATGGTCCGTGCCGGGAACCCAAAGCGTGGAAAAACCTTTCATGCGGTGATAACGGATCATCAGATCTTCCACGCTGACGAACATGGCATGGCCGAGGTGTAATTCACCAGTCACGTTCGGCGGCGGGATGGAGATGACGAACGGTTTGACGTTCGGATCAAAATCAGGTTGATTCGGGTCATTGTGCGGTTTGAAATATTTGCCCGCTTCCCACATGGCATAGATGCGTGATTCGGTATCTTTGAAGTCGTAGGCTTTGGGTAATTCTTTGGTCATTCTTGCTCCTTGGTCAATCGGTATTCGTAACTCGGGATTCGGGAATTGGAAAGGCAGCTTGCAAAACACAAAGCCCAATTCCCATATCCCGATTCCCCTTAAATAAAAACGCCTCGTCCATTCTGAGGACGAAGCGCAGGCTCCGCGGTACCACCTCGGTTTCCCGCATGGGCGGGACACTCACTAGCTGACAACCATCAGCCTTTGCTGTAACGGGCAACCCCGTGCCGGTCTACTCTCGAACAGATTTCTTCGGCAGATCCACTCAGACGACTTCGGTGCTGTTTGCCTGCGGACGCTTCCACCTAGCACATCCTTCTCTATCAGGGAACCTTGCACGTACTACTTCCAAGGACTGGGATTATACAGTTTCATACAAAGCCAGTCAAGCGCCGATGTTGCGGCGCAGTTTACTTCGGTTCCCAGACCTGCACCACCCATTTTTGTTCGGTCTGATCCATGTATAAAATGAGTTCGTCGGTCATCACGTAGTTTTCAGCGATCAAATTCAGGTCGTAGAAAACTTCCACATCCTTGGAGGTAACGATCAGGTCATATTCCTGTTTTGCGATGGCGTCATTAATGGATTTTGTGTATTCCTGCCCGTCGTTGTAAAAATCTTCAAAAGATGGACCTAGCAGAAGATTATCTGGATAGGGCTTCATGGTGTAGTAGTAGTCCGTTTGCCCCGAATCGACCGGCTTGATGCCAAGTTCGATCAGCCTCGAGGTGATGGTGGGGGAGTTCAAAACACGCATGGAAGGTTTCAGGTAGGAGAATAATTTTTCCCATTCAACGGAATTTTTCTCTGCCAGCATTTGCGGACTGATCGTGTTGTATTGCCAATAAAAAAGGTTGGCAAGCACCAACCCCGCGGAGAGGATGGGCGCTGCTTTCTGCTTCTCAAAATTAACGAAGAACCAAAATAGGAAGGTTGGCACCACCAATTCATACGCGTAACTGAGATAGTTGCCAACATGTGAGCCCAACACGAGAACGAACGTCAATAAGCACAGGATGAAAATATATAAGTAATAATCAAAGGAAAAGGTGAGCAACGGCGTATCCCATGCAGAGATATCGAACGACGCCCTTTTTGTGAGGTTGTTTTGCGGGGAGATATTTCGGCTGCCGTTCCAAAAAGACAGGATGGTCAATAGCAAGATCGGCGCAAAATAGATCGAAAGCCACTTTAGTTGAGAGGTTAAGTGATCCAATTCGCGGAATGTGTTTGATACATTGCCTCGAAGGACATCGGTGAAATAAAGTGGGTAGACGGAGCGAATGACCCCGAACGCGATCACAAATAAGGCGAGGAAAAGCAGGAAATACGCAAGCGCTTTTTTCTTGGAGACGAACAGGAACACATAGGATAGGACCAGCCCCATGGAGAGCACGAAATAGGCTTTTGTGTGGAATGCCAGCAAGGCAAGTACCATGCTGAGCGTCATGCTGGGTTTATCAAATGAGCGTAGATACGGGATGAATATTGCAGTGAGAAATAGGAATGTCCCCATCGTTGTCGGTGCAGACCCGATGCCGCCGCGCCCGATAAAACCGATGATGATAAAGGCGCTGCAAGCCAGAGCGGCGGGAAACTTGCGCCCCCGGCTGAAGACCACCCAAAAGCCAAACGTTGTGGATAACAAAATGAAAATGAAGGTCACCCAGCGATGGATGTGCAAGGTGTTTCCGAAAAGAAGCGCGAACGGCAGCACTGCCGTGCTGTATGCAATGCTGTAATTGTTGAAGGCAAGTGGGTGGTTCTCAAATATATAAGGATTCTCTCCATGAATGAGCATGGATGTTAATACTTGCGGCGCACCCTCACGAAAGCCGATCTGGTAAGGGGTTGATATTGTTATTCTTGCAAAATAAAGTGACCAAAAAACGGAGATCAATGTGCCAACGAGCAGGACCGAAACGGCTATGTGTTCATTGAATTTGTTTTGCTTGGGGGAAGATGATGTGTGTGTGTCGGGCATGTGTTATTTGAGTTCCGCGGTCTGGCGTGGGGATGTGGTTGGCACACTATACCATACTATCGAAGGCGTACATTTTTAGTGGACGGTGTGAGGTTTATAATCAATTCCAAGGAAAACATCATTCCATGTCTCTTACACCTCTTCAATATCTTTTGGCTGCTTTGGCAGCCCTTGCAGCAGGCGCCATCAATGCCCTCGCTGGCGGCGGGACGCTCATCACCTTCCCCATGTTGACCTTTCTTGGCGTGCCCGCTGTCGTTGCTAATGTGACCAATACGGTCGCGCTTTGTCCCGGTTATTTTGGCGGGACATTGGCTCAGATGAAAGACCTGCGCGATCAAACCAAACGCTTGTGGTTGCTGCTGCCTGCCAGTGCAGTGGGCGGCATTCTGGGCGGATTTTTACTCCTGCGCACTGGCGAAAAATTGTTTACCGAACTAGTGCCGTATTTGATCCTTTTGGCATGTGTGCTGCTTGCCATTCAAGACCCGGTTCGTGCCTGGCTCACAAAACGGATGGCAGAGGGGCAGGGAGCAAAGCTGGAGCAAATGTCCTGGCTGCCAGTTGGGCTCGCCTCGATCTACGGCGGATACTTTGGTGCGGGCTTGAGTGTGATCGTGCTCTCGGCTCTCGGCTTAACCCTGGAAGACACGCTTACCCGGTTGAACGCGCTCAAACAGGCAGTTGGGTTTGCGGTTAATGTGGCAGCGGCGGTGTTCTTCATATTTTCCGGGCATGTGATCTGGTCGATCGCATTAGTGATGGCGATAGGGGCGTTGGTCGGCGGGAATTTAGGCGGACGACTGGCTGGCAAGATCAAACCATCCACACTGCGGTGGACGGTGGTAACGATCGGTGTGATCGTGGCGATCATTTATTTTGTGAGGTAAAAGCAGACCGCAGACCATCGACCACGGTCGATGGTCTGCTTATTTTTGAGCAATTCCTGGCAGCACAAGCGGGGAATCTTCAAAGGGGTGTTCTACAACTTGCACGGGCAAACAATAGGCATTGGAAATTTTTTCGGGGGTAAGCACAGCACGGGGTGTACCGACGGCGTCCAGTTTTCCGCCAACCAATAAAGCAACGCGGTCTGCATAGCGGGCGGCTAGATTTAGATCATGCAGGGCGATCAGAACGGCAAGCTTTTCTTTGTGTGCCAGATCGCGGATCAACTCTAATAAACTGACTTGATATTGCAGATCCAAATGGGAGGTCGGCTCGTCAAGCAACAAGATCGGCGTGGATTGACATAAGGCGCGAGCGAGTAAAATGCGCTGAGCTTCACCGCCGGAGAGTTCGCTTACCCGCCTGTCTGTAAAGCTCAAGGCGTTGACACGGCTCAGGGCTTGACGAGTCAACTCTTCGTCGTGGGCAGAGGCGTTTCCGAGAAAGCCAAGGTACGGTGTGCGCCCCATCAAAACCGTTTCCCAAACGCTAAAGGCGGGCGGCAGGGATATCGCCTGTGGTACGACAGCAACATACCTGGCGCGCTGCATCGGGTCGAGTGCGTGGAAGTCGTTGCCATTCGTGTGTACCGACCCTGTGGATGGGATGACGCCACTCACAGCCCGGATGATGGTGGATTTGCCTGCGCCGTTCGGTCCAATGAGTGCGAGCACTTCACCGTGATGGACTTCAAAAGAGACGTCATGCAGAACTTGATGTCCGTGATATGAGGCAGAGAGGTTTTGGATTTTTAGCATGGGGGTATCTCGCAGAGCGGGTGATTTTGCCGCCTTTGCAATAAATTAAAAGATCAAATACCAATATAATGCAGTTTCTTTTTTGTTGGGGTTGATGGCTTTGTATACGTTATGGTCGAAGCCGCTTAACACGAAACCGCAGGACGCATATAGTGTACAAGCTGAGACATTATCATCCTGTGTTTCGAGCATTACACCGGGAAATTCATTTTCGCGTGCCCATTGAATGCCGTGTTCAAGCAAGGCGCGCCCTATCTTAAGACCGCGAAATTCAGGGTTGACGACGAGGTCTTCCACGTAACCGAACTGATTCCACCATTTGAGCAAGCGGATGCGTCCGGCGAGTTTGCCGTCCACTTCTGCAATGAAAACGGTGGGTGGGATTTCTGAAAACCCATAGTCCGAATCTTCAAGCTGGACTTCGCGTTCATAGGGTGGTTCGACAGGGGCGATGCTGTAAACGAGCTTTTCGTTTTCGATATTGAGAACGAGTCTGGATCTCACAATGGATTTTCGATCGAATTGTTTTGCCAGTGACGTTTCACCGGTACTTAGTTTGCGAATGCTCACGCTCATATGCTTCCTATCCTTTGACCGGCATTGGAATGCCAGCCACCATCAAAATAACTTTATCCGCGGCTTGTGCGAGGCGTTGATTTGCCCAGCCCAACCCATCGCGATATACCCGTCCCATTTGGTAGGGCGGGACAAGCCCCAAGCCCACCTCGTTTGAAACGATCAGCCATTCTTGCTGCGACGTTTGAATGGCTTCCAGCAATGCTTCTGTCTCGGTTTGGGTCGTTTTCATGAATAGGGCTTCATCTGCAAAATCATCTTTAACGAATTGCATTAATAGGTTTGTCACCCAAAGTGTGACGCAATCGAGAATGACCACATCTGATTTTATCTGCGAAACGCTTGGTGTGATGTTGAGCGGAAGTTCGAGCGTCTCCCAATATGCGGGGCGCTCGGTTTTGTGTTTTTGAATCCTTGTGGTCATTTCATCATCGTACGCCTGCGCTGTAGCAATGAATGTGACCGGCTTCTTTGATTCTTCGGCTAGTTTTAACGCATAGGAGGATTTTCCGCTGCGCGCGCCGCCAAGAATTAGGGTTATCTTTCCCATATGATCTTCTCCAACAGCGGCATGTTCAATGCACTTTCCACTGCATCTGCCAGCGCTTCCAGCGATTCTTCGAAACGCACAGATTGTGAAGAAGCTTCTCCCTGCCAGCCGAGGCTTTTGAGCCAGGCGTGCCGAAAATTATCGTTTTGGAATAAGCCATGAAGATAGCAACCCCAAACTTTTCCATTGGGTGAAACGGCTCCATCTTTAACGCTGACCTGTTCGCCGTTTCGATGGAATATTTCCAACCATTGAGTTTTACTGTGAGTCTCGCCTGCATGGATCTCGTACCCTGTGATGGTTTCGCCAGCAAGTGTTGAAAAACCTAAGATACGCGCATCAACCTGGTGGGTGGCTTTCTTTTCGGCGAAGGTTGTAACAAGCGGAAGAAGCTCCAGCCCATGCATTGAATCGTCATGCGATTCGACATGCAGTGGATCATGAATGCTTTGCCCAAGCATTTGATACCCACCGCAAATTCCAACGACAGCCCCGCCTTGTTTTGCAAAGCGGATGATCGCGTCTGCCAGCCCGGTTTGACGCAGCCAGTTCAGGTCTGCCATGGTGCTTTTTGTGCCCGGGATGATAATGGCATGCGGCGTCCCAAGCTGACTCGCCGAGTCTACATGACGGATGTGGACGCCAGGCTCGGCTCGCAGGGCGTCGAAATCGTCGAAGTTGGCAATGCGGGGCAAAGCCAAAATGGCGATATCTGTTTGGGCTGGGGAAGCAGGCTGGGCGGCGAGAGAAGCGGCTTCTACAGAGACGGCATCTTCGTCGGGAAGGGAGAGTCCTTTTAGGTAGGGGACGACTCCCAGCACGGGAATTCCTCCTTTTTGTTCGATGATCTGAATGCCATCTTCAAAGAGAGATAGATCGCCGCGGAATTTATTGACTACGAAGCCGCGTATCAAGGCGCGTTCATCGGGCTCGAGAAGCCAAAGTGTGCCGAGCAATTGTGCGAATATCCCGCCGCGGTCTATGTCGCCGATAAGCAGCACTGGAGATTTGGCATATTGCGCCACTGCCATATTAACGATATCGCCATATCTCAAATTTAGTTCAGCGGGACTGCCTGCCCCTTCAATGATAACGAGTTCATGTTCGGCGCGCAGGCGATCGAGGGACTGTGTAACATGTTCCCAAAGGATCTGCTTTTTTTCGTAATAGGTTTTTGCTTCAAGAGTTTTCCATGGACGACCCATAAGGACGATCTGTGAACGAGAATCAGCTTCGGGTTTTATCAGAACGGGGTTCATGTCTACAGTGGGGGCGAGTTTGGCTGCGACGGCTTGCAAGGCTTGGGCTCGACCGATCTCACTGCCATCTGCACAGACCGCGGCATTGTTAGACATGTTCTGCGCTTTGAAAGGGGCAACCTTGATCCCACGCCGCGCATAGATTCGGCACAGTGCAGTGACAAGCAGGCTTTTCCCTGCAGAGGAACTGCTGCCCTGGATCATTAAGGTCTTGGCTGTCATTTTGCTCTCTCAAGATGCGAGATGTCGTTTAAGAGGTTTATAATTGCCCCATCTTCGAATACGTTCAATTCTGATAAAGAAGCCTGTGACACGCGGAATTGCCAATAGCGGCTCAAGTCTACGCCGAGGGTGGCGGCAATAAGTGTTTGAAGCGCTCCACTGTGAGAGACAATGAGAACAGTTTGATCTGCGTGTTTTTTTTTGATCTCGTGAAGAGCAGTCGTTACCCGTTCTGCCAGTTGGTGATGTGTCTCACCGTTCGGGGTGGAGATGTTGAGTGAGTCTTTCATCCAGGCGGCAAACAATTCTGGCGAGTGCGCGGACATTTCTTCATAGGTCATGCCTTCCCAGTCGCCGAAGGATAGTTCGCGCCAACGCATATCGGCATGAGGTTCGATCCCATGGAAGGCAGCAACAGACTTGGCAGTGGTCATGGCGCGGGTGAGGTCGCTGGAATAAATGGCGTGGATAGTTTCAGATGATAGTCGTTCGGCAAGTTGTTCCGTTTGCAGAATGCCAACTTGATTCAAGGCTGTATCACTATGCCCTTGGTAACGGCGGGCAATGTTCCAGTCGGTTTGTCCGTGGCGGGTTAGAAAAAGTTTCAAGGGGTGGGTTCCAAGTTTCAGATGAAGTTTGCAGTAAAGGCGACGAGGATAAGCATTTCAACCAGGGTGGTGACTGTTCCATAAATGTCGCCGGTGAGCCCGGGGATAAGTCGCATGGTGTAGGCGGCAGTGAGATAGGCAATGAGCGCTGCACCAACCATGAAAGCGAATCCCAGCCAGCCAAGGACCAACCAGGAGGTGATCCCTGCAATGAGTGTAGCGATGATGATCTCGCGGAAGGTGACGTTCCGTTTCATCTCAATGCCCAGCCCATCTTCACGGGCGTAAGGGAAGGCATAGATCACAAGCGGAGATGCCCAGCGTCCGAGTGTGGTTGCAAGCATTATGGATGGGAAGAGGTGTAAAGTTGAAGAAAGAGCCGCATATTGGGTTAGCAGCACAAGGATGCCGCCGATCGTCCCAAATGCCCCCATGCGTGAGTCTTTCATGATCTCGAGACGGCGTTCCGGGGTCCAGCCGCCGAATAAGCCATCGAGAGTGTCCATAAAACCGTCGAGATGGAAGAAGCGTGTGAAGGCGATCCACGCGCAGAGGGTCAGCGCGGCAGAGACGGTTTGTGGGAAAAGCAAGGCGGCGGCACGGTTCACCCCGTAAAGTGCAAAACCAAGCAAGACACCCACAAGCGGGAACCAGCCTACGGCACGTCCCATCTCTTGCGAGGTGAACATGCGTTTGATGATCGTGGGGAAGATGGTAAGGAATTGAAAGGCGGCAATAAGTGAGGTCATATTATTTCGTGTCATTGTGAGGGTGATAACGAGAAACAGTCCTGCGAATTGTTACAATGGTCATACTCCGCACAAAGATATATCACTCCTTTCCACTTATGCCAGCTTCATCGAAGGTTGCCATTTCGTTTAATATTTTGCATGCTGCTTCTGCCAATGAAATGCCAAGTACTGCGCCGGTGCCTTCGCCGAGACGCAGGTCCAGATCAAGCAAGGGTTTCAGCCCAAGCCATTCAAGCATGAGGGTATGTCCCTTTTCCTTTGAGCGGTGTGCTGAAATTAAATAAGGTCTGCATTGTGGTGCGACCATTACTGCGATCATTGCCGCCGCTGTGGAAATAAAACCATCCACCATCACCGGTACATGCTTTGATGCTGCGCCGAGCATCACACCTGCCAACCCGCCAATTTCAAAGCCGCCTACTTTGGCAAGAATATCCACACCGTCTTCGAGGCTGGGTTTATTTACTTTTAACCCACGCTTCACCGCATGGATCTTGCGTATCAGCCCGGTTTGATCCACGCCAGTGCCATGCCCAACAATATCTTCTGGGGAGCGTCCTAAAATGCAGGCGGCGATCGCTGCAGAAGGTGTTGTGTTGCCGATCCCCATATCGCCTGTACCGAGGATATCCGCACCATTTGATATTTCATCCAATGCGATTTCGATCCCGCTCTGAATGGTTTCTTCTGCCTGTTGACGGCTCATGGCTGCACCTTTTGCCAGATTCATCGTCCCCAAGCCGACTCTCCGCCGATGCAGAAGCGGGGCTTCATTCTTTAGGCGAATTTATTTCACCGGCAACGCCCATATCAACTACAACTACACGTGCCCCTGTATGACGTGCCAACACGTTGATCGCTGCACCGCCATGCAAAAAGTTCAAGACCATTTGCGGCGTTACTTCCTGAGGGTATGCGCTAACACCCTCAGCTGCAACACCGTGATCCCCTGCCATGATAACGATGACCCTGTTATTGATCGAAGGGAATGGTTTACGCTGGATCCCCGCCAGTTGGATCGAAAGTTCTTCCAGCCGACCTAAACTGCCTGCTGGTTTGGTGAGTTGACTTTGCCGTTGGCGTGCCGCGTCCATTGCGGTTTGATCGAGTGGTTGGATACATCTGATGGTTTCGGTGATGGTCATGATAGTCCCTTACATATCACATAAGACTTGTTCTGTGATATGTAAAAATCAAAATTCGATGCCTGCCTGTGCCACAATGCCTTGCTCGTATGGATGTTTGATGAGCGTCATTTCTGTAACGAGGTCGGCTTGTTGGGTCAAGGCTTCAGGGGCAGACCTGCCGGTGATAATGAGATGCAAATTTGCAGGTCGATGGAGGCTCAGCCAATCCAGCACTTCGGTCGTGTTGAGCCATTGATAGGTGAGGGTGTAGGTAAATTCGTCCAGCACGATCAGGTCGTAATTGCCGCTAGCGATCTTTTCTTTGGCGATCTCCCAGCCATGACGTGCCCGCGCAATGGTCTCATCCATGTCTTTGGACGTCCATGTAAACCCATCGCCGGTGGTGACCCATTCAATGCCGAGTTTCTTGGCGGCTTTGATCTCACCCCATTGTCCCGTTTCTGCCTTGATGAATTGCACCACGCAGATGCGAAATCCGCGCCCCCAGGCACGCAGGACGGTTCCGAAGGCTGCCGTACTTTTTCCCTTGCCATCGCCAGTGTTGACGATGAGGAGTCCTTTTTTCATTTGTTATCCTTTTCATTAAGCAGAGTACATGGGGACGATTTTCCTCCGTGCTCTGTGTGTTCTCTGATATATGTTTTTTACCAAAGTCCCTGGGTTTTGGTGCGGCGCAGGATCCATAAAAAGAATGGCGCGCCTGCCAGAGCTGTGACGATGCCCACGGGGAGCTCCTGCGGTGCAAGTAATACACGCGCGATGACATCTGAGATCAATAGCGCGGTCGCCCCGCCAAGGATCGAGAGCGGGATCAAACGGCGATAATCTCCGCCAAACCATAGGCGCATGATGTGCGGAACGACCAAGCCAACAAAGCCAATGATCCCGGCGAACGAAACTGCCGCTGCTGTTGCCAGCGAAGAAGTGATGAGGATGATCTGTTTGGTGCGATTGACATTCAGCCCCAGTTGCTGTGCTTGTTCATCACCGAATTGCATCAAATTGAGGGCATGTCCATACAGGGTAAGCGTGCCCAAGCCGATGATGAGGTATGGCAGCATGACCAGTACAGATGTCCAACCAAGTTGGATGGAACCGCCCATCAACCAACTCATGGCGCGGCGCAGTTCACCGTCTGAACGCAGCATCAGGAATGACATCAATGATGTGGCGAATGAAGAGACAGCTACACCTGCCAGGATCAAGTTTGTCACCGGTGCCGTTTGCCCGATGCGTGCGAGAAAATAAACGAAAGAGACGGTCAGCAGCGCGCCGATAAATGCTGAAAGCGGAATTGCCATCAACCCCCAGAATGAATAAGACCATTGCATAGACATTGTCACTACCGCGCCCAATCCAGCACCGGAAGCGATGCCGATCAGAAATGGGTCAGCCAGCGGGTTGCGGAATAAGCCTTGATATGCTGCGCCGCTTCCACCCAATGCCATGCCTGTCATCGCGATCAAGACTGTACGCGGCAGACGTATCTTCCATAAGATGTTCTGTGTCAGTTCCGTGCCTTGCCCTCGAATGGCGGATAGGATCTCACTCATCGGCAAAAAAACAGACCCAATCGCCAGACTTAAGAGCAAGGCGAATAGAAAAAAAAGAATGGAAGAGAGAAAGGGAAAGCGGCGCATAAAAAATATAGCGAGGGTGTCCGTCTCTGCCTGACAAATAGTTTTTATTTGCTGAAACGGACGCCCTTGCAAATTATTGATTGATCACCAAATCAGGATGCAAGACCTTTACCAATTGTTCCAACCCATCTACCATGCGCGGACCGGGACGGCTGGCGAGATTATCGTCGAAGGCAAAAATTCTGCCTTCTTTCACAGCGCTCAGGTTTGCCCAACCAGTTCGTTCGGCAATGGATTCGATCGTCACGCCATATAGGGTGTCGCCAAGCAGGATGATATCGGGGTCTTGTGCAACGATCTCTTCTGCGCTTATTTGTACAAAGGGGTCGCTTAATACGCCGCCAATATTCTCGCCGCCAGCCATGCTGATCATCGTATCCATAAATGTACCCGGGCCAGTCGTCCAGGGTTTGGAAGGATCGCTGCCATCGATCTCATAGAAAACGGTTGGCTTTTCAGTAACATTTGCGACTGCAGAATTCACAGCCTCTACTCGCATCTTAAGTGAAGCAGCCAATGTTGCAGCTTCTTCTTCGTGCCCGGTGATCTTTCCAAAAAGTTGGACGTGTCCGTACAGATCTTCATAAGTAAGTACATTGGCGAGGTAATACACAGTTAACCCCAAGCCTTCCAATTCGTTAACCTGTTCAGGGGTATTGATCTCTGCAGCCAGAACTAGATCCGGTTCAAGTGCAAGAATGACTTCTGTATTCAAACCACCGTATGCTGAACCAATGCTGACAATATCCGCTGCTTCGGCAGGGAAGTCTGAAAGTTCATCGCGTCCGACCAACTGTTCGCCAGCGCCTACGGCGAAGACAAACTCTGTCAGTGACGGGGCAAGGGTCACGATGCGTTGTGCCGGGGCAGCAAGAGTTACCTCGCGCCCAAGACCATCCGTTAAAGTCATGGGACCGTCAGTGACAGCCTCTGTTGGCGCTTCGGTGGCGCGAACTTCAGTGGCAGCCGGTTCAACGACCGGTGTGGTTTGAGGCGCCGGAACACATGCTGTGAGCAGCGCGATCAACAAGGTCAAAACAAAAATCTTACGAATCATCTTATCTCCTGATATGTATTTAATAACGATGTGCCTGTTTGGTATCTGGGTGTGAATCAAAATCCCCAGCATAGGCTGGGGAGGGGAGAGGCAATCCTGTTGGGACCCGTTCTCCACCTCCTTTCCGCGAGAAGTGGTTGAACCGATCAGAGCGGGCGACCTGGCTTGGGTAGTTTGGCAGCTTGATAATGGTGTAGTTTGGTGGTTCAACTACTCAACTATTGCACTGTTCAACTATCTTTACAGTTGCGCGACAGCGCCGGGTTTTCACCGGACTTCGCCGCTTGCTGATCGTATATAAAATCATTGTACCACTGCTTTTTTTGCAATGGTCTCAAGCAGTCCGCGAAAAAGATAAGTGTGAACGGGCGCGAGCAAATACCAGTATAAAAATCCGCCCAAACCATACGGGGCGAAATAGGCGGTTTGGATCAACAAGCCTTCTTCCACGCGCCATTCCATCCAGCCTTTGCCGGGAGAGCGTAGTTTCGAGTGAAACAAAATCATGTTCTCGTTCTGAAAATCCACCTCGTAAAAATCGCTCTGTTTTCCTTCCAGTGCGCCGCGTAATTTCCATAACCAATTGGCGAAGAGCCAATCTTTATTATTATCAAAGCGTTTTACGACATTCAAAATTTTTTCTGCATGGATGTCTACTTTCATTGCGCGCTGGTCAATGAAGAACCCCTCGTGTTTCAGAACTTTGACGCCGCTCGAGCCGTCTTCCCATACCCGTTCTATTCTCAGTGGATGCAAACGCTTCATGGCTTCAGTGATGGCTGATTCGTAGTCCATGAGTTTTACCTCAGGGAAAGTTTTTTCTGCCGTGTCATGCAAGATCATACTGTCACTCGAAAGCCCGCCGACGAGTGCATGCGCAATGGGATATGGCACAGGCGTCATCAGATCAATGCCAAATGCCATGAACCAGACCGGCACATAGGGCAACAGGAACATGCCGCGCTTAAGTCCACGTGCCTTGGCATACATTTTCATCAAGTCTGTGTAAATGAAAACCTGTCGCATCCCGATCTCGAATACACCGCCGCGTCCATTGGAATTGGTCAATGCTGTTAGAAGATAGTCAATGACGTTCTGAACGGCGATCGGTTGGGATTTGTTCTTCAACCAAATGGGACCGGGGATGATCGGGAATAACTCCGTCATAAAACGGATCATCTCAAAAGAGATACTGCCTGAGCCCGCAATAACCCCTGCGCGAAATTCCGTCACCGGCACGCTGCCTTTTCGCAGGGTTACACCAGTTTCAATGCGAGAGCGCATATGCGGAGCAATGTGTTGCTCCGGGTCGGCAAGCCCGCCAAGATAGATGATGTGCTCCACGCCCGCTTGCTCTGCGGCTTGAGAAAAGTTGTGAGCCGCCAGGGTTTCAGCTTCGGTATACCCATGTCCACGTGACATGTTGTGGATGAGATAGTATGCCGTCTGCACGCCTTGCATGGCGGCTGCAAGAGTTTCCGGTTCCATCACATCGGCACGGATCATTTCGACCTGCTTGTACCATGTACGTTTTTTGAGGCGTTCCGGGTGGCGAGCCATTGTGCGAACACGATAGCCTTTTTCGAGCAATTGCGGGATGAGCAGGCTGGCAATGTAACCCGTCGCGCCGGTAACAAGGATGAGAGGGGAAGGCATGGAGTTTTCTTTCGCATTTCACTTTTCATGCTTCACCATGCGAAGTGAAACGTGAAGAGTTAAAAACTATCTCTCTATTTTAAATGGCGCCACATCGGGGTCAATGACTTCGTCGAATTCTCTGGCAGCGAGGTGACCGCTAAAGACGGCTTGGGCGATGATGTTGGGCGCTTCAGCGTCGCCGATGAGGCGCAGGGACTTGAGCCGACCATCCGCAAGGGCGGGCTTGAGTTCGTGATACAGACTGTCGTTGGGGATTCTATCTGTGACCATGACGATGGCGTCACAGGCGAGAGATGTTTCAGTGTTGGTAATTGTATGTGTGATGGCAGCCGTTGTCGGAGAGAAGGAGGCGAGAGCGTGATACGGAAGAAGAGTCACATTCAGGCTGAGGAGGCGTTTGTAGATTCGGCTCTGTTCGAGGGTGTATTCAGTCCATGCTGAGATGGTAGGCGCAGGTGTAACGAGCGTGACCTCACATCCGTTTGTGGCAAGTAATTCTGCCAACACGCCGCCCATGTAGTAATGGTCGTCGTCGTAGATGAGAACTTTGCCTGTGGGGAGTTTTCCGCTCATCAAGTCATCGGGCGTGAAGACATTGCCATTGCCAGGGAGGGGACGCGAATGATATCGCCCCATGCCATCACGCCTCCAGGTGGAACCGGTGGCAATGATGATATGCGGCGCGCCAGCTTCGAGCGCATCTTCCACTGAGACTTTGCTGGACGGATAAAAGAAAACGTTTTCGAGTTTTTGAATCTGTGTCAGACGCCAATCAATGACACGCCGCCATTCGATCAGATTTGGAAGTTGTGACTCGAGCAGCACACGCCCGCCCGCCTCACGCTTCGCGTCGGTGAGAATGACTCTGTACCCGCGCTGACCTAACGCTCGAGCCGCTTCCAACCCTGCGGGTCCAGCACCGACGATTAGAATTTCTTCTTCTGATTTTTTGGGCGCAATGATCTCTGGATGCCAATCGCGGCGGAACTCTTCGCCCATGGTGGGATTCTGCGTGCATCGAATGGGAACGAAACGGGTATCGCCGGTGACGCAGATGTTACAGCCGATGCACTCGCGAATATCTTCGTGCCTGCCTTCCTTGATCTTGGTCGGCAGGAAGGGGTCGGCAATGGAGGGGCGTGCCGCGCCGATCATGTCCATGATGCCGCGCTCAATGGCAGAGACCATGCTATCGGGTGAAGTGTAACGTCCCACGCCGACGACGGGTTTTGTGGTCAGTTGTTTGACGAAGGCAATATATTTTTCCTGGTGACCTTCCTTCCCAAAACGCGAAGTAATGGAATCGTTCTTCCATGAACTGATGTTAACATCCCACAAGTCGGGCAATTCGGCGAGCATACCAACGATGTCACGTGCTTCACCGTCATGTTGCATGCCTTCTGCGCCAAGGAGTTCGTCTACAGCGAAACGTACCGCCACAGCACAAGTGTCGCCAACAGCCTCTTTGGTATCTTCGATCAGTTCGCGGAAGAAACGCACCCGGTTTTCAAGCGAACCGCCGTATTCATCAGAACGGTCATTATCTTTGGATAAAAGATGAAATGCAAGCGTCAAGTTATGCCCGGCATAGCAGTAGATGATGTCGAAGCCTGCCCGTTTGGCGCGGATGGCGGCATTGCGATGCCATTTACGGATTTGTTTGAGATCATCTTTTGATGCGGAGCGTGATTGACCCGGTTCATAGCCGCTGCCACCGACCAGTCCGCGTGAGGCGAGGTCGAAAGGAGCTGCGCGGGTGTAGAGGTTCGAGGCGTCGCGTCCGTTGTAAGCTAATTCAATGCCAGCCAGTGAGCCGTGTTTATGGACGGATTCAGTCATCAACTGCAAGGAAGGAATGTCGGCATCATCCCAAATGCGTCCTTCGAAGAATGGCGAGAGATCGCTGGTGTAGTGAATTTCCGTTTCCTCAGTACAAACCACGCCCCAACCTCCTTCTGCTTTCATACCGCGCATGGCGGCGAGTCCCTTGGGCATGCGCCAGCCAAAGCCGTTGCAGTGCGGCACTTGATAGAAACGATTCGGCGCAGTCACAGGTCCGATCTGGATAGGCTGAAACAAAATATCGTAACGGGAGGTCATAAATGATTCCTTTAATCAAATGGCAGTTGTCATTTGATTTATTCGCAACTTTGCAGAGCGGGGAACAAACTGTAGGAATACTGTTCCATTAAGTCTGGCGACTGGATAGGCAAAACGATCATGAAGGTGATGATGCGATTGTTCGTATCATTCACCGACCAGTAACGGACGTTATACTCCACGCCTTGGTCCACGGCGATGAATTCATACAAACGCAGACCATTGTTGTTGCGGCATTCGGTCACGTACTGATAGCTTTGATAGTTTCCAAAGATGATGTTCCAGCCATCCGTGTTAAAAAAGGTGTTCAAGTCCGGTTCTTCGTACCCGCACGGAAAGATATGTAATTCGAGATTGACAATGGCTGGGATCAACGCGCTATACCACGATACTTGGACAACATCATTGGTGACCGTGTAGGTGCGTTCCCAATCGCCGGTTTCAAATAACCTACCAGAAAATGCAAGCGCACGGTCAATATCTGCCTGCATAGGTGCTGAGTCGATGCAGACCGGCGTTGCTAGAGTGACGGGTTGGTCAGTGGGGGCAGCCACAAGCGGAGTCTGCTCGAGCGGCAGATTGCTTGCTTCTGTAGAGTCTGGAGTTACTTGAGTAGGGGTCGGGGGAATCAAGTCTGGCAGGTCCGCAGTCGGCGAGGCAGGTGCGGAAGGTCCGCAGGCGCAGACTAAAAATAAGATGACAGACGATAACAGGATCTTTTTCATGGATTTTCCTCTAGGTGACTAATTCGAGGCGAGTATAGCATGCGAATTAAAAATTGCCCGGTCTAAAAGACCCGGGCAATTCGCTTCTCTCTATGCTCTTGCTTGAGTTTACCCCAACAAACCGTAGGCTGCTTCAAGGTTTGTATCCCAGGAACATCTTGACGTGAATGTCTGAGCGAAAGATGATCCGTTCATCAGCTTCTTTTTGCCTTTCGAGCGCCTCCATGATGCGATTTAAACCGGTTTGATACTCCTCTTCCTTCAACAGTGCCAACTGTGAGGTTGCACTGTGCTTGAGGAATGGGTCTTTCAACACGGCATCGCCGATATGCACGTTTTGAATGTGCTCCACTGTTTTGTCAGCTATCTGGCGAAAGCCTTCCTGTTCCATCCATTTGAGAACGGCTTGACCTGAAGGATAGCGGCGCAAGTCTGTATCGTAAACGGTATCGAAGTAATCATAAATATACCAGTTGGAGGAGCCTTGGTGCGGGTCATGCCCGATGATCGCCAGCGCGCCGCCCGGTTTGAGCAGACGATACGCTTCGGCAATGAATCTGTGATGATCTCCGAAGTGATGGATGGCATCTACGCAGTAAACAAGGTCAAAGGTGGCGGAACGCAGCGGGAGATGTGTACCCGTTCCACGGGTCAGATGAAGAGGCGCAGGTTGGTTCTTTGCCTGTTGGATCATTCCCATGGAGTAATCCAACCCGTATAATGCCGCACCTGTCTGGTCAAGCAGGTTTAGCCAGAAGCCGGTGCCGCTGCCAACTTCCAAAAGGGTTTTGGCATTCACCTGTTGGGCAAGTTCAAGAAGTGCCTGTCCACGTTCCCATGTTTGAGAAGCAGGATAGCGTTGATTGTATTGAGGTGCGATCTGATCGTAATTTAGTTTGGGCGTGGTCATGAGGTATTGATAACATGACATGCTCTGGAATTACTTTACGAAGGCTGTACAATTTCCTTAACGCGCCCTACTTGCCCATCTGTGAGACGAACTTTTATGCCATGCGGATGGGTGGGTGAATTGGTCAGCAGGTCTTTGACAATCCCTTTGGTGAGCTTGCCGGTGCGTTGATCCTGTTTTAGGACGATGAGTACGGTCATGCCTGGTTTGATGGCGGAACGGGTCTGGTTGGTTTGCATGGATGCGAGCCTTATGTTATGGAACGGATATATGCTTCAAGTGCACCAAGAATGATACTGATAAATTGCCATTGGTTATATGCCAGTAAGATCAGAAAGACCAGCATGCCCGCCTGAAAAAAACGATTCCTTGCGAATGGTGCCAACCCGAAGGCGATGAAAAGGATCAGGGCGTACGTCCAATCGGGCGAATAGAGGAAAAGCTCCTGACCATAGTTGACATGGACGAAAAAATTAAATAAAAGGCACAACAAAAGGGAGAAGGTCAGGTCGAGTTTGCGGGTGCGGATCAAGTTCCATAGGAAGACGATTCCAGAAACAGTCAGGATCAGCGCCCAAATAATGACGAGGATCTGCCCGAGCCCATCATAGCTGGTCTGGTGGAAGGTGCCGATCGAGATCTTATAAAAACGGAATTCAGGGATCGTGCTGCCCACTTCATCTGTAAGGACAAATACTTTGGGGGCAATCACACTGTAGAGCAGCATGGTCCGCACTAGATACATCAGCCGCCCAATGATGAACCACTCGGGCATCTTGAGAATATCCAGAAAGAACTTTTCTTCGGTCTCAATATCTGGTGTAAGGAAGAAGAGTTTACTGGCAGGATACGCCAAAGCATGCAAATAAGTGAGTGCCAGCGAGACGGCGATCGTCCATCCGGTGAAACGCAGGATATCTCTCAGACGTGGGCGGATGACGATAAAACTGAGAATATTCTGAATTAAATTCGTGAGCGTGATACCGAAGGTGAGTACACCTCCCGCTGCCAGGGCGAAGATGGAACGATCCTTTTTCTGGAGGATCACAAGGAATAGCAGCAAGGCAAATGCCGAGAAGATATATGTTTCGATCACACTGCCAAAAAAGAAGTGTGAGGCGCTTAATCCAAGCAGGGCTGCCAGAAGGAAGGCGTAACTCCGGCTCTCAAATTGACGTTTTACGAAGATCCACATCAGGAACACGCATGCACCACCCACCATGGCATTGAACAGGATTGCCGAGAGGGTTGGGTCTTGTGTGAAAAGGTTCAGGGAGCGCCCAAAGGGTTGGAAAATAAAATAAGTGAAAGGATGCGGACCGCGCATCTCGAACTCTTTGACGTCGGGTGAGGAGATGCGCCGCATCCACGAACCTACATCGGCATCGAAAAGATTGTCCACCTGACCCACGCCAAAGTTATTTAATGTTGTGCCGAAATACAGATACACGAGCATGAAAAGCAGAGCCAGGATGATCCCCGGCGCATTTTCACGCAAGGCATTCATACTTAACCAGGATAGATCCAGCTTAAGGTCAAATTGAATGCCATCGATCCACAGAAAAAAGAATATCCAGGTCAGGGCACAGGTCAAAAAGAACAGCATCAATATCTGATCGACAGCGGGGCGTTCGCTCAGATTGAAAAGAAAGTATGTAATTCCATACGAGACTGCAAAACAAGCCGCGGCAATGAAAATAAACCCGGTAACTTTTTTAACCATGAAAATATTTTATCCTTCATGCTCCATGGCTGTCATCCATGGGCGGATTTCGTACGTAAGCAAGCCGGAGATCACTGCAGGGTCTTCGGCGGCAAAGGTTTCGATCTCCTCAAGAGTGACATCTTTGGTTGTGACCATCATGCCGCCGATATCCGGCAAGAGAAAAGGTCCGCCAAGTTGAAGTTTGCCTTGCTGGTGAAGTTTTAAATAATGCTGCACATGCGCGTTCACGCCTTCTTGTTGGCGATAGTCCACACCGGTTTGCCACTTGGGTCCGGGTTTGTGGAGCACAACAAATCGAATGGGGCGTGTGGGTTGATCGGTCATGGTGTGTTTTCCTTTTTTTTTCAGAGAATGGGTGGATCAATCTGGAAGCATACTCTCTCAGGTTTTGTTGCGCACCATGCTGGCGGAGTGTTTTAACGAGCCTGGTATTTGTTGAGAAAAACGGTAAAGTCCAGGTCGCCGGGGGAGGCGTTGAAACTGGTGAGAATGGCGGCGGCTTCACTGCGATGTTGTGTGCCGTGGTTGACCACATGGTAAAGACAATGCCACAAGATGCGGTCACGTTCTGCGCCATTATCAGCAGTATATTTTTTGTGACTTTCCATGTCTTCATCGCTCAACCCGTTGAGATAGGCGCGCATGGCTTCTTCTTCCATGTGAAAGCGTTCGGTGAGAGAAGTAAGGTCGGGGAATTCTTCAGGTTTGATCTCGTCGCCGAATTTATTTTCCTCGAACAAGCCACGCCAGCCATACTCGGCATCAATAATGTGGACGAGAGTCCCGCGCAAGCCGCCGAAGGGATATTCCCCCGGCGCGAGGAATTGTTCTTCGGTCACTTTTGCCGCGGCGGCAAGGATCTTTCCGCTTGCCCAGTAGTTGTATTCGTACATGAGGTGGACGTTTGAGATGTTCATGGTGTCTCTCCTTTGTGTATTGTGTCATTCTGCCTGTACCGTACGACAGGTACGCGTGAGCCGCGTTCTTGTCTTTTGCGGCGACGAGTCTCTGGCATGGCAAAGAGTCTTGCACAAAATGGTAGAGATCCTCACCGCACTGCATCCGCAATGTGGTGCATGTGTCGCCTATCGGCTCAGGATGACACACTGCTTAGATTTGCTAAATATACCAGTCCAAACTTAAATCCTTCCATTGAGGATTTACCGACTCAATTAACTCGATCTTCTTCGAACGCAACCAGCCTTTGATTTGCTTTTCACGTGCAATCGCAACATTCACATCATTTGTTTCTTCGTAATGGACAAGACGGTTGACATTGTACTTAGTGGTAAACCCTTCGACGAGTTTATTTTTATGCTCATAAACACGCCGTTCAACGTTGTTGGTCACGCCTGTGTAAAGAACACGAGAATTGCTTGCCATGATGTAAACATAGTACTTTTTTATATACCCGCCTTTTTGTCATCCTGAGGGAGCATGCTCTTCGCGACCGAAGGGTTTCGTAAATTATCGTAGAGACGCTTTCCCCTTCGGGGACGTGGCGCTATTGCTCAGCAAGACAGCCTTAACTCAACAACCCTCTCGAAAATGTCAGCAAGGCTTGCACGTCGTTGAAGTTTGTGAACGGTCCCACCGAGATGCGTACAGCGCCGGAGGATTTACCGTCGATGCACAGGCGGAAGTCGTCGATGGTCATTTTGTCTTTGTGATCGGGCGAGGTAAAGCACACATCCAATTCCACGCGGGAGATGCCGAGCGCCACTTCACCTGCGCCGGGGTTGCAGAAACAGCCAGTGCGCAGCGAGATATTGACCTTGTTGGCTTCGCTTTCAACGAAGCGATGGTCGAAGGCTTTGCCGTTCTTGTCGTAGAAGTTGACCGTGACGGCTCCGCCTCTGCCTTCAGTGGAGTTGGGTCCGAACAACCGAACCAGCGGCTCGCCCGTGCTGTGTTTCATGGACGTGAGATTTTCCAACAGCCAGCCTGTGAGCGTTTTGACACGTTCACCGATGACTTCATAGCCAATGGACTCGATATGCCTGAGTCCAATCTCAAGCGCGGGGATATTCAGATAATCAAGTGTGCCATCTTCAAAGGCAGGTGCGCCTTCGGCGAGATAATATTTATCGCCTTGAACGGATGCAACGGTGATCGTCCCACCTGCGAACCAGGGACGATGAAGTTTTGCCAATGCGGATTTTCTTGCGATCAGTGCACCTAACCCGGTTGGGTAGCCGAAAATTTTATAGAAGGAGATCGGCACAAAATCAGGTTTGACCTTGCTCAGGTCCAGCTTGCTGGTGGGGACGTAGGCAGCCGCGTCGAGCAGCACGTCCCAGCCGTGGGCGTGAGCTTTCTCGATCCATTCGAGGGGATGCTTGACGGAGGAGAAGTTCGATTGGGCGGGGAAAGCAAACAGGTTATGACCAGACTTGGAAGGGCGAGACAGTTCGAGGTCCAGTTGTGAGGCGTCGACTCGCATCTCGGGCAGCATGACGGGAATGTAGGTCACCTCTGCGCCGCGGGCATGCGCGAATTCGCGAATCCCATTGACGGAGTTGTGGTTGTCGAAAGTGAGGAGGTAGCGTCCGTTCGGGAAGGGGTAACTCTCGCCGACGAGTTTGAGCGCGCTGCTGGCGTTGGATGTGAAGATGGCGAGATATTCGTCCGGGTCGGCGTTGAAGAATTTGAGGATGTAGTCGCGTGTACCTTCGACTAGGTGGGTGGCGGCTTGGGATGTGGGGTTGGAGGAATGCGGGTTACCGAAGACATTCAGTTTGAGAAGGTCATAGTGTTTTTGGATTTGCGACTCGGCATAAATGCCGCCACCGGTGTAATCGAAATAAACATGCTCACCCGAGTCGAGTCGGGCATAGTCAGTTTTACGCAGGTCGTCTATTTTTTGGGTTTGTTTGTAAGCGGGATATTTTTGCAGGAAGGTTTCGAGTTCGGTGGACATACAAGACTCCTTCATTCAATTTAACCACAAAAAGAGCAGCCAATGTGTTCTAGGCTTAAATAAAAAATCCACGAAGTTACGGATCGGCACGAAGGTCTTGCGCTTCGTGAAAATTCGAGTCCTTCGTGGATGCTAAATCTTAAGCCTTGACCGGATTACTCAACTTCCCCAGCCCCTCGATCTCTACATCGACAATATCACCGTTCTGTAGTTCACCAACACCGGCGGGCGTGCCCGTGAAGATCAAGTCACCCGGCTCGAGTGTCATGACCGATGAAATATACGCAACGAGTGTGCCGACGTTGAAGACCATGTCTCGTGAAGAAGCCATCTGGCGCATCTGCCCGTTGACGCGGCAGGTCACCACGGCATCGGATGGGTCGAAGTCGGTATCGATCCATGGACCGAAAGAGCAGAAGGTGTCGAAGCCCTTGGCGCGCGTCCATTGCCCATCTGTTTTTTGCAGGTCACGGGCGGTGACGTCATTGCCGATGGTGTAGCCGAAGATATATTCCTTGGCATTCTCAGCAGTGACGTTCTTTGCACGTTTGCCAATGACCACCACCAACTCACCTTCATGTTCCACCTGCTTGGACTGTGCCGGGAGCACAATATATTCACCTGTGGCAATAATGGAAGAGGGCGGCTTTAAGAAGATAAGCGGGATCTTCGGTACTTCATTACCGAGTTCTTTGGCGTGTTCCACATAGTTCCGTCCCACGCAGACGATCTTGCTTGGTTCACAAGGCGCGAGCAGCTTCAACTCCTTGAAAGGAGTCCGTGCTTCACGGCGGCGATATTCGCCGAAAAGATTGCCTTGCACTTCGCCAACTTTATCTTCCAATATCCAGCCGTAGGTGGCGGCGCCTTCAGGAGTTTGATAACGGATGATTCGCATACTATCCTTTCGGAAGACGACTGACAATAGACCATTGAAAATCAGCCATCGTCTATCGTCTAATGACTACTTTCCTTTATATTCGTTGATGTTCAGCCGGTCTACATCCAATAACAATTCGCTGATGGTTTTCCCAAGGGTTGGGTGTACCAGGTCGGGTGCAATGTCATTCAGCGGCACCAGCACAAATCCACGGTGGTGCAGACGTGGGTGCGGGATGATCAGCGGCGGCGTGTTCAGGATCACATCATCGTAGAACAACACATCGATATCGATCACGCGCGGACCATTCTCAAAGCTGGGTTCGCGCCCAAGTGCAGATTCGAGCCGTTTCAAATGGCTGAGCAAATTCTCCGGCTCCATATAGGTTTCTACCAGCACCACCTGATTCAAAAATGGCGGCTGATCGGCATAGCCCCAGGGCGGAGTTTCGTAAACCGGCGATTTCTTTTTGACCTCCATTTGAGGCGGCAGGTTCGAAATGGCGTTCTTTAAATTTGAAAGGCGATTCCCTATATTGCTTCCAAGGGCAAGGTATACGATGTGATCCATGGTGAAACCTTTCTATAGAGTGTGTTCGTCGTAGTGCTCCACAATATCTGCGGCAAGCCAGTTTTCAATGGTCGGGATTTCAAAGGCGCTCTCAGGTAATCCGCGCACGAGGTCGATCAATGCAAGCCGCTTCTGCTCAAAAAGTGTCCGTAGTTCGGCATCACTGGTTCCCTGATATTTTGCCACGATTTCTGCATTGTACGCATCCGTATTTGCCGGACCATCGTACACGAACCCCGGGTCTTTCAGCGCACCCTGTACCGCGATCACACCCTCTTCCCACCATGCAAATGCATGTGCCAGCACATCGCCAAAACGCGACAAACCTTCTTTTTTCAAATACTCTTCTTTTTTATCGGATGCATCGAATTTTGCCGGTAATGCTTTCCATTCATGTTCAAGCGTATCCAACGTAAGGAACTTGCTCAATGCGACCAGATGTTCGCGGGCATGATGGATGAAGACGCCGTTGAGCCGTCCCTGAATGCGACGATCTTCGAATGCCGCTTCGTTCATGGACCTCAGATCTGCTGCGGCTTTCTGACGCGTTTTCTCAAAGTGAGCCAGGAACTCGGCTTCGTCCCAGTCTTTATATTTTGCAACCGCTTCCGCGTTAAAGGCATCGAAATCGTATTTTTTCTTTTCGAACTCACGGTTCTCGGCAATTGCCAGTACGATCGGCATTACATCTTCCCACCAGGCAAGGATGTGTGCCAGCATGTCTCGAAAGCGTTCATAGCCTTGATTGCGCACACGCTTCGAGCCGTCCAGTTCAGGGAGGCGATTAAAGCGCTCAACATATCCTGCCCATTCGATCTCAACAAAATCGATCACGCGTTGTTTATAGCTCATTGTTATTCTCCATTTTTTTTGACCGAAGACGATAGACTACTGATTATGGACGATAGATGCCCTGCGGTCTACGGTCTATCGTCCATCGTCTGAAATATTTTCACTCAAACAATTCTACAACGTCCACATTCCCCAAAGCCTTCTTCAAGTCTGCGCTCTTGATAATGACCGCTGTATCACGCATCCCTGACCCAATGGATACTTCCTCTTCTTGTAAGACTCCCGTTTCGATGAACATCCGCACTGGTCTCAACAACCCAAACGGACCCACCGTCCCGATGCGATAGCCGGTAACTGCCAGCACTTCTTCTTCGGTTGCCATCGTGATACGTGATTTACCCAGCAGCTTCCGCAAAATTTTCCACGAGATCTGCCCCGGTCCTGCCACGAGGGCGAGCGCGAACTCATCCTCCGTCACGCGGAAGAGGATCGTGCGCACAATTTGCGAAGGGCGCTGACCGCGGTCACTGGCGGCTTTCTCGAACGAATCCACCGGCGTTTCATGACGAAAGATTTGGTGGGGGATATTTAGTTTCTCTAAGGCGATGCTGACAGGAGGCTGGTTCATAGGTTAGTCAATTATACCTTTGGCATTTCTTCAAATCCGAAGGATTGATAGGATTATAGATTGGTAAGATGAAAATAACGAACCCCGAAGGGGTGTCATAAATCTAGAATTATGACGCCTCTTCAGGGTTCCATTTTGTTTTATGTCTTTCTAAATAATTTCATCCCTTCGGGATTTTTATTTTGTTTTCTCTTTGAAATCGCACAAATGCTTGACCGGGCATTGCGGGCACAGCGGCTTGCGAGCACTACATACCTCACGTCCCAGGCGGATGATGTTCAAGTGTGCAGCGTAATACGCCTCTGGCGGGAAGACCGCTTCGAGATGCGGGTGTGCCTGCTCCAATGTCATCCTCTCGGGGCGTAGACCGAGGCGACCGGTCACGCGGTAGACATGTGTGTCTACAGGGAAGGCGGGAATGCCTAATGCGAAACATAAGACGATCGCAGCAGTTTTCGGTCCGACGCCGTTGAACTTCGTCAGCCAGGCACGGGCTTCTTCGGTCGGTAGACCCGCTAAAAAGTCCAGGTTGAGCGAACCGCGTTCCTTTGTAATGGCGCGCAGCACCTGCTGAATCCGCGGACCTTTTTGATTGCCAAGTCCCGCCGGGCGGATGGCGTCGATCACATCCGTTTCGTTTGCATCGCGTACGATCTCCCAAGTGGGGAAACGTTTGCGCAAGGCTTCAAAGGCGCGGTCGCGGTTCACATCATTTGTGTTTTGCGAAAGAATGGTGGAGACGAGTTCATCAATGGCGGGCAGAGGATTGCGCCAGATGGGCTCGCCAAAGACTTTTAGCAGAGTTTCATGGATTTGCAAGGCACGTTGTTTTAGATCAGTCATGGTGAAGATTTAACCTCAAAATAAACAGAGCGCACGTAGAAAAACTCTGTGCGCTCTGGAGTAAGACTTTTTCATAATTTGAAAGTGGGGTAGAGCTTGCCGGTGACAAGACCGGCAAGATTTTTTAGGATTTTTTCGGGTCCGAACGCAGCCAAGGCTTGCATCTGCGCTTCGGTCAATGCCCCAAGCTGACGCAGGATTTCCAATGCCACCGGCGGGCGGACGCGGGTGTGCGTTTCGAGTTCGTTGTCCATGGAAGATTTGTCGCCGTCTGTGACTTTGA
The DNA here is from genome assembly GCF_016702885.1 of Candidatus Villigracilis vicinus. Taxonomy (NCBI): domain Bacteria; kingdom Bacillati; phylum Chloroflexota; class Anaerolineae; order Anaerolineales; family Candidatus Villigracilaceae; genus Candidatus Villigracilis; species Candidatus Villigracilis vicinus. Next base: position 141,581 of record NZ_JADJDD010000008.1, read on the forward strand.
AGGCAATGCCCACCCCTTGTTCATGGATAACGCCCGGCATAATGCCAATGATCTGAAAGCCTTCTGCTCCGCGCTTGGTGATGATCCTGCCTCCGGCAGTTTTCATCAATTCACAATCGAATTCGCCAAAGTTACTGATCATTTCAGGGAATGCCGTTATGGCGTCGGTGATCTTTTTGCAGGCGGCGGCACGGGCAGAGGGGAGTTGGCGCGGGTCACAGATGCGTGCCATGCCAAGCGCCGAGTTGTAAAGCGGCAGGGCAAAGTTGGGGGCAGAACAGCCATCTGTGCCGATCTGAACATCTTTCGAGTCCATGCTGCACATGTCGGCGAGAGTCTTGAGGATATCCTGCTGAATGGGGTGTTCGTGCGCGAGATAGTTCTCGAGCGGAAGTCCGCGCATCTTTGCGAATGCCAGCATGGTGGTGTGCTTCCCCGAGCAATTGCTAAAGTTGGCAGTGAGGGGAAGTTCCTGTCGGATGACTTCCTTTAACTTTTTTACATCACCCGGCAGGTGTGGGCCGCATTGCAAGTTGCTCTCTGCGATGCCGATCTTTTTCTGCATGGCAGCCACTGTATCGAGGTGCATCTGTGCGGTCTCATGCGATGCGCAGGAGATGGAAAGTTCACGCTGGGTATAGTGAAAGTGCTCTACACCGCCCGCTTCCACAAAAGGGATAGCCTGAAACGGCTTGGCAGATGAGCGCAAAAAGGCGACCGTGTAAGGGTCGCCGTAAGAGTGCAGCAGGGTTCCATCGGTTGTCACCACTGCAATGGAGCCGTGGTGAGTAGCTTCGACAACCGAGCCCCGCTTCAGTTCAAGAACTGGCTTCTGGGCATTCATCAATCTTCAGGCGTACCGGTTGGGGCATGGTATTGACGCGCGTTGTAGTGCATCAAGCCATAGCGCAGGCGTTGGGCAAATTGCTTCTGGCGTGCAGAGGGTGCTTTGAACCAGGTGAGCAATGAAGTAACCATCTTTTCCACAGCCGCGGGGTTCGGTTTTTTTGTCGTGGATTTATTCAACTTATCGTGAATATGTTTGAGGAAATCGTACTGGGCTTTAATGGCACTCGAATTGACCACGCCGCCGCGACTGCTGATAAACGTGTACCCTTTATATTCAGGTTCGAGCAGCAGGTTGAGCGATTCCAGCCAGGCTTTAAGGTTCGACCCGGCGAGGAAAGGCGGCTGATTCTTCATGACCATATCGCCTACGAAGAGCACTTTCTCGGCAGGCATATGGACCCAAATGGAGCCCACGGATGGACCGGGGCGGTGTTCAAGTATGACGGGCGAACTGCCCCAGTGCAGCGTCATTTGATCCACAAATGAGATTTCGGGGGGTGCCCAGCGCACACTGCCCAAGCCGGGAATGGATTCCCAATCGGCGCCGGTCTCTTCGCCCTGTGCCTTAAAGGTACTGGGGCGGGTACGGAAAATATAAGCGGTCTTTTCATGAGCCGCAACAGTGCAATCCATGGCGCGTGCGCCAAGGGTGCGGTCTGGGTGGGCATCCATGTTGATCAACAACCGGTCGATGCCGCCGCCTAAATTCATGAGCGAAGCACGCCAGGAACGGGCGTCTTCCGGCGACGGGGGCGCGTCGATCTGGATCAACCCACGGGGGGTAACGATCACACCCAGCGTAACGCCCAGGAACTGGTCTTCAATAAAGATATTCTTGGTAATTTCCTGCATGATGATTTTGAAAAAAATTTCCTTTCGAAATTCCCGCGCCGCAGGGCTCTTTGGCTCGATCTGAGCGGTTAGTGCTTATCGGGTGGGGGTGCGGTCTGGCTTGAAGGTCAGCCGTCCGGTTTGGCGCTTGAGTTTACCAGCGGATTGCATTTGCGCAACCGGCAATGTCAGCCAGAAGGTTGTGCCTTTTCCAACTTCACTGTCAACCCAGATCTCACCGCCGTGGGCATGAACTGCCAGCCGGCAAAATGCCAGCCCCACGCCTAACCCGCCGGGTTTGTTCTTGCCGCGTAAGCGGGCGAATTTTTCGAAGATACGTTCTCGTTCGGCTGGTGGAATGCCGGGACCATTATCGCGCACCCAGAATTTTACGAACAAGCCATCTTCACTGGTCTGGGCACCAATATCAATGCGCCCGCCGACCGGCGTGAACTTGGTCGAATTTTCCAAAAGATTGATCAAGACACGGTAGATCATGTCCACATCCACCCAGATAAGCGGCAACACGCTGTTGGCGCGATTGGTCAATGTGTGCTGGCGTGCTGTGACCGAAGGCTCCACATCGCGGATCGATTCACGCACCAATGCCACCGGGTCGATGGAGTTCTGGTCAACGATCTGTTGACCGGCTTCGAGGCGGTTGATATCGAGCAGAGAGTTCACCAACCGTTGGATGCGCCCGGTCGAATTCTTGGCGATGTTGAGCATCGAGTTCAGCGTTTCGTCTTCGGGCATGAGTGTGCTCATCATTTCAAGGCTCGAAACGATATTGCCCAAAGGTGAGCGCAGGTCGTGGAAGATCATCGAAGTCATGTCATCGCGCAGGGCATCCAGCTCTTTGCGTGCGGTAATATCCCTAAATATCCATTGGACGGATTCTGCATCGTCGAACTCTACACGGCGGGCGTAGACTTCCACCGGAACGGTACCGCCATCCTGACGCTGCAGCCCGGATTCGTAAACGCAGGCTTCACCGGTTCTCAGGTTTTCAAAGTTCAACCCGGTTTTGTTCCAACTTACTTCATGAAGCTGGTCAATGCTCAAGGAATGGAGTTCGGTGTTCGTGTACCCGCTTAACGTGACTGCACGGCGATTCACTTCCAAAACCTTGCCTTCCCAATCTGTAATAAGGATGGGGTCGGCGCTGTCTTCGAACAGCTCGCGGTAATGCCTGTGAGCATTTTGCAGCTGCTCGAATAATTTCGAATTGTCGATGGTCGTTCCTGCGAGACTGCCCAGACCGGTCATCACCACCAATGCATCCGGGTCGAATGCGCCGGAGATGGGGTTGATCGCTTCCAACACCCCGATGACACTTCCATGCAACTGGATCGGAGCGATGGCAAGTGCGCGCATATCCACCCCGCTCAACTTATCGGTCTTTTCGAAGGATGGATCCTGTTTAACGGCTGGGATCACCAATCCGTGCCCATCTTCGATCACCTTTCCAGTCAAACCTTGTCCGGCAGGAGTACGAAGCCCCGGAATGCTGCCGGAGTTATTTCCTGCTGCCGCCTGAAAGACCAATTCATTGCCGGTTGGGTCGATCAATGCCAGTGCCACGGTTTCGACTTGCAGCGCCTGCATGGTCTGGTTAAGGATGCGCCGCAACACATCCTGCATTTCAAGGGATGAGTTGATGGCAGCCGCACCTTCAGCCAACGCCGACATGACTCGCGCCGTGCGCTGTGTTTCGGTGTAGAGGCGTGCATTGAGCACTGCCACACTTGCCTGATCGGAAATGGCTTGCACCAATTCCAGATGTTCTTCATTGAAGGTATTGGGGACGGAATGAACCAGGGTCAACACGCCTACAAAACGTTCGCGTGCCAGCAATGGCACACAGATCGCAGACTTGGCTCCGCTCTTTTCCACGGCATCGTCTTCGCGCCGCAGCCAGCGTTCATCACGACTGGTATCAGGTACGAGGACGGCTTTTCGGTTTTGCACCACCCAGCCCGCCAGACCCCGCTCGACCGTATCGCGTAACTGTTGTGTGGTGTGATCGTGGAATTGCTTGCCGTATACGATGGTGGCATCCACGGCTTTGCCGAGATCATCCATCACGATGATGCTGCCGCGTTCCCCGCCGACGTGTTGAAGGCAGGCGTAAAGAACCCGTTGTAGCACCGTCCGAAGGTCTAGCGCGGTGGCAACTTCACGGCTGACTTTTACAAGTAATTCGAGAAGGGAACGATTTTGGTCTTCGGTCATGCTAAGGTCTATATAAGTATAGTCCCTTTGGTACAATTAATCCATGCCCCTTAATATTTCTAAAATTAAAGCGCTATGTTTCGACGTGGATGGAACGCTCAGCGATACCGATGACCTATATGCCCGGAAAATGGCGAAATTTTTTCCGCGCTTTCTTTTCAAGGATCCCGACCATGCAGCGCGGCGCTTTGTGATGTGGGTCGAAGCACCCGGAAATGCCTTGCTTGGTCTTGCCGATACGCTTCATCTTGATGATGAAATGATCGCTGTCATCAACTGGCTTTCGCGCCACCGAACACATACCGAAAAGACCTTTCTGCTTGTCCCCGGTGTGGATGAGATGCTCAAACAACTGCACGGACGCTATCCCATGGCAGTCGTCAGCGCACGCGACGAAAAAGGGACCATGCGGTTTCTTGAGCAATTCGATCTTGTGAAATATTTCGATGTTGTCATCACTGGTTTGTCGGCAACTCATACCAAACCCTACCCCGACCCGGTGTTGTTGGCTGCAAAGAAAATGAACGTCGCTCCTGAAAACTGCCTGATGATCGGCGATACCACCGTGGACATCCGTGCGGGTAAGGCGGCAGGTACGCAAACCGTGGGTGTCCTGTGCGGTTTTGGTGAAGAGCCAGAGCTGCAAAAATTCGGTGCAGATGTGATCATTTCTGATACCCCAAAACTACTCGACCTCCTGAATAAATGACCCCGGCATTTTCGGTATGAGAAAGAACACTGCATTATTCCTGCCGATCCTAATCGTTTTTGTTTTTAACGTCATTCTATTTGGCTGGGCTGCTGCTCAAAGCGGCATACCCATGCGTCAGGCGGTAACCCCTTTTTCATTTGTAGTCTCAATTTTGATGCTTGGAACCGGGTTGATTCCAGCGGTACTGCGCCCGCAGTCCAGCCATACCCTCATTTCCTGTTTTTCGATCTTCTTTGCTTTCTTTCTCAGTGTTCCATTTGAAGTCAATGACCTGCCTGTTATTCACCCCGGTAATTTCCTGGTCACATTTTTAGACCCGTACATTATCGTTCGGTTGGTGCAGGCTTCCATTTTGCTGCCGATGGCGCTGCATGTCAGTGTTCGATTTCCGCGCCATACAGGCGCTTCACTTCATACCGTGATTGCCGGATACGGCTTTTCAGCTCTTCTGCTTTTCCTTTTATTTATCAGCCGGGTTGCCTGGCAGCGGGTCTTGTTGGCAACTCTTTGTTTTGGCTGGTTTACCTTTGTCATCATCTTTTTTATTCGAAACCTGCTAGTCTCTGCCCGCGATCTCAACCCGGAACATCTGGTCGATGCTCAGCGCGCCCGCATCGTTGGCATGAGCATGTTTCTCGCCGAAGTGCCGCTGTGGATCCGTCCGCTTACTCTGGCATTGGGTTTGAATATCTTCTCCTACAACCTGTTGCTTATCTTTCAACTCATCGTTCCATTTGGAATTGCCTACGCTGTATTGCGGCACGACCTCTTTGGCATTGACCGCGCCCTCAGGCGGACTCTGGTCTATGGCTCTGCCTCGCTTCTTCTTCTGACGCTATACTTGTCTCTCACTACCAGCCTGACCTCCCTCTTTGCCGATTCACTGACTTCACGACCGCTTGCTCCGATCATTAGCTTATTTGTTGCTGCCGTTCTCTTCGACCCAACCCGCAAACTCATTCAGACCTGGTTGGATAAGATCCTCTACCCAGACCGGCTTAAATTTGAATCGGCTGTTCAGTCTATGCAATACCTGCTTGCCCGTGCCAATCGACGGGATGAGATCATGCATCTGCTCAGCGAAGTCTTTCCAAGCCAGATCGGTGCAGAGTGGGGGGCACTAAAGTTGTTTCCCGAACCAGACGTTCCGCCGCCCCATGCTGTACCCGCCTGGAATATACGTCTCGTGGCGGGGAGCGTCACCGTTGGCGGCTACTGGCTGGGTCCGCGCCGCGCGGGTCCGCACTATGATGCGGATGAGGTAAGACGCCTCAACGCGCTGGCTGGGCAGGCGGCTTTGGCGCTGGCATATGCTAATGCATACGAGTCGCTGTATGAGTTAAATCGGAACCTTGAATCACGGGTAAAGGAACAAACCGAGCAAGCCATCACAGACCAAAAGGCGATTGCGGCGTATGAAGAGCGTCAGCGCATTGCGCGGGATCTGCACGACTCGGTCACGCAGCAGATGTTTGGTCTGCATCTGATGGCGCGCGGATTGAAAAAGTCTGCGCCGGATGATTTTAGAGAGAAGCTGGCAGAGTTGGAGAGTCTGGCAAGTGATACGCTCAAAGAGATGCGGCTGATGCTCGACCAACTGCGCAACGCTTCCGGCGAGGAAAAGGTCGATTTTGCTGAATCTGTTCGGGCGGAGTGCGAGGCGTTTTCTAACCGAAGCGGACCCGAAGGCGGGGCATTATTGTCGATAACGCTGGAGGTGCCGCAGGTGGTCATTGTCCAAAAGAATATTGCAAGTGAAGCAGCCTGGGTGTTGCGTGAGGCGCTGCATAATGTGGTGAAGCATAGCGGCGGGCGGAGTGTGAACGTGCATGTGAGCGTTGACACTTTTTTGTATGTGGGTGTGAGAGATGATGGCACTGGCTTTGATGTACATGCCATGCCTGCGGGGCATTATGGTTTGCGCGGAATGCGCGAACGTGTGCTGGCGTTGGGCGGCGAGTTGATGATCGATTCTGAAATTGGGCGCGGCACGATGTTGAGTTATAAAATTCCTCTGCCCGTATCGGAGTCCTGAAGTTTTACTTCAGGACATGCCCGAAAATAGAGTTTTCGGATTCCTGTGAGGTGAGTATGCTGAAAATAATCATTGCCGATGATCATCAAGTGGTCCGCCGTGGTTTGACATTTACGATCGATGCTGAGAAAGATATGCGTGTGGTGGGGGAGGCACAGAATGGCGCAGGTGCCTTGGCGTTGATAAAAAAACATAAGCCCGATGTGGTGTTGATGGACTTGCAAATGCCCGAGATGACTGGTGTGGATGCGTTGAAGCAGATCCGCCCTGAATACCCTGACCTGCCAATTTTGATTTTGACGACCTTCACTGATGATGCGCATGTCTATGCGGCGTTGCGTGCCGGGGCAAGCGGATTCTTGTTAAAGGAAATGAGCGGCGATGATTTGGTCATCGCCATTCGCGGAGCGGCGCAAGGCAAACCGCAATTGCACCCTGATATTGCAAAGCGTCTGATGGCGCGTGCGCCCATGCCTGATGACCCATTTGCTTCATTAACCGAGCGCGAGCGCGGCATTTTGAAATTGTTGGCGAAGGGGAAGAGTAATAAAGAAATAGCTGGCGAGCTATCACTGACCGAGATGACGGTGAAAGGTTATGTCAGCGATCTGTTTGTGAAGTTGGGGGTGAACGATAGAACGCAAGCGGCGCTGATGGCTGTGCGCTATGGAGTGGTTCTGCCGGAAGAATTGTGATTTGAATTCCACAAAGCACACGAGCTTTCACGAAGAAAACCCCTGTGTTTTTTTATTCTACCCACCAAATAGGGGGAAAAGTTCCCCACCTTTGCGGGCAGACTTTTTTGAGCGGGGAAAGTATCCTTTGACTTATTGATCAAGGAGTTGAAAGACTTCCTGGAAACACAGTCAAAGGAGATCCAATATATTGAAAAAAAACAAAATAAACCCAAGAGTTTATATGTTTGTTTTGACAAGCATAATACTTGTACTTGGTGCTTGCCAAAAAACTACATCTGCTCGTCAAATTTTATTTGACACTGGACGTGGTGTAGACGCTGCCGACAATATGACATATGTGGAATTTGAGAGTTTAACCACCTTTACTCTTCAAGAAGATATCACAATAAGATCCATTTATCCTCAGATCAACTATTGCAATGGAAGCTGCGGGTACATTGTTCAATTGATCGACCAACATGGGCAAGTCCTTGCTTCTCAAACTGGGTGGGTAGATGCTGAAGACCAGAGCAATCCTTCGTTTTCTGAACGGTATTTGAGCGCTCAAATGAAGCTTGCTGCCCAGACAGAATACTTGGTTTTTATAAGAGTCTGGTCAACAGAAAGTGTGGGCATTTATACAACCGGTGATCGAACGAGTGATACTACCGGTGTGAGCAGCTTCACAGTCAACTACGCACGTTCGGATTTGCTTTTTTCCAGCATTCCCCCAATGGATAATATAGATCGCGGTAGTGTTGCTTTTCAGTTTGTGTATTGATTATGTGTAATTAAGAAGTTAGGCAGTCAAGAACCAGCCTTGTAAGTATTTTCAGGACAATTATGTTTAATATTGATTTATATCTAAAAAGAATAAAGTTGGCAGGAATTCTCACTCCTACAATTGAAAATTTAGAAAGATTGCATTTGGCACATCTGATAAATGTTCCCTACGAAAACTTCGATATTCTTTCTGGAATACCTTTTAACCTGGATGAATCAAGCCTTTTTCAGAAAATTGTTTTGAACCATCGCGGCGGATATTGTTACGAATTAAATATTCTCTTTGCCAAGCTGCTATCCGAGTTGGGATTTCAAGCCAACTTGCTGTCGGCTTCTATTATTGGGGAAGATGGTGCGAGTGGACCCGAATTCGATCACCCCATAATCTTGGTCACCCTTCACAAGCGCTTTCTTGCAGATGTTGGCAATGCTAAATGGTTTCATCTCCCCATCTGTCTCGATGACCTTGATTACCAAGTTCAGGGCAATAATACATATCGCATTGAAAATAAAGATGATGTTTTTACTTTATTACAGCGCAACGCAAACGGTTTTGACATGCCTCAATATGAGTTTTCACTGAAACCGCGTATGGGTATGGAGTTTAGTGAAATATGCCAATTCAAGTGGACATCTTCAGAATCCAAATTTACTAAAGACTATATCTGTTCCCGCCTTATTTCTCCTCAAACACGCGTCATGCTAAACAGCAAAAAAATAATAACTGTTGAAAACGGACAACGGCGCGAGCAAATATTGAATGACACGAAGCATTTCTCCATACTACTTAGCCACTATTTTGGAAAAGAGTATATCGATCTACTAAAGAATTAGGTAAGCAAAACTGCCCAACAAAGCTGCACCTGATCCTGGTAACTACCCGTAGGGGAGGGCATGCGCACATCTCAAGCAGTTTTCTACGCCTTTTCACTTTTCTGGCTGGACGGCTTCCCCGTCCCCGCCTCAGCACTGGTAAAGGAAACCGATAACCAATGGAAACAAATCTAGTTCTCGAACAACCCGTTTATCGAACATCCACTTTCGAGTTTCTGTGGAAGATCTTTCGCAATCCGCTCAATGCGCTGACCGACCTTGCGAACGAACAAGGCGATATTGCCCGCATTAAACTGCGCAAGCGCGATCTCTTTTTGCTGAGCCACCCGTCATTTGTTGAAGAAGTTCTGGTTAAGCAGGCGGATAACTTTGTGAAAGGTCCCAGCTTGCAGAGGGCGCGCGTCATTTTGGGCGAGGGTCTACTCACCAGCGAAGGGGATGAACACCTGGCACAACGGCGCACACTTCAACCTGCCTTTCATCGTCACAAAATGGAAGAGTATCTTCCGTTGATGAATGAAAATACGCATGGGCGCATTTCGCGGTGGAAGAGTGGGGAACAGGTGGATATGTCTGATGAGATGATGCGGTTGACGTTGAATATTGCATTGTGGTCATTCTTCGGTAGTGCGCCCGAAGGGGTTGTTGAACGTGTGAGCGATTCAATGAAGACGCTTGTTCGCCTTTTCCCATTGGCGCAAATGCCCCTGCCAGAATCCGCTCGCAGCCTGTTCCCAAGTTTCAAAGAAGCCAAAGCAGACTTGAGCGAAGTCACCGAAGCGCTGCTCAGGAATCCACAGTCTGAACATACCAAACGCGCATTGGTCAATATCCTTAAAGAGAATAACCACGGTCAATTTACTGATGAGCAGATCCATGCGCATGCACTGACCTTCCTGTTGGCAGGACATGAGACCACCGCGCTGTTGTTGGCATGGTGCTGGGATATGCTCGCACATCACCCAATGGCGATGTCCATCCTGCAAGCCGAGGTGGATTCTGTTCTCGGTGATCGCTTTCCGAAACCGGAAGATATTCAAAACCTGACATATACCCGGGCGGTTGTTAAAGAGACGTTGCGTATGCGCCCGCCTGCATGGGCGATGGGACGCGAAGCCGTACATGATTGCGAGATCGGCGGACAACACATCCCTGCTGGTTCGACGGTCATCATGAGTCAATGGGTGACCCACCACGACTCGCGCTTCTATGACGCTCCGCTTCAATTCCGCCCCGAGCGCTGGTTCGACCTCGATGTGCATTCACCCCCCCGTTACAGTTACTTCCCATTTGGCGGCGGCAGTCGTGTCTGTATCGGCGAACACTTTGCCATGACCGAAGCTATTGCGGTGCTGGCAATGATTGCCCGCCGTTGGAAGATCTCGCCCGTACAGGTGGAACTTGCCCACCCAAAACCCAGTGTCACCTTACGCCCGGACAAAAATGTAAAGACGATTGTTTCGCGCCGCGCTGTATGATGAATTAACGATTAATTGATTGGAGGAACCCAAAATGAAACCCACACTTCGAACAGTTTTACTCTCTTTTGTTGTTGCCAGCCTGCTTGCTGCATGCACAATGGGCGCTGCGCCTGTTGTTGAAGAAGATGCGATCAATACCGCTATTGTTCAGACGCAGATGTCGCAAGCTCTTGCACAAGCCACCGTCAACTCAAATTCGTTGACTGCCATGCCCGCCACACCCACTCCCGGACCGACGGTGGAGTATGTCACACTTACTGAAGAAGAACTTGCTGCACTGATCGATCAGGCTGTTGCGGAAGCCATTGCCGCCACAGAACAGACGACCAGCAATGTCTACTATGTAACTGAAGATGACGCTGTCACGACCGAGGAAGTGGCATATGTATACGAATATTATTACTATGCCGATTATTACGTGGAATATGCCGAAGACCTGATCGCTGAATACTATGACCTGTATTCTGACCTTGCTTATGAAATGATCGCCGAATTGAACGCCATTGAAGCAGAACTTAACCAGATGAACGATACGCTCAGCTCCATCGACCAGTCGCTTCAGCAGATCAGCTCCACTTTGGAACAAGGACTTGCCCTTGCAGAAGAGTCCATTGCCCAGCTCGAAACTGCCGCACAGACAGCCCAGACCAATGCGCAGGAGTTGAAGGCAAATGCTCAGGATATGATCTCGGTCTTGCAAGCTGACCAGCAGGGACGTTTGAATCAGATATCACAGATCCAGCCGGATAGCATTCCTACGGATAAATTGACCGCATTGCAGAGTGCCTTTTCCTTTCTGGACACAGCCAAAGGTGCCCTGAGTGATAATAAACTCAGCCGTGATGAATTGCTCATCCTTGCCCAACTTGGCAAGAACGCGCAGGCGGGCTTCCAACAATTTGGCGGCGCGGATGTGATCGGACCAGATGTCTCTCAGTTCGCTGGCAAGTTTGATGAGATCAACCAGCAGTTTGCACGCGGCGAGATCAACCGCGGACGGGAGAACGTGAATGGTTTTGAATCATCTCTCGGCAGCCGTCCAGATTTCAGCGGCGCAGGCGGCGGACGCCCCGGCGGCGGCGGGGGCGGCAGACCTGGACGCCCATAGTTCTTGGAATAGAAAACGACCTCGTTCTGAACTGAACGAGGTCGTTTTTTGTAGGTAGTTTTTATGCAGGGTTCTTAATCACTCTTGGGGCAACGATGAACAAGATCAAAAGGATCGCACCGCCAACAAAGAACGGCACGGGCGGACCAAACCATTGAAACAACGCACCATAAAAGAGCGGCGCGATTGCGTTTGCCGCACTATACGCCGCAGAAGATAAGCCGAGCATGCCGCCAACTTCACTTTTATCTGATGCTTTAGTGATCAGCGAGTTCACTGCAGGTTGAAGCGTCCCGCCGCCCAAAGCTGCCGGGATGCTGGCGATCATTAGCCAAACGATCCCGAACCAGCCTCGTGAGGTTTCATCCGGTAAGTTGACGTTGATACTTTGGATCGATACACGGAACTCACCCTGCCCGGCAAGGCTTTCCAACACGCGAGCTTTTTCGTACCATGGCACAGGGATGGCAGGGGTCAACGCCGTGCCGATCAAGCCAATGGCGAGTGCGCCAATGCCCATCAATGCCAGCCAACGGTCGCCTTTTTTCTTGGACCATCTGCCGATCAGCCCGCCTTGAATGACGATGATCAGGATACCAGCCAGCATGAACAACCCGGAGGTATCGCGCGCATCCATGCCGAGTTGGTTGAGGGTAAACAAGGAGAAGAGCTGTTCGTAGCCGCCGAAAGCTACTTGATAGAAGAACATCACAATAACCAGGAACCAAATGGTCGGGCGGTGTGCCATGGCTTCGCGTAAAGCGCCAAAGGAGAACGGACGGCGCTTGCGTGAGGCTTCGGGATCGGCGGCATCTGTTACAGTCTCTTTGAACCAGAATGTGGTCAACAAGATGGAGGCGAATGAGAACAAAGCGGCTGTCCAGGCTACGGCTTGATAGTTCTGCCCGGTGGAGGCGAGGACAATGAATGCGAGCACGGGTCCGAGCACAAAGCCAACGCCGAATGCCGCGCCGACCAAGCCAAGCCCTTGAGTACGCGTCTTTTCATTGGTGCTGTCTGCAATGGCGGCTTGAGCGGTGGAGATGTTCGCCCCGGAGAGACCGTCAATGATGCGGGAGATGAACAAGAGCAACAGGCTGTTGGCAAAACCAAGCATGATGAACCCGATCAAGGTACCGATCTGGCTGGCGATCAAAACTGGCTTGCGCCCAAAACGATCGGAAAGCCTGCCCAGGATCGGTGCGCCGAGGAACTGCATCAGCGGATAAGCAGCTTGTAGAATGCCGACCAGTATCGGTTCCGCACCGAAGCGGGCAGCATAGAGAGGAAGTAACGGAATGATGATGGAAAGTCCCATCAAGTCTACAAGTACGATGACGAGAATGGGTAGAATGCGTTTGAAGTCGAGTTTATCTTCGGGGGGAGTCTGAGTTGTTTCGGTCATAGTTTTTGAGTGTATCACTGGTTCTGATGGCAGACCGCAGACGATTGACGGCGGTCTGCCGTTTATCGTCTGCGGTCAATCGTCTATCGTCCGTTACGCCACAATGGTTTCGTCTTCCTTCTTTTTGAACTGGCTCATATACAACTCGTGATAGAAACCGAACTTTGCCAGTAGTTCCTTGTGCGAGCCTTGTTCCACGATATCACCGTGATTCATCACGAGGATCAAGTCTGCATCGCGGATGGTGGAGAGGCGATGGGCGATCACGAACGAAGTACGGTTCTTCATCAAGCTGGTCATGGCTCGTTGAATGAGCACTTCGGTGCGGGTGTCAACCGAGCTTGTCGCTTCATCGAGGATGAGGATTTTCGGGTCTGCAAGGAAAGCACGTGCGATGGTCAGCAACTGCATCTGTCCCTGCGAGATGTTGGTGGTCTCTTCGTTTAAGACCATGTTGTAACCATCCGGCAAGGTATGGACGAAATGGTCAACATGTGCCATTTGCGCCGCAGCGATCACTTCTTCATCCGTGGCTTCGGGCCGCCCATAGCGGATGTTTTCCATGATGGTGCCATTGTAGAGCCACGTATCTTGCAGCACCATGCCGAACATCTTACGCAGGTCTTTGCGGGTAAAGTCGCGGATGTCTTGACCGTCGATCAGGATTCTTCCGCTGTCCACGTCATAGAAGCGCATCAGCAGCTTGACCATGGTGGTCTTTCCGGCTCCGGTCGGACCGACGATCGCGATCTTGTGCCCGGGCTCTGCCTCCGCTGAGAAGTCGTTGATGACCGGCTTCGCCGGGTCGTAGCCGAAGTGGACATCCTTGAACTCAACGTGACCTTGCACGCTTTCGAGTTTGATGGGGGAGGTGGTTTCTTCCACTTCCTCTTTTTCATCAAGAAACTCAAAGACGCGTTCTGCAGCAGCGGCAGTTTGCTGTAACACGTTCGAGATGTTTGCCAACTGGGTGATGGGCTGGGTGAACGAGCGCATGTATTGAATGAAGGCTTGGATGTCACCGACGGTGATTGTATTGCGAATGGCGAGATATCCGCCGAGGATGGCAACTGCCACATAACCGAGGTTACCAATGAACATCATGATCGGCATCATCAAGCCGGAGAGGAATTGAGACTTCCAAGCCGAGTCGTACAACGTATTGTTCGACTGGTCGAACTTGTGGATGCTTTCGGCTTCACCGTTGAACGCTTTCATCACGATGTGACCGCTGTACATCTCTTCCACATGCCCGTTCACATGACCGAGATATTCTTGTTGTTGGGTAAAGAACTTTTGTGACTGTTTGACGATGAGCATCACAGTCACCATCGAAAGCGGAATGACCACGATGGCAACCAGAGTCATCTGCCAACTAATGGAGAGCATCATTCCCAGCACACCGATTACCGTCACCAGCGAAGTGATGATCTGGGTCAGGCTTTGGCTAAGGGTCTGGTTGAGCGTATCCACATCGTTGGTGATGCGCGAGAGCACCTCACCGTGAGTCGTGCCGTCGAAGTAGCGCAACGGCATGCGGTTCATCTTCTCGGAGAGGTCGCGGCGGAAGCGGTAGGCGATATCGGTCGAAACGTTTGCCATGATCCAGCCTTGGATGTAGGCAAAAAGCGCGGAGACGAGATACAAGCCCAACGTTATGAGAGCGATGCGCCCAATGTAGGCAAAGTCAATTTCGCCCGTGCCGTTCAATTCCGCCATCACACCTTCGAAGAGTTTCGTCGTAGCGTTGCCGAGAATTTTCGGACCAGCAATGCTGGCGGCGGTGGAGAATATCGCAAAGACAAAAACGATAATGATGAGTCCGCGATACTCGCCCAGATATTGGATGAGTTTCTTCATCGTACCTTTGAAGTCGCGGGCTTTGGCACCGGGGGCGCCCATCATGGGTCCGCCCATGGGTCCACCCATGCGTGGACCTTGCTGTTGTTGACCAGGACGCTGCATCATCATGCTAATTCCTCCATGTTCAACTGTGAGAGGGCGATCTCTTTGTAGGTTTCACAGGTTTCCATAAGTTCGTTATGTGTTCCTTTGCCAACGATCTTGCCGTCATCGAGCACAATGATCTGTTCGGCATTTTTGATGGTCGAGACACGCTGGGTGACGATCAGCAGCGTACTGTCTTTTGATTTTTCCTTGAAGGCGCGGCGTAAAGCCGAGTCGGTTTTGAAGTCAAGCGCCGAGAAGCTATCATCGAGGATGTAGACCGGTGGTTTCTTGACGATAGCACGGGCAATGGAGAGACGCTGTTTCTGTCCACCAGAGACGTTCGTGCCGCCTTGGGCGATCTCGGTTGCCATGCCTTCTGGCTTTTCGTTCACGAACTCTCTTGCTTGCGCAATTTCAATGGCAGAATCAAACATGTCTTTTGTGGCGTTCTTATCGACGTACAGCATGTTGCTTTCGATAGTGCCCGAGAACAGCGCGGACTTTTGCGGTACGTAGCCGATCTTTTCGCGCAGATCATGTTGAGTCACATCGCGGATGTCGACGCCGTCGATGAAGATGGAACCATCCGAGACTTCGTAGAAGCGCGGGATGAGATTGACGATGGTGGACTTTCCGGCTCCGGTCGACCCGATAAAGGCAGTGGTCTGCCCGGGCTTTGCTACAAAACTGATGTTTTGTATCGCGTCAATATCACCACCCGGGTAGCGGAATGAGACATTGCGGAATTCAACCTCGCCCTTGAAGGGTTCGGGGAATTTCTTGGCTGTTTGCGAGTCGTGAATGTGAGGTTCAGTGCTCAGCACTTCGTGAATGCGGTCCGCAGAAACAGAAGCACGCGGGATCATGATGAACATCATCGAGAGCATCAGGAAGGACATCACGATCTGCATCGAATACTGCATGAATGCCATCATGTCACCGACCTGCATGTTCGAGGCGGCAACTTCGCGTGCGCCGAACCAGATCACACCCAAAAGCATCACGTTCATGATGAGCATCATCAACGGCATCATCACCACCATCACGCGGTTGATGAATAAGCTGACGGAGGTCAGGTCTTTGTTGGCAACGTCGAAGCGTTTCTCTTCGAAGTTTTCCATCGTAAAAGCGCGGACGACCATCATACCGGTCAGGTTTTCGCGGGCAACGAGGTTGATGCGGTCGGTCAGTTTTTGAATGATCTTGAACTTGGGCAGCGAGAGCGAGAAGACGACAGCGATGAGGCTGACCAACATCAAAACAGCCACACCGATGATCCATGCCAGCGGTGATTCATTGCTGATGACTTTGATGATGCCGCCTACACCCATGAGCGGGGCATAGAACATCATACGGATCATCATCATGCTGACCATTTGGATCTGGGTCACATCGTTGGTGGTGCGGGTGATGAGGGAAGCCGTCGAGAATTTATCGAACTCAGTGCTGGAGAAGCTCTCGACATGCTGGAATACATCGCGGCGGATGTCGCGTGCCATGCCCGCGGCGATCTTTGCAGAAAGATACCCAACAATGATGGTTGCCACGCCGGAGAGCAAGGTCAACCCGATCATCCATGCACCAGCGGTGAGGATGTAGTTGTTCTGGATCTGTTCCGTATCCATGCCGAGGGCTTTATATTCGTCACGGACGACGTTCACCCCAGCCTGCACGATCATGGTGTCGCCAAGCGCCGAGAATTTTTCATCCACTGAATCAGTGATCTTGGAAAGTTGTTCAGCGGGCAGTTTCCCTAGAATTGTGAACACATCCATGCCGGGGGGTAATTGGCTGGGATCAAAACCGCCGAAGGCTCCACTCATTTGGGCAGCAGCTTCGGGGTCTTCCAGCGCCGTTTCAATACCAGAAACGGTCAACAAGGCTTTTGCCATGACAGGGTTGAGACGGTCGAGCTCGGTCTGCGTGACCTCGTTCATTACATAGACCGGTTCGTCAGCGAGAGCAGGATACTTTTCGAGGTAGGTCTCGTAATCGGAGGAAGAAGAATCTATCAGCGTGTACGAGGCGAGGACGTCTTCCTTATCCTGCGCGTTCATAAAGATGACGACCTTATCCATCTCACTGGCGCGAATGGCTTCGGGCATGGAATCTTCCACGCCGCCTTGTTGAATACCGGTGTTGACAATGCGCGAAAGATAATCGGGCAGGGCAAGGTCGAGGTTTGCTTGCGCAAAGATCAAAGCGATCGCAAACAATAACATCCACCGATATGGTTTTACGAATTTCATTAATTTCATCATATGGGATTAAGACTCCTTATATCGAGATCAGCACGATATGTATAACAAAAGAATGTGTAGAAAATTTATGGAAGGTGGCGAAACTTTATGCCTTTTCTTCCAACTGCTTCGCCGCCTCGGTCAAGACCTTGAGCGCCTCGACCACTTTGGGCTTATCTTCCACCGAAAGTTTGGAGATCAACTCGTCCATCCAGCGGTAGCGCTCGGTCATACCGGCTTCAACCAAGTCTTTGCCTTTCGGCGTAAGTTGAATGGATTTAGCCCGGCGGTCATTGGGGTCTTCGGTACGTTCGATGTAGCCACCCTGCACGAGTTTCTCAGTGAGTTGACTCGCCGCTGCTGCGGTGATATCGAAGCGCTCACTGATCTCTGACATGCCGCAAGGTCCTTTGTGATGCAATTGCATCAGGATGCTGAATTGCGGCATCGAAAGCCCGGTGGTTTTTGCGAACTGTGTCCAACTCCGCATGGAGCGGTGCATGAACACATCCATCCATGTGTGCAGGGTTTGTTTCAATTGAATAGGGGAAGTCATAGTTAAGCCTTCTTTTTAGTTAAGCGGGCTTAACTTTATGCCTGAGTTAAGTTTTGGTCAAGGGGAGGGAAGTTAGAAAAGTATTAGAGAATTAAAACGACGAGGTCGCCCTCTGAAGGCGACCTCGTCAACTCTCTCCTACCAATAAATTACCAATAAAGATATTTATATTCTACAGGGATATACTTTTTTGTGCAATTAGCCGAAAGTACTATATGTAGTGGCATTGAGCCAGGTGAAATATAAGCTTATTTTTCGACAAGTTTTACTTCAAACGGCAACGGTTTTGTATTTATAACAGCTGCCAATTGTTGCGCTGTTTCCTGGTTAAAGTTTCCAGAAATGACCCCTTCGCCCTTTGTGATCGCCTGTTGAATGATCGGGTTGGAAATGACGACCTTATCAAACACGATCCCCAGATATTTGCCGATGTGTTTTGCCGTGTGGAAGGCAAAGACCTGTTTACCTTCTTCGTTTAGTGTGAAGAAGACCTGGTAGGAATCGGCTGGCTTAACCGCATCTGCTGAGACAATGGCATCATTCGATATGACCGTGTGCCAGGTCTTTCCCTCAACCTGAACCATGTAGGGATTCTCGATGTCTGTTCGCACTTCCTGCCCCACCATGACTTGTTCGTTACCAAAATCCACAAATTCCAATAGTCCGACCTGACCGATCTGGCTGGCTAGTTCCGAACCATTTATCGTGGCAGGGATATTGGCAACGATCGCGCCATTACTCGAAGCCCTGAAGGTTATTTGGGAATATCCTAATAATTTACTGCGTTCTGTAAGAATGTTGGCTGCATCTTCAAGGTCGTTTTTTGAAACGGTGGTACTTTCGGGAACATCTGGAACAAAAACAAGTTCCGTGGTTGGACCAAAGATTGGGAGCAAAAAACGATTTACAACATAATATCCTCCCACCATTAGAAGAAGAAGGATCAAGCCTACACCGCCAGTAATGAGCAGGCGGCGCAATTCACCGCCTTGTTCAGAATCCTGGATCGAGGGGCTTATCCCATAGCCGGATGTTATTTGTTCGCTCTCCGCGTCTTTTAAATTGGCTTGGGCTTCTTCAAAATAGGGATTAAGGCGAATTGCTTCGCGATATTCGATGATGGCTTCGTCGCTCAGATCTAAGGCGTCGAGAATAAGACCTCGCAAATTATGAGCTTCTGCAAAGGTTGGGTCATGTTCGAGTGCAAGCTCGCAATCGGCGAGAGCACTTTGAAGTTTTCTATTCTGGTTGTAATTGAATTGGGCTTTTTCGAAAAACTTGAGAGCAAGAGCTTGGTTTTTATCCATTCCGGCATTAAGTTCAGCGCCGCAATATGGGCAAAAGCGTTCTTGCAAAACAAGATCTTTTCCGCACTCTGGGCATTTTGAAGAAGGATCGGAAATCAAGGTTAGTCCTTTTTATTTTTATGAAAGTTTATCTTTAAAGGGAGTTACAGCAATCACCTCTTCGGGGGATGATGTCCTGTTATTTGAACTTTCCTGAACTGATCAAAAGGTATAATCGCGCTCACGTTGGAAGGAGATTTATATTGGCTTCAATCGTTTTTGGTCTACTCTCCGCGCTCAGTTGGGGCGCGGGTGATTTTACAGGCGGGCTCGCGGCTCGCAAAGTGGGGGCGTATCGTTCCGTTTTTTATGCCGAGGTCATTGGTGTCATTTTCCTCTTTAGTGTGCTTGCATTTATTGACGAGCCTTTTCCAGACATGCGAGCCCGCCTCTTTGCGCTGGCGGCAGGTATGCTTGGTACTGTCGGTTTAATGCTGTTGTACCATGCCATGGCTGTCGGAATGATGAGTATTGCTGCACCTGTTTCAGCCTTGTTGGCGGCAGCCATGCCCGTCGCTGTTGGAGTCTTCACCGAAGGACTGCCCGATTTCACAACCCTGATCGGATTTGGCTTCGCCTTGCTCGCAGTGTGGCTGGTCTCTCAAAGTGAAGGCGGCGTGACGGATATCCTCTCGCATCTTTCCGACTTGAAACTGCCACTGCTTGCAGGCATTGGATTCGGCTTTTACTTTGTTTTCATGCACCAAGCCACCCGAGATGGTGGCTCAGTTTGGCATATGGTCTTTTCTCGTACCGGTGGCATGACCCTTATTGTTACCTATTTGCTGGTTACTCGTGCCGATTGGAAGCTCGAGCTTTCATCTTTGCCCATCATCTCAGTCAACGGTATTCTCGATCTTGGCGGCAACTTTTTCTTTATCCTTGCCGGGCAAGCCGGGCGCTTGGATGTAGCATCCGTGCTTAGTGCGCTTTTTCCCGGCGCAACCGTTATTCTTGCTTGGATCTTCCTCAAAGAACGTCTCAACCGCAATCAGTGGATCGGAGTCGTTTTTGCGTTGATCGCCATCATCTTGATGACAGTCTAGTGCCCATGATGGGGGATACCCATACGAACATGAATTCGTAAAATACCTTTTAGTGAGGGGCACTCCTTCACAAATAAGAAACGGAGAAACTTTATGGGTTCTATTGACGAACACAACTACGCTTTACAGCAAACTCGTTACTTTACCGCCGAAGACCTCGAAGCCAACCGCAAGGGACAATACTCCAAAACTCAGTTGGATCGCGCCAGAGAGTCGCGCGACTATATCCAGCAAAACCACGGAAAATACGAAAATAAGGGCTGGTTGATTTCATTGGTATTTGGGAGCGGGTTGTTATTTTTTGTTGTTGTGCTTTATTTTCTCGGCGTGATCGACATGTTCCAAAATATGTTGGGTAGTCTCTTTTTGCCCGTAATGGCAGGGATGTGTATCTTTGCCGCCTTGTTCGTATTTGTTATTGCCCCGCGCTCGTACCAATCCTCGGTAGATATGTACAAGTCAATGGGCACACCGCTCGAAGAGCAGCCGCTTCCTCAAATCCAAGTTATCGAAGCGCGGGCTGATGTATACGAGTCCAGCATGGGTCTTAATCGTCGTGGAAATAGCTCCTCTCATCGGGTTTCCTACATTCTCCAAATGGACAGCATTAAATTCTCGGTCACTGATACGCTCATGAGTACCATCGAGAAGAAACGCCTTTATCGTGTATATTGCTCTAATAACGGCGGCTATTGGTTCCTGCATAGCATGGAAACATTGGAATAAATTCACCATTCAGATTCTGTGGTACACTCACGCCCGCTGTATTTCTGGGAATTGTTTTGATCACTCTGATTGAACGTAAGCCCGAATAACTTTCTCGGGCTTTTTTGTTGGGCGGATCTGTTTGCAAAAGCAGACCTTGTTGGCAAGAAGTAGTTGGTAGAGTCATCAGAACATCCCTAATTATCTCGTCATTGCAAGGGTGATCTTGTTCATTGCCCGAAGCAATCTCGACAAAAAGGACAACTGAATGACTACCGATTTTTCTTCGCTCAACCTGCGTGCTGAGATCATGCAGGCTATTACCGAACTCGGCTATTCCGAGCCGACCCCTATCCAATCTGGCATGATCCCCCTCATGCTCACCGGTGTAGACGTGGTCGGGCAAGCCCAAACCGGCACAGGCAAAACCGCTGCCTTTGCTCTCCCCATCCTCAATAATTTTGTAAAACAAAAGAATCCACAGGCATTGGTGCTCGCGCCTACCCGCGAACTCGCCTTGCAGGTCGCCGACTCGATGACCGAGTATGGCAAACATTTGCATGTGCGTGTGCTTGCCGTTTATGGCGGGCAGCCGTATGGTCCGCAGATCAATAATCTGCATCGCGGCGTCGACATCGTCGTCGGTACGCCCGGACGTTTGAACGACCTGCTCGAACGCAAAGTCCTCAACCTCAGCGAGATCAAGACCGTCGTCCTTGATGAAGCCGATGAAATGCTCAATATGGGTTTCGTTGAAGAAGTTGAAAAGATCCTTACAACGACTCCTTCGGAGCGTCAGACAGCCATGTTCAGCGCCACCATGCCCGCGCGGATTCGCAAACTGGCAGATCGCTTCATGCGGGACCCGCAAACGGTCGCCGTTAAACGAAGCACACTCACCGCTGCAGCCATTGAACAACGCTACTATCTCGTCAACGAGAATCACAAGACGAACGCGCTCACTCGTCTCTTTGAAATCGAACCCATTCACAGTGCCCTGGTTTTTGCCCGCACCCGTGCAGAAACCAGCTCGCTCGCCAATGAACTCGTCGTCCGCGGCATTCCCGCTGAAGCCATTCACGGTGACTTGGATCAGAACGCCCGCGAACGCGTCCTTGGACGTTTTCGTTCGAATCAATTGAAAGTCCTCGTTGCTACCGATGTTGCCGCGCGCGGTTTGGACATCGATGATATCTCCCACGTCTTCAACTATCACCTGCCCGACGATGCCGAAGTGTATGTCCATCGTATTGGTCGTACCGGTCGCGCAGGCAAGACCGGCGTTGCGATCACCCTGCTTTCACCCAAAGAGAGACGCCGCATGCGCGAAGTGGAAGCGCTCACCAAACAGCAAGTCAAACAAATGGAACTGCCCACTGCCGAAGACATCACCAAGCACCGCGAGGCGCAGGTGGTGGAAAAACTGCGCATCTGGCTGGGTCGCGGACGTTACAAGCGTGAACTCGAAATTGTGCAGGAATTGATCGATGGTGGTCACGATGTGATGAACATCGCTGCGGCTGCCATTAAGATCTCTCGCGGTGACGAGAAACAACGCCCGATCGCTGAAATCTCCGAAGTGCGGGATGATCGCCGCGAACGCGATTTCTCTCGTGGTGGTCCATCGCGAGGGGCAAAGCGCGAATCGTTTGGGCGTAATGAAAAGCCCGGGCGTTTTGGTGACAAGTCGCGGGTAAAGGGGAGCCGCACCCATGAAGAAGGCATGATCCGCTTGAAGGTCAATAAAGGCAAGGCGCACAGCATCCGCCCGAATGACATCGTTGGACAGATCGCCTTCCATGCCAACATCCCTGGCAATGTCATTGGAAAGATCCGCATTGAAGATAAGATCTCATTTGTGGATGTTCCAGAGGATGTGGTCGACCAAGTACTAAAACATAGCGGTAATTATCGCATCGGCAAAGAAAAGTTCAGCGTTGTAAAGGCGCAGTAAAAAATAAGACCCCGAATTTATTCGGGGTCTTATTTTTTATCTCTTTTGAGAGAAAAGCGCCGCGCCAACAATGCCCGCCTCGTTCTGAAATTGCGCAGGCACGATCTTCGCATTGAGTTCCAGCAGGGGTAGGAATTTTTCGTGATCCTTACTGATACCGCCTCCGACGATGAAAAGGTCGGGCCAGAAAAGCTTTTCCATTTCGTTAAGATATTTATTTAAACGTTTCGCATATTTTTTCCACGAAAGGCTGTCGCGTACTCGTGCTGCTGCCGAGGCGCGATGTTCGGCGTCCTTGCCATCCATTTGCAGGTGACCAAATTCAGTATTGGGCAATAGATGTCCGTTGAAATAGATTGCGGAGCCGATTCCTGTGCCGAGGGTGATCATGATGACCGTTCCCATTTGACCTTTGCCTGCACCAAATTCCATCTCTGCCATGCCTGCAACATCCGCATCATTGCCAACCCGGCAGGCGCATCCCGTTGTTGAGCTGAGCAATTCATCAGCATTGATGCCGACCCATTTTTGTGAAACATTTGCCGCCATCATGACGATGCCTTGTTTGATGGGGGCGGGGAAGCCCACGCCGATACGCCCTTTCCATTTGAAAGCTTGGGCGATCTCTGCCACCACAGCCGCCATGGGTTTGGGTTTTGCTCCTTCGGGCGTCTTGATGCGGATCCGGTCCGCCAATAATTTACCTGTCTTGATATCGACGGGTGCGCCTTTGATTCCTGAACCGCCAATGTCAATTCCTAAAGCCTGCATCTGAAAACTCCTGAAATAATGAGATATGCCAGTCCTGCAAGGGCTATGATACCGCCAACCTCCCACTTTTGGGGGTTGGGTGGGCTTGTGATGCCAGATTGGCTCTTGACATTGTTGATAAATATTATAAAATCATGTTTATCGTTAAAAAATATTTTAATGATAAAGGAAAAACTCTCGATGACTAAAAATGCTGATAAGAAACGCTTTCATATCTCTGATTTGGAAACATTACGAGCCATTGCCGACCCGTTGCGGGTGCAGATCATGGAACTACTCGAAGGGCAGGCACTCACCGTCAAACAGGTGGCGGAGAAGCTGGGGCTGGCACCCAGCAAACTTTATTATCATTTTGGCGCTCTTGAAAAATTGGGACTGATCGAAGTGGCTGCCACTCGCATGGTCGCCAACATGCTTGAGAAGACGTACCAGTCTGCTGCAGATAGTTTGGATGTGGACCCGGCTTTATTCAAGTTCTCAAAAGGCGGCGATAACGAGTCAATCAATATCCTGCTTGCTTCCACCATTGATGCCACTCGTGAAGACTTGATGCGCAGTTTGCAGGCGCGGCAATTTCAACTTGATCACGGGGTAGAGGAAAAGCCCCGCCGCATCATCATCAACCGCGTTGTTAGTAATGTTTCCGAAACAAGGATCGAAGAATTTCAAGAACGATTTGTGAAACTTATTCAGGAGTTTGAAGAGGCGGATTCGCTTTCCAAGACTAATGACCAGACTTATGCTTTAACTGTGGCGTTTTATCCGAGCTTTTATTTTGACAAGGCGAGTAAGAAAGGTAAAAAGAAATGAACTCTTTATCTGTAAAAAACACTCCTGTAGAAATGCCGCGTGACATGAAGACCTTTTTTGTTATTTGGAGCGGACAATTGATCTCCATGCTCGGCTCAGGGTTGACAAATTTTGCCCTGGCTGTGTGGATCTATGACAAGACCAGGCAAGCCACGCCTTTTGCGATCACTGTTCTGCTTGGCACTATTCCGCGTGTCTTATTGCTGCCCGTCGCGGGTTCAATAGCTGACCGGTTCAACCGGCGCTTCATTATGATCGCTGCTGATACGCTCAATGCCCTTTTAACCCTGATCATCTTTTTGTTATTAGGCGCCGGGAATTTACAGCTTTGGCATATTTATGTGATCGCCATGCTAGAGTCGGTCTTTGCTGCCTTTCAAGAACCTGCATTTTCCGCATCCATTTCCACCATTGTCCCCAAGGAAAAGCTTGGTAGTGCCAATGGCATGATCCAGATGCGTGAGGCGCTCAGTACAGTGATCACACCTGTTCTTGCGGGGATTTTATTCGTTGCCATTGGTTTCAGCGGCATCATTATGATCGACTTTGTGACCTTCTTCTTTGCAGTGGGGGCGTTGTTATTCGTCCGTATTCCGCAACCGGAACAGACTCAAGAGCACAAAGACAAAAATGTCTGGCAGGATATTGTTTTTGGCTGGAACTACCTGCGTGAACGACAAGGTTTGTTTGGGCTTCTTATTTACTATGCGATGGTTAACTTCCTGCTAAATTGGTCGGCTGTTCTGCTTATCCCGATGGTCTTAAGCCGTTTCACTGCGGACGTCCTTGGAATGATCCAAACAGTGATGGGAGTAGGGATGTTGGTTGGCAGTATCATCATGAGTGCCTGGGGCGGTGCCAGGAAGCGCATTCCGGCTGCGATTGGCTTTATTCTTCTCGGTGTGACCGGGTTTGTCATTGCAGGTTTGCAGCCCAATCCATTCTTGATCGGTGCAGGGATCTTTTTGCTGATGTTCTCTGTTCCATTGGCAAGCGGAAACAGCCAGGTCGTGTTTCAAACAAAGATCCCGCAGGAGATCCAAGGGCGTTCATTTGCTGTGCGTTCAGCGATCACTCAATCCATGATGCCGCTTGCTTTCATTACCGCTGGTCCACTTGCGGATAAATTCTTTGAACCGCTGCTTAAGGATGGCGGTGCCTTGGCAAATACGTTCGTTGGGCAGATTCTGGGCACAGGCGCGGGCCGCGGAATTGGTTTGATGTTTATCCTTTCGGGTCTGGTCGGTATTATTGTCAGTGTGTTTGTGTACCTCAACCCGCGCATCCGCAATTTGGAAGATGAATTGCCGGATGCGTTGCCAACAGATGTCAGTTCATCTCAAACTTAGATGTAGCACCCTAACTTGGTAGAAGCGCAACAATGGACGATGAACCGCGGTCAGCGATCTATCGTCCATTGTGGGTGTCTATAGCTTGTAACTTGATCAACCGCCTGAAAAGCATAGACTTCGGGGAAGCTGAGAAATGATGATATTTTATGTGAAGTAGGTGATTCGCAAGTCAACTTGCATATTCATACCAATTTACAAACCGAAATAATAATAGGGCTATCCTTGGTCAGCGGGCTTTTGTCCCAATTACCATATTGATGCAAAATCTGAAATTCGTTTCGCTCAAGCAGGGCATTCAATTCTTGCGGGAATGTGTATCGAATGGCGATGCGCGTTGCTCGTTCTTTACCTCTATTCTCTTCTTTCCAGCGCCGATATAAATTGTATACCAACACCTGTGCAACGTGGTCGTATACCCGCGTTTCTGTAATGCGGACGGAGTATCCCTTGTCGTTGGTATAGGTCATCCATTCGGTTTCATTCAAGTCGGTGGAACATTCTTCCCAGTTGGGGTTGCGAGTTTCGAAAGCGAAGACACCGCCTATTGCGAGGTGCTTGCGGATGTTTTGTAATAAATCTCGTTGGTCGGCATTGTTTAGGAATGCTTGAAAGGCGTTGCCTGTCATGTAAATGAAGTTGAATTGCTCGTTCAAGTTGAAATTCCTGGCATCGCCTTGAAACCAACGGATCGATAAATTCAACGCTTCTGATTTTTTTTGTGCATGCGTCAGCATGGCGGGGACGATGTCCATGCCGGTCAGGGGAATTCCCTGTAGTGCAAGCGGGATCGCCACCAGCCCTGTCCCGCAGGCAACCTCCAGTACATTCCCTCTAATCTGCTTAGCCAGGTCAGCGTAGAATCGATGGGATGGATTTTCGCCGCCGACTTCTAAATCATAGTTGACCGGATCCATGAATTCGCCAAGGTAATCTTCTTCAATAGTGAACGGTTTCATACGTAAAGTATATCGAGTTTTGTCGCTATAATAGCCCCATGACTAACAATAAAACTGTCTGGTCCTCTTCGGATGGAGACCTTCGCAAGAAAGAACAAAACACATCTCACGCTCGATCCCTGCCGCCGCAACAACAAACGGCTTACTTGCATCGTGAGTCGGGAGGGCGCGGCGGGAAAGTGGTTTCTGTAGTGAAGAACCTTGTTCTCACAGACGATGACCTGAAAGCGCTTGCCAAAATATTGAAGCAGGAGTGCGGTACAGGCGGAACAGTGAAGGATGGCTTGATCGAAATTCAGGGCGAACACCGTCAGCGCATGGCGGAGGTGTTAACTAAGCTGGGGTATAAAGTTAAGATCGCGGGTGGATAAATTTCCGCCCGCTTTGTTTTATGGCTGAGCGATCTGTATTTTCATATTCTCAAAAATGATGTGCTGTTCTACACTGGCGGGTCCTTGATTGGAAAGGGTAAAAGCCACCAGCCCGGAAGCGAGGCTATCATCTTGAATATAGCCAATGAGATAGGTGTTGACGAAGGCTGCGATCTTCCCTCCAACAGCAACCACTTTCAGGTGATTGGGCTGACCAATCTCATTTAACTGCGGGATCGTTACCCAGCCTTGCAAGGGAGTCCACATATCATTACTGCGGGTATCGGCGTAGGCAATTGCTGCTTCATCTCCCCATACTGCCAGCTCGTAGTATTGATAACTTTCCCAATTTTGGTGATTGAAACGGAACATTATGGAATACTGAGCATCAACAGTGGATGCGTCGGTTAAAGTGGCGTCGGTTTCAAAGGTGAAATCGGAGAATTCGTGCCCTTCGCATGGACTGAAGACTCCTCCGCTGACAACAATGTTGAGGGCTTCATTTTCTATAAAAGTTGTATATCCGTCTCCATCCTCGGGAGCAAAGCAATCAGAATAATCGAGCACATTGAATAGCATTTGAGGCGTGGGGGAGAGTGGAATGGTTGTCGGGGTAGGAGTTTCGGTGGGGGAAGGGGTGTCTGCGGCTGGCGGTGTTTCAGTAGATGATGGAGCCGATGGTGCACAAGAGACAAGGAATAATGTAATTACAAAAATTATTGCGATGAAGAATGATTTGTGCTTCATGTGTTTCTCCGTGCGAAAACCGTAAAGATTTAACGACGCACTATTTGTACATGCGCCATTTTATCCAGAGGGCAAGGGTGCTTCTATGGGGTCTGTTTAAGCCAGCCAAGGGTGTAAGGCTGATCGTAGTCTTCTCTGAATGTTTCCATCAGCAGAATACCGTCTTTGTCAACACCAACCGTCTTTATCGTCGTGATCAAGTTGGCTCCGATGCTGTAGGTTAAACTTAAGCTGCTTCCATCCCATGATTGGGAGAAGATATTTACATCTCCAAAGTCACTTGTTGCTGAAGGGACGATATAGACATCGCCCAATTTCTCGATGGTGATGTAGATGTTTCCTTCGCCGTGATTAAGAATCTGATACCAATTTCCCGAATAATCAGGGTTGGGGACTTTTTCCGCTATTGGATATAGCAAAATATCCATAGCCGTGGTTTCGCCGCTTGCCGAGTTGACGATGTTCATCGACGCGTCGAGACGGTACGCCAGATCGCCGCACCCACAGATATCTATTTTCGCTGTTTCTACTGTGGCTACCTCTCCATTGACATCATATACCCAGGTCAGTTTTTCTCCATCCCATGCTTGAGAGATCAACTCGGCGGGACCGAAGTCGCTGGTGATGTCGGTGATCACATAATCTTCGCCCTGCTTTTCCACGGTAAACGTTTCTGCATTCGAATCGAAAAATAACATCCATGTCCTTGCAAGGTGAGGTTCAACTGCCGGAGGTGCGTAAGGCGTTGGAGTAATAAAAACTGTGGGTACTGAGGTAGCTACACTTGTGGATGTTGCCGGGGCGGATATGGCTTTTACAACCGGGGGAGTTTCTATTAAAGGAGCAGAAGCCAGGGCTGAGAAAATGTCAAAGTTCGCCTGCTCAGCTACCGGTGGTGGAGGAAGCGTAGGGAGTTCATATCCCGCCAGTTCTTTATTAAGCCCGGTTGTGAACTTCGCGGGCAATACAATTGAAAAAGCCTCACGCATCTGGGAGGATATGGGATTGTTGGGAACAGTTCCCAGAACATCGGTTGCGATGAGGATGGTTGTCCAAATGAGGATGAAAAGCATCCGCGAAAGTCGATGACGCCGTTTTTTTTTGCTTTCCCTGGTTGACATGGCTTTGCCTGTTTAGTCGCTCAGGTCGATGTTGTTTTGTTTTAGTGCCCGCAGGGTAGCCACCATGAGTCGCGTTTTCTCAGCGTTGTAATCGGGCTGATCCGTTATGAACGCATAAACGAGCAGGTTCATTCTGCCTTCGCTAACGGTTTCGCAAATGACACCCGGTTTGTGAGTATCTTCTGTTATTGTTGAAAAACCTTTGAGACCTTCAAGAATGGCTGCGGTAACTTTTTCAAGATCCTGACTTACAGGGATGGAAATTTGGACTTCGATCTTGTGCTCGGTGCGCTTCGAGTAATTGATGATTGTCCCTGCCACTACATCTGAATTGCGGATGATGATACGGTCTCCATCTTCGTTCAATAAGACGATGTAAGTAAGCGTGATCTCCAATACTTCGCCTTCCTGGTCTGCAATGGAGACGTTATCTCCGATCTGGAAGAGGCGGGTGGCGAATAGTTTTACACCAGTGACGAGGTCAGAAGCGATGTTTTCGGAACCGAGGGAAAGCGCGCCTGTCAGTGCGGTTGCAAGGATGACGACGACGGCAGCTGCACCGGCTACATTGAGCATCCATGTGAGAGTTCCGATGACGATACCGAGCGCCAATAGATTGCCAATGAATCTTCCCCAAGCTTTGCCTGTCATGCGTGAGAGCAGCAGAGACGAAAGTTTGGATACCAAAAAGGCGACCAAAAAGCCGCCAGTCCCGATCAATATTGCATTTAGAATGGAACGTACAAGAGGAGATAATGAATCAAACATGATAGGGCTCCTTGATGTATTCTGTTGTATGTAATGGAAGTGGAACTACATTGTTTATAGCAAACCCTCTTTTGTATTCACAATGACTAAAAGCACCTTATTGACTGCTGTTTGTCTAAACTTGCGATATAGATAATTATCCGGTGCTGAAGTGCAATCCCTATTTTGTAAAAAGGCAAAAAAAGTGGGCAGGTTCAACGCCTGCCCACTTTTTTGCCTTTACTTTATCTTGCAAACTATCCGTGCCTGCTCATGAATCGTTCCATGCGACGCAGGGCTTCTTCGATCTTTTCGTACGAAGTTGCGTAACAAGCGCGGACAAATCCTTCACCGCCCGGTCCAAAAGCGTTGCCTGGCACCACAGCAACACTCTCCTCTCGCAACAAGGCTTCGGCAAATTCCTCGTCATCCATTCCGGAGGCGCGGATATTGGGGAAGGTGTAGAAGGCGCCCTTCGGCTCAAAGGTCGTCAGCCCGAGGCGGTTCAGTCCATCTACCAGCAAGCGGCGGCGGCGGTCATATTCCGCTACCATGTCTTTTACATAGGATTCGCCGGTCTTTAGGGCTTCAATGGCGGCGTCTTGAGCCGTCGTTGGTGCCGACATGATGGTGTACTGATGGACGCGCAGCAAACCCTTCATCAGATCTTCCGGGGCGCAGGCATACCCAATGCGCCAGCCGGTCATGGCGTAGTCTTTGGAAAAACCGCCCAACAGAATCGTGCGCTCTTTCAAGCTGTCACTCAAAGCTGGGAAGCAGACATGTTCAAAGTCATAAACGAGACGGTCATAAATTTCATCGGAGACGATCAGCAGGTTGAATTCTTCGGCGATCTTGCCGATCTCCAGCATCACTTCACGTGGAGCGACAGCCCCTGTTGGGTTGGAAGGATAACCAATGAAAATAACCTTCGTACGCGGTGTGACTGCCTTGCGGATGTCATCCGGGTCAATGGTGAAGTTGTTTTCAATGCGTGCCGGAATTTCCACCGGCACACCACCCGCCAGGATCACTTCGGCTTGGTAGGCAACAAAACATGGAGTGGGAATGATGACCTCATCGCCCGGCTCGAGCACTGCCGTGAACGTAAGGTACAACGCCTCTGAAACACCTACCGTGGCGATCACCTCGTGTACGGGGTCATACTTCACACCATATAGCTTTTGCAAATTTTCAACAACACCTTCGCGTAGTTCCATCTTTCCGGCATTCGAGGTGTAGTGGGTTTCACCATTTTGAAGCGAACGGATGCCCGCATCGAGGATCGGTTTGGGTGTGGTGAAATCCGGTTCGCCGATGCCCAGTGAGATCACATCTTTCATCGTTGCGGCGATATCGAAGAAGCGCCGAATGCCGCTGGGTTTCAACCCTGCCACACGTTGTGAAAGTCTTTGTACCGCCTGATTATCCTGCATCGCGCCTCCTGCGCTCAGCCGCCAAAAGCGACAAAATTAAATAAGTTGTACATGCCAGTCGTTTGATAGCTCCTGGTATGTCAACTCGAAAGCCAGACCGTTCACGGTCGTGACGTAAAAACCTTTTTCACCGGGTCCATGCCAGCGCGAGAAGATCTCAACGATCTCGTATCTGCGCCCTTCCCAAACCAGCGAAAGCGGGCGTTCCGCATATTCTGTGCGACCCAAAGGGTCTGAACGACACTCAACCACTTCCATGCCAACTCACAGAGTGATCGAACTCGTATCCCCAATATTCACCTGCATGACGTGACCATCGCCTCTGCCTTTAACCCTGGCTTGTTTGCCGATCAAAGAGCGATTCAATGCCGCGTCCTTGATCTCACAATCTGCTTCGACGATGGATTCTGAGATCTGGGCATTCTCGATCGTGCAGTTCGCTCCGATCGAAGCGAACGGACCGATCTTGGAATTGCTGATCTTGGCGCTGGCGTGAATGGCAACTGGTTCAACGATCTCAACATTCGAGCCTTCGAACTTGCCAGTGTGCGAACCGAACTTTTCAAGCAGGATCTTGTTCGTATCCAATGTCGCTTCGATGGTACCGGTATCCAACCAGGTGCTGATGCGTTGCGTACGCACTTTTGCGCCGCCTTCGATCATGATGGAAATGGCATCGGTCATGAAATACTCGTTCTTGAGCATCACGCCGCGTTTCATCTGCTCGTCGATTGCAGTAAGCAATTGTGCCGAGTCTTTAAAGTAATAACACCCAACCACCACAAGGTTGTTGTCCAGGCTTTGAGGCTTTTCAATGAAGCGTGTTACCCAACCGTCTGCACCTTCTTCCGCCACCCCAAAACGGCGCGGGTCTTCCACGGGCATCACCCATGCCACGCCATCAGCTTCTTCCTTGGCGAGGAAGGAGAAATCCGTTTCCATCAACGTGTCTGAGAAGCACATGATCATCGGACCTTTGAGGTATTCCCGCGAAAGCCATAGCGCATGAGATTGTCCCTTCATTTCATGCTGGACAACATAGTGAGCTTTGAGGTTGGGATAATTTTCTTTAATGAAAGCAGGCACCTGCAATTCACCGAGATAGGGACCAACAATGAAGATAAACTCCGCATTGTCCGGATCCGGCAGGGTTTTGAACATATCCATCACATGTTCAAGTGATGTTTTGCCAGCCACACTGACGAGTGGCTTGGGTTTGCTCCAGGTATGCGGGCGCATTCGGGTTCCCCAGCCCGCCATGGGAATGACGATCTTGATTGATTCACGGCTCATGGTTACGATTTCCATTTCGTGTTGGATTTTTCATATTATACCCCTTGCATTTTCAAGCTCCCCAAGAAAGCCTACCACTCTCCAAAATTTGAACGATCCATTCCGTTCCGAAATGCCTCCAATAACCGGCGGTGAGATGGGAACATGTTTTCAGGCAGTGCATCCAGCGCAAATTGACGGATCTCGGCAATTTCTCCATCCGATTTGCCAACGATCTTAAAATCCCGGCAGAGAAAAACCGTGGTGTGGTCGGTTTTCCATTGAATGAAACTTGAGAATGTTCCGATTAAAGAGATCTCACCCAATTCTGCGCCGGTCTCTTCACGGGCTTCACGCCGCACGGCCTGATCCAACGTTTCCCATTTTTTGAGTCCGCCGCCCGGCATGAACCAACCGGGCAGATACGTATGTCGGATCAACCAGACCTTCTCGTCTTGCAGCATTAAGATCCGCACCCCAAAACGGATCGGGCGGAAGATGAAGCAGTAAATTTTATAGAAAAAATATAAAGCTTTGAAATACATCAGGAATGCCCCAGCACCGGATGGGGCTGATATTGTTCTTCCAGACGTTTGATCTCATCTTCAGTAAGTTTGATATCAAGTGCCGCAATGGCTTGATCCAAATGCGCCTCCTTGCTGGACCCGATAATGGGGGAGGCGATATAAGGCTTGGATAACACCCAAGCCAACGCAACCTGTGACGAGGTCATGCCGCGTTCTTTGGCTATTTCTTCCGCGCGGTTCGCTACCAGGAAGTCATCTTCGCGACCATAGAGTTCTTTAAAGAAGCCATCGGTCTTGTAGCGTGTGGTTTCGTTTCCACTTTTGCTGTTGCGGGCAAAGAACCCGCGTGCCATTGGGCTCCACGGAATGAGACCCACGCCGGTTTCCACACACAAAGGAATCATTTCACGTTCTTCTTCGCGGTATACAAGGTTGTAGTGATTCTGCATGGACACAAACTTCGTCCAGCCGTTCAACTCGGCTATGTGCTGTGCCTTCATGAACTGCCTCACAAACATGGATGATGCGCCGATATATCTTGCTTTCCCCGCGCGGACAACATCATTCAAGGCTTCCATCGTCTCTTCAATGGGAGTTTCATAATCCCAACGATGGATCTGGTACAAGTCCACGTAATCCATTTGCAGGCGCTTGAGCGAATTATCGATGCCATCCATGATGTGCTTACGCGAGAGTCCACGGTCGTTGATATCTTTGCTCAACTCTCCATTGACTTTGGTGGCAATGATCACGTTTTGACGATTCACCCCAAAGTGCCGCATGAGATTGCCAGTGATGCGTTCGCTTTCCCCAATCGAATACACATCGGCAGTGTCAAAGAAGTTAATACCTGCATCTAGGGCTTTCTTTACAAAAGGCTTGGCTTCTTCTTCCGTCAACACCCATTCGCGCCAAGTTTTTGAGCCATAGGTCATCATGCCAAGGCACAGACGTGAGACTTTCAATCCAGTTTTGCCGAGGTTTACGTATTGCATGGGAGTTCTCCTTCGTCTTCGTCATTGCGGGGAGCGCTCTTGTTCTTTGCGACGAAGCAATCTCATGATTGTGTCATGAGATTGCTTCGGGCGGAAGAGCACCGCCCTCGCAATGACGGATTAAATGATTTTCAAATTTGCCAAACTTGCGGCGAGACGTTTGATGCCAACGGATTCAAAGACCACATCGATGATCTCATCGCCGTCTTGAATATGTGAGTTAAGCACGATGCCATCGCCCCACATTGGGTGGCGGACGCGAGTCCCGGCTTTGTATAAGGCTTGGATGACAGGAGCAGATGGGTCGGAGTCGGCTGCGTCCCCGAAGGGGAAAGCGACCATTTGATGTCGGTCGGTGCGCCGCGCATTGAGCGTCCCGTGCGGGTGCGCCCGACTAGCAAGTCGTGGGGGATGTCATCCATGAAGCGTGAGGGGAAAGTTTCTTCTGCCATGCCGCGCCCGCCGCGTTGAATGGCGCGCAACAGATAAAGGCGATCTTTGGCACGCGTGATGCCGACATAAAAGAGGCGACGCTCTTCTTCCATTTGTTCGGGCTCGTCGAAGGAACGACTGTGCGGAATGATGCCATCGTCGAGACCGACGATGAAAACCGCACCGTATTCAAGACCCTTGGCGGCATGAAGCGTGAGCAGGGTGGGGGCGTTGGCATCGGTGAGCGTATCTTGGTCGGCGATGAGTGCGACGTTTTCAAGGAACTCATCGATCGAGCGAGTGGAATACTCGAGCGCAAGGCGTTTCAACTCTTGCACGTTCTCCCAACGGTCGAGGCTTTCTTCTGAGTCATCTTCAACGATATGGGCTTTGTAATTGATGTCGATGACGATGCGGTCGAAGAGTTCGGCAACGGTGGCGGTCTTTGATAGTGCGTGCCAGTTGGCGAACATGCCGCCAAAGTCCGCGAGCGGCAACGCGGCGCGACCGGTGAATGCTTTATAAAAATTCGATTCTGCACCGTGAGACAGGTTGAGCAGAACCGAACCTGCATTGGTGTTGTTCTGCCTTGCCACTAAATGTAATGTCGTCAGGGTCTTCTCGCCAATGCCACGCGGAGGGACGTTGATGATGCGCGCGAGGGCGGCTTCGTCGGCAGGGTTGTGGGCGAGGCGCAGGAAGGCGATCATGTCCTTGACTTCGCGGCGTCCGTAAAAGCGTTGTGCGCCGACGAGCTTATAAGGAAGGCGCGCCTGTAAAAACGCTTCTTCGAGCAAACGTGACATGGAATTGGTGCGATACATCACCGCGCAATCTTTTGGCTCGAAATCACCAGAAGCAACGAGTTGGGCGATGGTATCTACAACAAAAGAAGCTTCGCCGTAATCGTCACGCGCTTCGTAGAAGAAAACTTTTTCGCCTGCGCCGCGGTCACTGAACAGGCGTTTCTTTTTGCGATTGCTGGCGCGGTCGATCACGCCCATGGCAACATCTAAAATATTTTGATGCGAGCGATAATTTTGCTCAAGCAAAATCGTTTGCGCGTCGGGGAAGTCTTGCTCAAGTCGGCGCACGTTGCGATAGTCCGCGCCGCGCCAGCCATACACCGATTGATCGGGGTCACCGACACAAAAAATATTTTTATGATGCGAAGCAAGATGTTTCACTAGTGCGTATTGTGCAAGGTTTGTGTCTTGAAATTCGTCCACAAGCACGTGACGAAAACGCTGGGCGTATTTGTCGCGCACGGCTGGGTTGTTTTCCATCAACTGGGCGGTGTAGACGAGGATGTCATCAAAGTCCACGGCGTTGCTGGCGATCAGTCGTTTTTGATATTCGGTGTAAACGCGTTTCACCACTTCGTCGCGGTAGGTGTTGATCGGATAATCATCTGGCAGGATCAATTCATTCTTGGCGCGCGAGATCGAAGCATGCACACTCTGCGCGCGATATAACTTTTCATTTAAATTCATCTCGCGAATAATGGACTTGGTCAGGCTTTGCTGGTCATCCGAATCAAAGATGACGAAATTCTGTGCAACCGGCAGATGCTCCGACTCGCGCCGTAGGATCCGCGCACAGATGGAGTGGAACGTTCCGAGCATCATGCCTTCGGTCGCTTGCTCGTTCAAAATGGATTTGACACGCTCGTCCATTTCTTTGGCGGCTTTATTCGTAAAGGTGACTGCGAGGATCTGCCACGGGCGGACGCCTTCGTTGGCAATGAGGTAGGCGATACGCTGAGTTAACACACGCGTCTTTCCGGACCCGGGACCTGCGATGACCAAAACAGGTCCATCTGCCGCTGTGACTGCACTGCGCTGCTGAGGGTTGAGTTTGTTGATGAAGTCTAAGTTCATTGTGGTGACATTATAAATGCTCCGACAGGGACTTAACCCTTATCGGAGCATTTGGGTGAATATTCAGATTGCCGACCACGGTCACCGTCTGCGGTCTGTGGTCGACGGTCAATTAAGGTGTTACGCCTTCAACTCTGAAGTGCAGTTTGGGCAGCGTGTAGCTTTAATGGAAATAGTACTGATGCAATGCGGGCATTCCTTGGTGGTGGGGTCGGCGGGCGCGGGAGCCTTCTTCATGCTGTTGGCAGATTTGATAATGAGGAAGATGACGAAGGCAACGATAAGGAAGTCAACGATGGTTTGGATGAATGCGCCGTACTTGATGACTTCAGCAATGGTCAACTCGCTAAAGTTGACTCCGCCCATGAGCAAGCCGATGGCGGGCATGATGATGTCGTTGACGAGCGAACCGACAATTTTTCCAAATGCACCGCCAATGATAACGCCGACGGCGAGGTCGAGCACGTTGCCGCGCATGATGAATTCTTTGAATTCTTTTAGCATGAAGTTTCTCCTTGATGTCTGTAGTTGCGTTTCAAATTTTATGGCAGGGGAGGGGGATTGTCAACGCAAATGGGATGATGAATGTTGCAGGGTGGAATGGCGAATGGTGAGAGCCAATTTTCGACTTTTACGAGGCTAAATTTGTTGTCATTATTATGTCACGAATATTAGTGAAAATTTGTCAGAAGTTCCACAAAAACAGTTCCCCAGTAGCTTGTAGGGCGTATTTTCAACCAATTTTTAATAAAAAGTATGACTACACAAATTGCTGTGATGGTACCTTTGTTGACTACCCTTTGGATTTAGGTATAATTTGTAGTGTTTCATGTTTAATTAAAAATAGTGCTTTTGCGCACAAATGTTTATGAAGGAGGTGGTGCAGTAGTAGATAATAATATAGTGTAGTTTTGTATTTTTGTCTGTACGTCAAACCTCAAATTTTTCTTCTTGGAGGAGAAAACTAATGTTACGAAATCGATTGTTTGCATTGCTCGGCTTGTTGGTTATCGCCAGCATGGTCCTTGCAGCTTGTGGCGCTCCTGCCGCTACTGAAGAAGCTCCCGCCGCTACTGAAGCCGCGACCGAAGCTCCCACCGCAGAACCCACTGCCCCCCCGACAACCCGTCATGGTGGTTGGTTGGATGAAATCGCCGTTTCTTCTGTAACCGCCGACCAGGCTGTTACTCAGATCACCGCTGGCGCGATCGACATCTACACCCGTGGTGTAGCTTCTGACCGCGTTCAGGAAATCAAGGATGCCGGCGTCTGCTATGCCCAGTCCTATGGTGGTTACTACGACATCCTGTTCAACCCGGCTGTCTTCACCGATACTGCCAAGCTCAACCCGTTTAGCAACCAGAAGATGCGCGAAGCGATGAACTGGCTGGTTGACCGCAACTATATTAACCAGGAAATCTATGGCGGCGGTTCTTTGCCCAAGTACACCGTATTCACCACTCAGTTGGTTGATTACACTGGTGTGATCGAAACCGCTCGTGGTCTCGAAGCTTACTATGCTTACAACTTCGATCAGGCTAAGTCTGTTGTTGACGCTGAAATGGCTGCAATGGGTGCTGAACTCGTTGATGGCAAATGGGCTTTCAATGGCGAACCGATCGTGCTTGCCTTCCTCATCCGCAATGATGGTGATGGCACCCGCTTGAAGATCGGTGACTACTTCTCCGACCAGCTCGAGAAGCTTGGCTTCACCGTGGACCGCCAATACCGCAAATCCTCCGAAGCTTCCCCCATTTGGATCGGCTCCGATCCCAAAGAAGGTCAGTGGCATATCTACACCGCTGGTTGGGTTTCCTCCGGTCTTAACCGTGATGAGAAAACCGGCTTCCAGGATATGTACTTGCCCTCCAGTGGACAGGGCATTCCTCTATTCACCGAAAACGCTTCTGATCCCGCTTTCTTGGAAGTTGGTGATGCTCTCGCCAGCGGCAGCTTCTCATCCCTTGAAGAACGCCGCGACTTGATCTTGGAAGCGCTCCCACTCTCCCTGAAGGATTCCCTCCAGGTTTGGATCATCGACCAGCAGGTCTATTCACCTCATGGCTGTAATGTTGGTGTAACCTACGATCTCGGCTCCGGTATCGAAGCCGCTCAGATGCCGAACTACAACCTTCGCTTCAACGATCAAGAAGGTGGACAGCTTAAGGTCGGTACGAACGACCTGTTCACTGATCCTTGGAATCCCGTTGGTGGTAGCAACTGGGTGTGGGATGGTTTCGTTCAGAAATCCACCTATAGCGGCAGCTTGATGGCTGACCCCTACACCGGTCTGTATTGGCCTCTTCGCGCTGAAGGCGCTGAAGTGACCGTTCAGGCGGGCTTGCCCGTCGGTACCAACACCGATTGGGTTGTCCTCAACACTGCTGACACCATCACCGTTCCTGCTGATGCGTGGGCAAATTGGGATGCAACCACCCAAACCTTCGTTCCCGCTGGTGATGGCGTTACTGCCAAATCCAAGATCGTCATGACCTACCCGGCTGACCTCTATGAAGTCACCAAGTGGCATGATGGTTCGAACCTCTCCGCTGGTGACTTTGTCATGAGAATGATCATGACTTTCGAACAGGCCAAGGCTGAAAGCGCCCTTTACGATGAAGATGTTGTGGGTAACTACGAAGCCTTCCTGAGCACCTTCAAGGGTGTCAAAATCACCTCGACCGACCCGCTCGTGATCGAAACCTACTCCGATAACTTCTACTCTGATGCTGAAC
Organism: Candidatus Villigracilis vicinus; assembly: GCF_016702885.1. NCBI lineage: Bacteria > Bacillati > Chloroflexota > Anaerolineae > Anaerolineales > Candidatus Villigracilaceae > Candidatus Villigracilis > Candidatus Villigracilis vicinus. The sequence goes on from NZ_JADJDD010000008.1 coordinate 180,480, forward strand.
TGATCGCCACTCTTGGTGATTGGTGGCCTCAGTATGGTTTTGGCGAAGCCTCTTGGGCCGCCATTGCCATGGGCAATGCCTCTGAAGCTGCTGGCGAAACCGCTTGGGGTGCCGGTAAGGCTGATCGCAATGCCGTGGAATGGACCAGCTTCATTGGTGGACCCAGCCTCGATCTCTTGAACGCTCAGTTGGACACCCTGACTGCTGCCTCCACCGTTCCGTATGAAGCCACTCTCGGTCAATATGTGACTGCTGAAGAAGCTGCTGCCAGGTACACCAATCTCAAGGCATTCTTTGGTGATCATGGTCACTTCTGGGTTGGTACGGGTCCGTACTTCCTTGATTCTGTTGACCTCAATGCCAAGACCTCTTTGGCAAAGAACAACCCCGACTTCCCCGATCTCGCCGACCGCTGGTCCGCTTGGAGCAATCCTCCTTTGGCTGATGCCACTTTGGATGGACCTGCCCAGGTTAAGATCGGTGAAGAGACTGCCTTCTCACTGACCGTGACCAACAAGGCTGGCGATGCGTATCCTACTGCTGATATCAAGCAGGTCAAGTTCCTCGTCTACAATGACAAGGGCGAGACCATCTATGTCGGCGAAGGTGCTGCTGGAGCCGGTGAGGGCGAATACACCCTCACCATCCCTGCGGATGTTAAGTTGCAGGCTGGCGCAGGAAAGATCGAAGCCGCTGTTGTGCTTTACCCGGCTGCGATCCCCGCGTTCTCCTCACTTGAGTTCGTTTCTGCTCCGTAATCGTTAATTTGAAAACACTAGGGGCAAGGGAAACCTTGCCCCTAGTGTTACTTATAAGCGGCGCGTTCTCCAAGCAAGCAGGGTGGTTTTGTGACGAAACTTTCGTCGACCTGATTCGAGAGAAATCTCCGTTTCTAAATTCTGAACTATTTGATACGTATCAAGACCATAACGCTGCAAGTCTCCTTATTTTGCTTGAGCGTTAACCTTTTTATGAAAGAATGAATTGAGGTGCGATATGGCTACCGAAACAATTGCAGCCACGAGCAGTCCAGCTAAGCGAGAGTCGTTTTCCAGCACCACATTAGCGCGTGTCTTACGGTACTCTCTGGTGCGCTTGGTAACTCTTGCCGTCACGGTGGTGATTGGTATTTATTTAACGATCTTGATCGCAAACATGGGGGGCTATGTGGATACGATCATGCGGAACGAGATCCGTGATAACACAACACAATCCATCCTCGCCAACCCTGCCTATAGACAGCTTACCCCTGAAGCGCGCGAAAAGCTGATCCAAGATAAGATCGCGAATGAAGAACGCCGCTTGGGGTTGGACAAACCTTTCATCTCGCGTTCATTCAAGTATTTAATCAACGGTTTGACCCTGAATCTTGGACGCGCCATTAATATGAATAGTGACAGCGGTTCGCGCCAGGTTCGATTGATCCTGCTGGAACGTCTGCCTGCTACACTTCTACTTGCCGGTGTGGCGGATTTGGTCTTGTTCTTTGCGAGTGTTTATCTTGCGCTTGGGCTTTCGCGAAAGTATGGCAGCTTTTTTGATAAATTGATCATTACCTTATCGCCTACTTCCGCTGCTCCCCCCTGGTTTTATGGGATTTTCCTTATTTTGATCTTTGCAGGTGTTTTCCAGATATTACCGTTTGGCGGATTGGTTGATTCGCCTCCGCCTGATACGTCCTTTGGATATGCAATGAGTGTTTTGAAGCACCTGATCTTGCCCGCCTCTTCTATTATTGTTAGCTCTTTCTTTTTGAGCGTTTACAATTGGCGTACATTCTTCCTGATTTATTCAAGTGAAGATTATGTGGAAATGGCAAGAGCCAAGGGACTGACTGCGCGCGATATTGAACGTCAATATATCCTTCGCCCGACCTTGCCAACGATCATCACGAACTTTGCTTTGCTTATTATCGCCATGTGGACCGGTTTTACGATTACTGAAACGGTATTCCTGTGGCCTGGTTTGGGGCGCACCTTGTTCCAGGCGATCGGTTTATACGATACGCCTGTTATCGTTGGATCCACAATTATCTATGCATACTTGTTGGGGATCACGGTCTTTATTCTTGATTTTGTCTACGCATTAGTAGATCCGCGCGTTAAGGTTGGAGATAATAACCAATAATGAATACTCTGACAAAATCGTTCCGTGAACTTTTACGTTACCCATCCGCAGTCCTTGGGCTGCTGACGATCTCATTCCTGTTGGTGGTTTCGGCGTACGCGCTAATTACTATCCCATACAGCGAAGCTACCCGTTTGTGGCGTGGTGGGGAAGATGTTTGGTATCAAAACCCGAAATATGCCGCGCCTGCATGGATGAATTTTTTTAGCAGCGTGAAAAAGCCTGTCTCTTTTGCGGTCAACTCAAAAGATGGCAGTATGACGAAAACAGTGGAAGCGGGTGCTCAGAATACCTCAACCATCACGATCACGCACTCGTTCGATTATCAATATGATGAATTTCCCCAGGAATTGATCTTATATCTGAATGGTACCTATCAGGACAAACTGCCCTTTGCATCTGTTGCCCTGATCACGCCTTCCGGTGACCGGATCCGCATTGGGGATTTCGCAGTTGATCGTGAGCAAACCTTCCGCATTTCGCAGGATGAAAAATTAATGAAGAGACTAAAAACAGATGATATCCTTTTAGCTCTCTTTACTGAACCGAAGAGTGAAAGCACAACACCAGTCAAAGGTGTCTATCAGCTTGAAATCCTAGCAACAACATTTGAAGCGAATTCTGATCTGAATGTGGAATTTGTTATGCATGGTACTTTATACGGTGCGGCGGGTACCGACCAATACCGTCGTGACCTAATGCGTCCGTTACTTTGGGGAACCCCGATCGCGCTGGCATTTGGCTTGCTGGCGGCGGTTGGTACTTCACTAATGACCATGATCATCGCAGCTGTTGGCTCGTGGTATGGCGGCTGGTTGGATGAACTGATCCAGCGCATCACCGAAATTAATCTAGTTCTACCTTTTCTCGCTATTTTGATCATGGTTGGAACTTTCTACTCACGCAGCATTTGGGTCATTCTTGGCGTGACCATTTTGTTGAGTATATTTTCCGGATCGATCAAATCCTATCGTGCGGTTTTCATGCAATCCAAGGTTTCGCCATATATTGAAGCCGCCAGAGCATATGGCACTACAGATAGACGCATTATCTTTAGCTATTTGATCCCGCGCATGATCCCCTTGCTCATTCCGGCGTTGGTATCTTCGGTCCCTTCGTATGTATTTTTGGAGGCTTCGTTGGCGGTGCTCGGTTTGGGAGATCCCGTTCTGCCCACATGGGGCAAAGTCATTGAGAACGCTTTTACAGAAGGCGCCCTTTATCGAGGTTTGTATTATTGGGTACTAGAGCCAGCCGCTTTGTTGATGTTGACTGGTTTGGGGTTTGCCATGCTCGGATTTGCGCTTGATCGTATTTACAATCCAAGATTAAGGGACGTATAGATGTCACAAGATAATAACCTTCTCAATATTGAGGATTTGGTATTGCATTTTAGTACCACGCGCGGCTCTGTCCAGGCAGTGGATAAGGTGAATTTCGGTTTAAACGTTAATCAGGCAGTCGTTGTGCTTGGTGAGTCGGGGTGCGGTAAGAGTTCGTTAGCCAAAGCTATTTTGCGTTTGTTGCCTCGAAACGTTGTTTCTTATTCCGGGCATGTCTATCTGGATGGCAACGATGTGATGCAATTAGATGATGAAGAGTTTCGCCAAAATATCCGTTGGGCATCCATCTCGATGGTTCCGCAAGCAGCCATGAATGCATTGAATCCGGTTATCCGAGTGGGTGACCAGGTGGCAGAACCTGCGGTTATTCATTTGGGAATTAGCAAGGCGGAAGCTGTTTCGCTTGTAAAGAAGATGTTCCAACATGTGGGGGTTCCGGAAGATTTCATCACTCGCTATCCATTCGAGTTGAGCGGTGGGATGCGCCAGCGTGTAGCCATTGCGATGGCATTGGTAACTTCTCCGAGCTTGATCATCCTTGATGAACCAACGTCGGCACTGGATGTACTAACCCAGGCGAGTATCTTCAACGTACTAAAACGCCTCAAATCGGAACTTGGCATCAGTTTTATTCTGATCACTCATGATATTGCCACCTCGAGCGAATTGGCTGACCGTGTGGCGGTCATGTACGCCGGGCAGATCGTGGAAGTGAGTGACGCTCATAAATTCTTTGCAGAACCTCTGCATCCTTACTCGCGCATGTTAATGGCAAGCGTACCGCGCCTGCGTGCTAATGTGGAGCCTGAATTTATTGTTGGTCAACCTCCAAGTCTTTTGAACCCGCCCAGTGGCTGCCGTTTTGCAGACCGTTGTCCCAAGCGGTTCGCAAAGTGTTCTGAAGAACCGCCTGTTGCAAATGTGGACGGCGTTCAGGTCAAGTGTTGGCTTTACACATCCTAGTTTGTGTGGGATAAATTTCAAAACGAGGTCTACAAGACATGACTGACAAACAAAGAGATGTGCTTCTTTCTATTAAAGATTTGCATGTATGGTTCGAGCTCAGGCGTTTTGGTTTCGGCCACGCCGGGTATGTTAAAGCGGTGGATGGTGTAACCTTCGACCTGCATTATGGTGAGACGATCGCTATCGTTGGTGAAAGCGGATGCGGAAAATCCAGTTTGATGAAAACCATTTTGGGTTTGAATAAACCGACCAGCGGCTCAATATCCTTCGACGATCTGGATGTAGGAACCTTGGAAGGTGAACCCCTACGCCTGTACCGTGCCAAGATCGGCTATGTCCAGCAGGATCCTTTTGGGGCGCTGGCGCCTTTTATGAGCGTTCAACGCATTCTTGAGGAGCCTCTGATCATCAACGGTGTAAAAGATCCGGCTGAACGCGAGCGACGGGTTCGCAAGGTGATGGAAGAAGTAAAGCTTACCCCAGCGGATGATTTTCTTCATAAGTTCCCGCATATGTTGAGTGGCGGGCAGCAACAACGTGTTGTGATTGCGCGCGCCATTATCCTTGAGCCGAAGTTGGTTGTAGCGGATGAGCCGGTTTCCATGCTGGATGCTTCTGTGCGTGTGGAGATCCTCAAACTCCTGCGTGGCTTGCAAGAAAAATACAAACTTGCAGTGATCTATATCACTCATGACCTTTCTACAGTGCGCTATTTCTCAGAACGCGTCTTTGTAATGTATGCGGGCAATATTGTAGAAAAAGCGCCAGTGCATTCACTGGTTCACAGCCCCAAGCATCCATATACTGAGGCATTGATGGATGCTACTTCCGACCCGGACGCGAACAATGCCTTGACATTCCGTGAGCTCCCTCCCGGTGAACCACCGAGTTTGGTGAATCCTCCTCCTGGTTGTCGTTTCCATCCGCGCTGCCCCAAGAAGATCGATAACCTTTGTGATGTTGAAGAACCGCATGATCTACAGGCGGATGACCACCTTGTTGCATGCTGGTTGTACAAATGAACATAGTACATCCCGAGCGTTTGATAATCGTTGGGGTGGGGTTGATGCTGTTCGGCTGCATTGCGCCTTTTATGATGGTCATCCATGTCTGGGAGTCTACATTCTTCCTGAACTTCCTGGCTTACACAACCTCTGTGCTGGGAATGGTGCTTGGGTTTATCGGCGTGGCAACGCTGCGTGCCCGGCAAAAAAGCTCGGAAGAAGACGACGAAAACAAATATCGCTAGAGACTTGGCGAAATAAGGCAAAAACCTGCAATTATCATTCGATTTTGCAGGTTTTTGTTATCAGCGCAATCTGGGCTTGACGGGGGAAAATCAGTTTCAGGCTTCGGGAAGGGTGTTTTCGTTTTCCCTACCAGAGAGGGGGGAAAATCTTTAATTCTTTGCTATAATGCAACAATCTTAATTCGGGAGATTCCTCCATGACAGATCAAAAGCCTTTACTGGAAGTCAAGAATCTAAAAACGTACTTTTTCACGGAAGATGGGGATGTGCGTTCTGTGGATGGGGTGGATTTTAAAATCTACCCGGGGGAAGTGCTTGGCATTGTGGGCGAATCGGGGTGTGGAAAGAGCGTCACGTCTCTTTCGATTATGCGCCTGATCAGCAAGCCTGGCAAGATCGTTGATGGCGAGATCATCTTTGATGGTAAAGATCTGGTTAAGGCTACGGAGGAAGAGATGAGGCAGGTACGTGGAAATCGTATCTCCATGATCTTTCAACAACCTCAATCTGCACTTAATCCCGTCTTTCGTGCTGGTGATCAGATCTCTGAAGTCTTGAACATTCATCAAGATTTTGGCAAGGAAGCCGGACGCGAACGAGCTGTAGAGTTGTTAAAACTGGTGGGCATTCCTGAACCGGAACGTCGCGCCGATGCTTTTCCACATGAGCTGTCTGGTGGCATGTCTCAGCGTGTGATGATCGCCATGGCGCTCGCCTGTGTGCCTGATCTGTTGATCGCAGATGAGCCCACCACTGCGCTGGATGTGACCATTCAGGCGCAGATCCTGGACTTGATGCGCGATATGCGTAAGCAGCTCGGCTCTGCCATGATGTTGATTACTCATGACCTGGGTGTGATCGCTGAAATGGCGAATCGTGTAGTTGTGATGTATGCTGGCGAGATCGTGGAAGAATCTCCAGTTGCCTCCCTGTTCGATAAACCGCATCATCCTTATACTCAGGGTCTGATCGGCTCCATTCCGGTTCTTGGTGCACGCCGAGAACGTCTGGATGTGATTCCAGGGAATGTTCCCAATCTTATCAATTTGCCGCAGGGTTGCCGCTTTGCCCCGCGCTGCCGCGCTCGCGTGGAAAATAAACTTTCCATTTGCACCGAACAGCACCCCTCGCTGATCGAGGTCGCGGAAGGTCATAAAGTTCGCTGCTGGTTATATCAGGATGCAGAAGGGCATACGGCCCCTAAGCATGCTGGAAAATAAAAAGGATCATTTCATTTATGGATACCATTAACAAGCAGGAACAATCAGATATTCTTGTAGTGGATAAGCTTGTGAAGTATTTTCCTGTGCGCACAGGGTTATTTCAGCGGGTGAGTGCCTGGGTTCAGGCTGTGGACAAGGTCAGTTTTGCTGTAAAGAAAGGCGAAACCCTTGGCATGGTTGGTGAATCTGGCTGTGGCAAAACGACCGTTGGACGCACCCTTTTGCGCTTGGTAGAGCCGACCTCAGGGAATGTCTCCTTTGAGGGGCGCGACATCCTGAAAATGGGACCAAACGAACTGAAACCTCTGCGCCGCGATATGCAGATCATTTTCCAGGACCCCTACGCCTCTTTAAATCCGCGCATGCCGATCGGTGAATCAGTCATGGAAGGTTTACAGATCCACAAGATCGGTCACCCGAAGGAACGCATGGAGATTGCCGTTAACATGCTCAAGAAGGTGGGATTGGAAGATTACCATGCCCGTCGTTATCCGCATGAATTTTCAGGCGGACAGCGTCAGCGTATTGGGATCGCGCGTGCATTGGCGTTAAACCCCAAGTTCATTGTCTGTGATGAGCCAGTATCCGCCCTTGATGTGTCCATCCAGTCACAGGTGTTGAACATTCTTAAGGATCTTCAATCTGAATTTGGTTTGACCTATCTGTTCATTGCCCACAACCTTAGTGTAGTGGAGCATATTTCAGACCGTGTTGCGGTGATGTATCTTGGCAAGATGGTCGAATTGACAGACCGTGATTCATTATATCGCGACCCGTTGCATCCTTACACCAAAGCGTTGCTCTCCGCCATCCCTGTTCCGCACCCGAATGTTGAGCGTGAACGCACCATCCTCAAAGGCGATGTGCCCAGCCCGCTTAACCCGCCGAAGGGTTGCCGTTTCCATACCCGCTGCCCGATCGCTGTTGATAAGTGCTCGCAGGAAGAACCGGAATTCAAAGAGATCAAACCCGGTCACTGGGTGGCTTGTTGGAAGGCGTAGTATTACAATGATGATAAAGAGACCGCTGACTAGCGGTCTCTTTTTTTTCAAGGCTATAGGGAGACTGGTTATAATTGCCCAATACGAATTCTCAGGCTGGAGACTATGAAAAAGAACGTAATTCCATTTTTGATCGCGCTTATTCTGCTTGTCCCTGCTTGTTTAAGTACAAGCACGAAGACGGAAACGCCATCCCCTGCTACTGAAATTGTCATCGAAAATACATTAACCCCACAAGCGGCAACGATCGGTCTTACGGTCTGCTTGGGGCAGGAGCCGAATAGCCTCTATCCGTTTGGTGAGTTGAATTCCGCGGCACGCAGTGTGCTTGCTGCCATTTATGATGGACCGATCGACAATGTCGGCTATGAATACCAACCCGTTATTCTGACCGAACTGCCTTCCCTTGAAAATGGCGACGCCCAGATCGTCGCTACTGAGATCAAGGTTGGGGATACAGTTGTGGATTCGAGTGGGCAGCTTACTGAGTTGTTAAAGGGCTCCCGCATCCATCCTGCTGGATGCCGCAGTGAAGATTGTGCGATCACTTATGACGGCGTCTCCCCGTTGAAGATGGATCAAATGATCGTTACCTTCCGTCTGCGCCCCGACCTTACCTGGTCGGATGGTACTCCCTTAACTGCCGATGACTCAGTCTATGCTTTTGAGCTTCAACGTGAAGTGAAACTCAATCCTTTTCTGGTTGACCGCACTCAAACCTATGAAGCCGCAGATGAACAAACCCTGCAATGGTTTGGCATGCCTGGTTTTATCGACCCGACTTATGACCTGAACTTTTGGCTGCCAGCCCCCAAGCATCTTTGGAGTGAATTCCCCGCCGTTCAATTGCCCAGTGTCGATATCGCCGCACGTGAACCGTTGAGTTGGGGACCCTATCAGATCAAAGAGTGGCTGCCCGGACAAAGCATCACGCTGGAAAAAAATCCCTACTATTACCGTTTGCGAGATGGGTACCCAAAATTGGATAGTATCCAATTCCGCTTCATACCAGACCCAGATCTGGCTCTCTCCGAGTTGATCGCAGGACGCTGTGACCTGCTTGACCCCTCCATCAACCTTGAGAACCACATCGGTTTGCTGCAAGAGATGCAAACCGCAGGACAAGCCCAGATGTTCGTAACGACCGGAATGAGCATGGAATGGCTTGGGCTGGGGATCAATCCTGCCTCTTACGATAATGGGTACGATATATCAAAAGATAGGCAGAGTTTTTTCGCAGATACTTATACGCGTCAGGCAATTGCCTACTGCCTGGATCGTCAAACTGTTGCAACATCTGTTCTTTATGGGCTGACTGATGTCCCAGCCGCTTATCTACCGTCCAACCACCCGGCGTATGATTCAAACCTGAGTGCCATTCCATATGATCCTGAGATCGGAATCTCTCTTTTGGAACAGGCAGGCTGGCAGGATCATGATGACGATCCGTCCACACCACGCCTTGCTATCAACGTACGAGATGTAGCCTACAATACCCCCTTGATTCTGAAATACCAAACTACATCCACTGCCCAGCGCAGACAGGTAACTGCTATTTTCGAAGATTCGCTTGCTCGGTGCGGCATTGGACTTGAAGTGGAATTTTCCTCACCGAACGACCTTTATGCTCCCGGACCTGGTGGCGACCTATTTGGACGTCAATTCGATCTGGCTCAATATGCCCTTGGGGTGGAGGGTATCGAACCGCCCTGTCAGTGGTTCAGCAGTGCCAGCATCCCTACCGAACTGAATTTGTGGGCAGGTACGAATATTACAGGATTTAATAGTAAAGAGTATGACTTGCAATGCCAGACGGCTCAATCCTCATTGCATGATGATCCCGCATATCTATCAGCATACCGACAGACCCAGATCCTTGTAGCGGAACAGGTACCCGCCATACCGCTTTATTCCCGCTTGCGGGTTGCTGCTGCCCGACCCGATCTGTGCGGCGTCGACCTTGACCCGACCTCTGAACTGCTTTGGAATTTGGAAGCATTCGAGGTGGGGGATACCTGTCAAAACTGATTACAGGCAGAATGCTTAACTTTGCTATAATTTGTCCATTCTTACCTATTGAGTTTTTTATTAAATACGACATAGGGACCTGAGTGAGATTTTTTTTCATTTTCTGTATATGGAGTTGGTGGCATGCTTCGTAATCTCTTGCTAGTGGACGATCAACGCGATATTCTTCGTCTTTTGCGTTCCACGCTGGATACGCTCAAGAACAAAGACATCCAATTCTATGAAGCCCAATCTGGGGAAGAGGCGTTGCTTGAATCCTCCCGACATAAGATCGATATGCTCATTACCGATTACAAACTCCCCGGCATGACCGGTGTGGAGTTGATGCATAAGGTCCGTGCCCGTCACCCGGAAGTGAAGGTCGTTTTTATTACCGGCATGACCGAACGAAAAATGCGCGAAGAAATGCTCAATACCGGCGCTTTTGCGATATTTGATAAGCCCATTCCCATGGCAGATTTTCTGGATTCCGTGGAGCGTGGTTTGGGTCTCGTGCAAACCATCTTTCCGCCTGAAGTTGCTGCTTCAGGACCCGGTGAAGAGGCGCAGAGTCATACCAAGCTTTCAGACCTGCTTGCCAATTTTAGGCAGGACTTCAATGCAGATGCAGTCTTTCTGCTAAATGACCGTGGCTTGATCAATGCACGCACCGGCAACCTTTACGACCCCAGCATGGAGGTTTCGCTTATCTCCACCCTGATGTCGATTCATAGCACCAGCTTGAAAGTGGCGCGCCTCAATCATCAAGAGTCGATCGAGTCGTATCATGTTTTTGATGGCGGCGACCATGACCTGCTTTTCATTCCGGTTACACCGTTATATGCTTTACTCGTGGCGGGTAAAGGGTTAGCCAATGAAGACCAGATCCTTGATACCGTGCGAGGATTGCTCTCCCTGCGCAGCCAAGTGGAAAAAGCCCTGGCTTCGATGGGCGTCACCGGTGAATTGAAATTTAAGACCGCTCCCGCGGCTGCTCCTCCGGTGGATGCAACCCCCAAGAAAAATACGGACCAGCTCGCCAAGGCAACCCCGTCACCTGAGATGGAAGCCCTGCTCAAACAGGCTGCTGGTGAGAAATCACAGGAAAAATCCACTGATGACTTTTGGGATACAGCCGCCCATGACCTCGGCAGGAAGTCGGTAAACCCCGAGGTGATCTCGCTCGAAGAAGCAAAAAAGATGGGGATCATTCCAGGCGGACAATAAAATTGTGATACAATTTCGCCCGCACTGGGGCATGGTGCAATGGCAGCACACCAGCCTTTGGAGCTGTGGATCTTGGTTCGAATCCAGGTGCCCCAGCCAGACGTGTCCGCGTAAGCGGACAATTTTCTCAAACGGGATTTGTCGCGGAGCACGTTTTACCGCACAAATCCTGTTTTTATATATATGAGGTGAATGAATGAAAATTACCGCCATTCTTCTTGCCGCCGGTCAGGGAACGCGTATGAAATCATCCCTGCCCAAGGTCCTTCATCCGGTGGCTGGCAAACCCATGATCTGGCATGCCTTGCAGGCGATCCGGCAATCTACAACGGAAACGCCTGTGGTGGTTGTCGGGCATGGAGCAGGGGAGGTAACCCAATATTTGGGAGACTCTGCTCAAACTGTTTTACAGGAACCACAGCTGGGTACGGGACATGCTGTGATGCAAGCGGAAGCTTTGCTCAAAGGCAAAACGGATCTGGTCGTTGTTTGTTATGCAGACATGCCTTTGCTGCGCGGCGACACCCTGCAAAAACTGGTGGATACCCAAAAACAAAATAAGGGACCCATCTCAATGCTGACCGTGATTGCAGATGACCCGCGTGGGTTTGGGCGCATCATCCGCAAGGACGATGGCACGGTAAATGCCATTGTGGAGGAATATGTTGCAACGCCCGAACAGCTACAGGTCAAAGAATTGAACGTAGGCGGGTATTGTTTCGACGCCAACTGGTTATGGGATGCCCTCCATCGTATCCCTCAAAACCCTAAGAAGGGTGAATACTATCTTACCGATGCAGTGGAACTTGCATCCGCTGCCGGGCTGCCGGTTCATGCCACGGTGATGGATGATGTGGAAGAAACGATCGGGGTGAATACGCGAGTGCATCTTTCTGAGGTGGAAGCCGCCATGCGCAGACGCATCAATCAAGCGCATATGTTGAACGGTGTCACCATGATCGACCCTGCTTCAGTGTATATTGAAGCTGATGTGAAGATCGGCAGGGATACGGTCATGATGCCCAATACTTATCTCTTTGGGGCGACCGAGATCGGCGAAGGTAATGTCATCGGACCCAATACCATCATCCGTAATTCGAAGGTCGGCAATGGCTGCAAAGTTCTTTCTTCAGATCTTGAAGGCGCATGGCTTGAAGATGATGTGGATATGGGACCGTTCGCGCGGCTGCGTAAGGGTGCTCATTTGGGCAACCATGTTCACATGGGCAACTTTGGTGAAGTGAAAGATTCCCATCTTGCCGATGGGGTGAAAATGGGACACTTCTCTTATATCGGGAATGCTCAGATCGGGTCGGGAACCAATATTGGTGCAGGTACCATTACCTGCAATTATGATGGCGAGAAGAAACATCCCACCGAGATCGGCGAAGATGTATTCATTGGTTCAGATACAATGCTGGTCGCTCCACTTAAGATCGGGGCTGGAGCCCGCACTGGAGCAGGCGCTGTGGTGACGAAGAACGTGCCGGAGGATACGCTTGTGGTTGGCATGCCAGCCCGTGCGATCCGCAAGCTTGAACGCAAGCCTAAAAAGAAATAAACAGGTTTTTCTTATGACACTCTCAAACACAGAGAAACAAGCCTTGATCGACCTGGCAAATGAAGCGCGCCGTCGGGCGTATGTCCCTTATTCCAACTATCCTGTTGGCGCTGCTTTGCGAACAAAGACCGGGCGCATTTATACAGGGGTCAATGTGGAGAATGCCGCCTACCCTCAAACCATGTGTGCTGAACGTGTTGCCATTTTTAAGGCGGTTTCCGAAGGTGAGACCGAATTTGAGGTGATCGCTGTGGTCACGAATAATGGCGGCTCGCCTTGCGGTGGCTGCAGGCAGGTGATGGCGGAATTTGGATTGGATGCGATCGTCCTCTTTGGGAATGGAGAGGGACAGTTGGTGAAGGAAACTACCGTAAACGAATTGTTGCCTGAAGCCTTTACGCCCAAACACCTGGTGACTTGATCCACCGCGGCACATGACCGACTTTCGTTCCTTTCGTGCTTCTGCTGTAGTGTTACGCCATTCCGATTGGGGGGAGGCGGATCGTATGCTCACGCTTTACACCAGCGACCACGGCATCGTGCGGGCACTTGCCAAAGGTGCACGCAAAGTAACCTCGCGCAAAGCCGGGCATTTACAACCTTTTACGCATATCACAGTGCAGCTTGCCAAAGGACGCGACCTTCTCATCATCACGCAAGTGGAAACAATTAACGCCTTCCTGCCATTGCACGATGACTTGATGAAGACCGGGTATGCTGCCTACATCATAGAGTTACTTTTGCGCTTTTCGTATGAAGAAGAAGGCGCGAACCCTTCGATCTTTCGGTTGGTGGTTGAAACGCTTGACCGGCTGGAGAAGGAGGCAGATGCCTGGCTGCCGGTGCGATATTACGAGATGCGCCTGCTCGATGCTGTGGGCTTCCGCCCGCAAATGTTCGAGTGTGCCAATTGTGGACGCGAGATCTTAGCCGAGGACCAATATTTTTCCTTCACGGCGGGCGGTGTCATTTGTCCGCGCTGTGGGGAAGGGTTGCCCAATCTGGCACGTATTTCGCTCGAAACGCTAAAGTACTTGCGGCACTTTCAACGTTCCAGCTATAAAGACGCATCACGCGCCAGACCCAGCCCTGAGATCCAGAAAGAAGCTGAGACGTTGATGCAGGGCTATTTCACCTACTTGTTGGAAAGAGAATTAAATACCCCCGGTTTTTTGAAACGAGTCCGATCTTAGAAAAACAAGCCAACTTAATCGTTGGCTTGTTTTTTTTGGATCTTGCGTATCATCGAGTCGCTGATCTGTTGGGTATTGATGGGCGTCGAAGCCGAGGTGGTATCTGAAGCATAACCGAATTTGCGCATGGCGATGCGGCGCATCCAGCTAAGGACTGCGCGCGCCGAAGACTCGCCCTCATATGGGACAGGGACAGTCGTATTCTTCTCAAGAGCGGTGCGCAGGTCTTGCGCCGTAGTACCGGGAAATTCCGTGCGCCCTGCGCCGATCGCCCAGTAGATGTGGGCATCGCTGGATGCGATCTTGGCGAACGGCAGAAAGACCGATAGCTTTTGTGCCACCCGGTCAAAATTCTGTGTGCCCATGTTGTGTGTTTCAATGCCTTTTAAAGGACCCTTCGCACGCGGGTTTGCCAATGCCCCCAGCACTGCTTCCATGGAAAGGCTGTTGGGTAGGTTATTAAAGGGATGCGGCGCAATGGCAATGCCACCCTGTTTACCGATCCGTATCAGCGTATCACTAATGGACAAGCCAGAAGGCGGGAGGGTCTTGATGAACAATGCCACCAGGTGCCCGTCTTTTGTGCTGATCTCTGCGCCGGGAATGGCTTCAATGCCATATTGAGGGGCAAGTTGTTGTGCTTCGAATGAGCCGCGGATCTCATCATGATCGGTGACTGCGATGACGTTCAGCCCGACATCGGCGGCTTGCTTGAGAATGGCTCGCACAGTGGTGGTTGCATCGAGGGAGTAGATTGAATGGATGTGAAGGTCTGCGGTGCCCATGTCTTTTTCTTTCAGTGTTGCAGGTCTTTTTTACTCCAATTCAGAATAAATGTCCATGCGACGAAAATCACAACTGGCTGTAGAATGCGCCACAATAAAAACTGGAACCAGCGCCACTTTAACGTATAGATGATCTGGGCGACGAGCCAGCGTGCGAACAAGGTTTGACCCAATCCGCTTCTTACCAGCCGACGCTTGTATCCTCGAAAGGAAAATTCGCCACGCCGTAACGACTCGACGATCTCTCGCGCGGCGATGTTACCGTACCCCAGGGCAATGCTGATGCCTTCACCGAAAATCACATCTGCGCCAACAGCATCCCCAACCAATAGCACCCGCGGGATCGCGGCTTTGTTCTGCGGACTGTACCAACGGATGGGATGTCCCTTGATCTCATGAGCGTTCAGGTCAAAACCTAGGCGCTGCATCTCTTTGGCAAGCGGGTCTTTTAAGGCTGGGCGTTTTTGGTCAGCGAGCAAGTTCGTGTCATAAACACCCCAACAGCGCATGGGAATTCCATGTACTTGGGTTGGGAAATCCCATACATACCCGGCGATATTCTCAGGAACGGGGAAGAAATCAAAGTAGGCTGTATGTTCTCGTTCCTGATTCCCGTGGGCGGGGGAGTAGGCAGGGCTTATCACTTCAAGCACTCTGGCTGTATAAACTGGATCTTTTGGGAAGATGCTTCTTCTTGTCATGCCATTTGAGCCGTCGGCGCCAACAACAATGGCGGCGTTGAAATTTCCCTGGTCCGTTTCGACCAATACACCTTGTTCACTTGGTGTGATCTTTTTTACCGTCACACCTTGCCGGATCTCAACCCCGCGCTCTTCTGTTTTCTTTGCCAGCCAGTGATCGAACTCATCACGGCGGATGACGCGAATGGCGTGGCGTTTCGGCACACGGATCTTGAGCCCTTTGGCGGCAAAGTCGAAGTGTATCGTTTCAGAATCTACATGTGGAACTTCACTTGCGTCCAAACCGAGGGCTTGGAGGATGTTTTCCGCATCGAGCACCAGACCTCCCGCGCAAAGTTTGAGACGCGGATACTTCTCTTTTTCGAGGATCAAGATACGGTCAGTTAGATGCGGGGCAAGTTTTACGAGGTGAAGCGCGGTGGATAGCCCGCTGGGTCCACCGCCGATGATGAGGATGTCTTTTTCCATTATGGAATTGTATAAAAAAACAGAGCAATCGTATATGCTCTGTTTTTCCTATTTTGAGCGAAAACTTCAGTCTGCGGCGGCTTGAGCCGGGATGGGTTCAATGGTTCTGCGCCAAAAGAATGCCCAATACATAAGGACCGAAATGGTATAGAGCGTGACGGTGCCTGCAAAAGCTGGACCGAAACCGTATTTGACCTGCAGCCATCCACTAATGGTGGGGCTGAATGCCCAACCGAAATTCCACGCCATGCTGGTCAGGCTTGCTACGGTTGCACGACCTGAGGGGTCAACATGTTCCATCACGAAGGTTTGGTAAACGGGGCTGCTCATGTTCATCAACGCAAGACGGATGTAATAACTGGCGGCGCCCACCCAAAAGATGGGGGAGAAGCCCAGCAGGATAAGGAATGGGATCGAGAGTGCCTGTGTGATGACGACCAATTGGATCTTGCCGGTGCGATCTGCCAGCGGCGGCGCAATGAGCAGCCCGATGCCCATTGCCAGTGAACCCCATGCGAACAGAGTGCCAATAACGGGGTCGGGCTGGTGATGTACAACCCGGAAGAAAACATTCATGAACGGCATGATCAACCCAGCGCCGAGGGAGGTGAGCAGCATGGGTAGGATTATTTTCGTGAGCAAACCAGGGTTTTTTGCGGCATAGGCAATAGGTGCAAAAACTGCACGCTGGCTGCGTGAGATATTTGGGGATTTGATGAACATCAAGGGCAGAATGGCAATGACCGCACCAATGCCTGCGATAAGGATCGAGTATCCATAGGCAGGGCTGCTCGTTGCCGAGATATTCTGGGTCTGACTCATCCAGGTAGGCAGGTACCCTCCCAACCAGTTCCCAACAGACGCCATGGTCATTTGCAGTCCCTGACCGAAACTGAAGAGATAGGTGCGTTCTTTTTCGTCACTGTTCTCCATGAGGAATGGAGACATGGTGACACCAGCCAGACTTTGTGCCAACCCTGAAACCACATTCATGGCATAGAGTGAGGCTTCGGTCTGCCATAGCGCCATGGTGATGATCGACACTGCTAACAACACCCCTGAGAGGATCAACGAACCTTTGCGTCCGATGGTATCTGCGAGGTAGCCCATGGGCAGGGCAGCGATCAATGCCACGAAACTGCTGGTGGTGATGAGGTTGCCAAGCACGGCTTCATCGAATCCGAGGCTAAGGGCATAGAAGTTGAAGATGAGACGGAAAACGCCCATCACCGCGCCAGTGAGGATGACGTTTAGAAGATAAAGCCGCGCATTCGGTTTGAATGCGCGGATGTGGGAGTTGTATTCTCCCAGGATATGGAATGGGTTGGGTGGTTTTATGATTTGGTCGTTCATGAGGCTTCTTTGATTTTGTCACCTTCAAGAAAGGCATTCAGGTTTTCATAAACAGCATGGAGTGCCTGCTTGCGAGCGGTATAACGATTTTCTTCGTGCATGAGTGAGAGTTCGACCAGACCGGCGAGGCGAAGTTCCTTGAGGTGGTGCGTCACTGTGGGCGGACGCAATTGAAGTTTGCGGGCGATCTCACTGGGGGTCAGGTTTTCTGTGGTGAGGTAGCGCAGGATCTTTAAGCGGGTAGGGTCTGAAAGCGCCTTGAGCGAACGAACAAGCGCATCGGGGACGATCTCGCCGGGAATGACAGACATATCCACGGGGCGAGCGCCGAAGGTGAGAAGCATGGTCTTGTCATCGTATTTTTCAAAGAAGACCAGCGGGGTGGTCCAGAAGGCGGGGGCAAAAATGAAATGATCGGCGTTGAATTCATCGCCGCGCTGTAAACCTTGTGAGAGTTCGGTGAAGAGCTCTTCAAAGGTGACCGTGGCGGCAAGTGCCTGGGCACGTTCCAATCCAGCTCGAAGTGCGGGTTCGATGCGTTTTTCTTCCTCTTCAAAAAATGCCTGATAGTAGGACTGAAACGCGGAAAGGTACGCTTCGCCCAAATCTGCCGGGCGGCTCCACCAATCCAAAGCGGATTCGACGGATTCGCGCTTTACACCACTGAGTTTTTTGTTGAGGTGCTTGAGGAAAAAGCTGGCATCGGCGGATGTCCATTTCCCTTCTGTCGCGATGCGCAGCAGATTGTCTTTGAAGGCTTTATGTTTTTCAGAGTTTTCTGAGCCGTCGCTTTCGTAGGGTTCATCTACCCGGTACAGTTCGAGCATGCGCCTGGCTGGCGGAATTTGTTTGAGTGCCCAGAGTGCGCTGATGGCATCTTTTGGAGCCGGCAGGGTATGCACCCATTTGAGAGGTACGCCAAGTACAGGATATAACTCCTCCAGCAATTTTCGTTCGGCGGCTGGAATTCTGGCGCGTACGCTGGCGGCATACGCCGGGCGGATGCCAAAGTATTCCGGCTCAAGCAGAACGTGCAGGCTGATGAAAAGCTCGTAGGCGGTTCCAAAATCCCAAATGATGGTGGGGGAGGAGTTGAAGGTTGTCATGGCAGATTTTCGCTCGGGCTAGTTTTTCCCTTTCAATTTTTTGCCGATCGAGATGAGTGTATCGCCGGTGTGTTTGTCTATGCTTTCATTGAAGGGCGGAACATGTTTGAACATGGTACCAAGCGTAATGAGTGCCATACCGGTTTGGTAGGTGAATAGGCTTCTGGCGTTTGTTTCGTTTGTAGAATGATCTGAAGCGTTTGCCACTTCGTTTTCATTTTCTAATGTGGTTTCTAAGGCAATAAGTGACATGATTGTCCTCTCTCTCCAAAAGGGACGGATTAGGCAGTTGGCTGTGTTAGACGGATGTCTAATTAGATAATAGTCTAACTACCTTGGCATGTCAAGTGGTATTTAGGTAGATTTTGGCTTGGTGTTTATGGAAAAGGTGTTATTAAGCGTATGAGCCTGACCATGATTCGAACTGCCGCCCATCGTGTTCTTCGGGGGAGTAAAAGGTCAAGTAGGTGAGGGTTTGATATGGTATGAAATTTTGTTTTTCAGGGCTTCCGACGGCAAGGTCGTAATAGGAGTGCCATGTCCCTGAATTGAAGTAGATCTGACTCTCTGGCACTGGCGTGGAGGTGTTCAATGCCAAGGGGACAACTTCATATCCGTGGGTGTGCCCGTAAGCAATGTATTGAGCTTTTCCTGTTTTGAAGGCGGACTCTTCCAATGCATACCTAGAGAAGGAGTTTTTGCCGCCCCACATTTTCTTATGAACCCAGACGACAACCTCATTGATGGTTTTAACCGAGGCGTTCCCTGATAGTTTGACTGCCCATTCCATCGCGTCGACCATGTCGAAGCGGAAGGCTTTATCTGCCTGGCGGACGAAATCTAATTGCAGGAATTCATCTGCGATCTCGTCCCATACTTTTTTTAGATCGTTTTCAAGTTTGCGGTTTCCGGCAAATTGTCGGATCTGGCCGCTTATCCAGAGTGGGGTTGCCAGCAGCGGACGGACGTTCGTGATCTTGCGCAGGCTGTTGACGATGCCGGTGGGGAGGCGGTCTCGATAGCGTTTGGAAACTTCTACCGGGTAGCGGTTGCAAACATCCATGGTGAAGACATCGCCAAGGGTACCGTGGTCGCGTCCGATGGTGCGGTCGTAATTGAAGCGGTCGTAAATATCCCCATGACGTGCATAGACCTTGTGGCGTTCAAAAAGTTCAGCGATCTCGGGGGATTCTTCGGCTTCAAATGGGAAGGGCGTGTTAAGCGGGTTGCTTAGACCCATGCGCCGGATCATTTCAGCGCGGATCGCATCGAAAGCGGGACCTTTGAGATGGTAATACCAATCGTGATTGCCCACCATGTAATGAAAATGAACCTTAAGTGGAAGGCGGATGCGGCTTTCGTAATCTGGTTCACCTTTACGGCTGGCGGGCACTAGTTGGATCTCTTCTCCAGTTGCGAGCCGGCGCATTACTTGCAGGGATTCTTCGTTCTTGTTGAGGATGGCGCGGGTGACATCCAATAATTTTTTTGCATAGGCAGGGCTGGAGTGGTCGCTCCATGGGCGGATGTATTCTTTATCTCCGGGGTCAGTATCCAGCCAGCGGGTGGAGTGAAGCGGGTCGATGATGTCGCCCAGCAGGATTACATCCATACGTTCGATGGGGCGGTACTTGCCATCTTTGCGAATGGAGGCGAAGTGAGCTGTTTCAGAAAGTCGCCTGGCGAATAGTTTGAATGCGCTGGGGGCGATGGAATCTGCGGTGGTACCGTCTCCGAGATGAAGGTCGCTGATGATGATGAGCATACCTGAATTATAGCGCGAACCCTTGTTGTAATTCGGACATACCCGATTATAATTTTTCAATAGGAGACCATTAATGGAACAACATTCTACGTCACATGCAAGATCGAACCGTCCGATCATTGCGCTGATACTTTCGCTCTCTTCCTTCTTTTTTTGTTGTGTCTCTTTTCTTGTAAGCAGCCCGAATAATCTCGACGCCTTTATGGCGAATGATCCTGCCTGGTATATTGCTCAGGTGTTGATTTGTCTTGCGGGCATTCTACCGTTGATCGGTGCCATTCTCGGCGGGCTCTCCCTCCGTGCAGGAGAGGGCAACCGCAATTTCGCACTTGTTGCGCTGGTGGTCGGCATCCTTGGGTTTATTTGGGCGCTGCTTGTCTTTGGGTATGTGATGACGTTCGTAGGTGTGTTTTACATGTTCTCGTAATTATGGGGTGGATATCCCATTTTTATGGGATTTTGGGATTCAATGATATGGGCATGTCGCTCCTACATCGTCGTATAATTATTTCATCGAGGACAAATCATGACCCAACCCAAACGCCCCCTCAAAGTTTTCCTCTGCCACGCCCATATCATCCCCTTGTGGGACGCGGACCGTGACCCTGTCCGCGCACTGTACACGCGCCTGACTAACGATGGTGTCAATAGGGCATTATAATAAGCAATACAGTCAGGAGCAAAATCATGTTTACTCATATTGCTTATAACCCCGAAATTTTGAGTGGCAAACCCCACATTGTTGGTACACGTTTGAGTATTGAGTTTATTCTCGAACTTGTTGCCAGTGGCGCAACCAAAGACGAGATGTTGAAAACTTATCCGCAGTTGACCGCAGAAGCTATTGAAGAAGCCCTGCGCTATGCAGCCCAATCAGTTAAGAATGAAATCCTCTTGGATGTGAAGGTAACCGCATGAAGGCTTTGGACTTCCCATTACTAGCTGATGAGAACGTCCATCCCGATGTAATCGACTTTTTACGCAAGGCGGGATTAGATGTATCGTCCGTTTCAGAGCAAGGACAATTCGGACTTCCAGACACACAAGTTTTATAACAAGCAACTGAAACGGGAAGAGCTGTTTTGACACATGATAGTGATTTTGGCGGACTTGCTCTTATGGGCGCAGAATTTATTGGGATAATTTACGTTCGTCCAGGTCATATCCACGCAGACTTTACAATAAAAACGATCAACGCCATTCGTGATAATGCCCCCGAAGTGACGCCACCCTTTATCCTCGTTGCTGAGCGGACAGGGGACACTGTAAAGATCAGAGTTCGTCAGTTATAACTTCATCGTTCACATTTCATCCTTCATCCTTATGGACAAACGCCCCCTCAAAGTCTTCCTCTGCCATGCCCATGCGGACCGTGACCCCGTGCGCGAACTTTACGCCCGCCTGACCAAAGACGGCGTGGACGCGTGGCTCGACAAAGAAAAACTCCTCCCAGGGACAGGATTGGGAATTGGAAATCAAAAAAGCCGTGCGCGAAGCGGACGTGGTGGTGGTTTGCCTCTCAAAGCAATTCAATCAGGCAGGGTTTCGCCAAAAGGAAGTACGCATTGCCCTCGACACCGTCATGGAAAAACCCGAAGGTGAGATTTTTCTTATCCCTGCGCGGTTGGAGGTATGCGACAATCTTGAAAGCCTGAGAAAATGGCATTGGGTGGATTTGTTCGAAGATGATGGGTATGATATGCTCATGCGGGCGTTACGAGCACGGGCAAACAATATTGGCGTAACTTTACAAATTAAGAAAAGTTGGTTGCCAAAAGGAAAATCCCAACCTGAAACAACAAAGAGGTTAGAAAAGTCTGTTGAGAAAAAACAAGGAAATCGTTCAAACTTCAATAATAAGTATTATGTTGGTGGAATATTGTTTATTGTCCTTATCTTAGCTGCATTTTTTGGCTTGCCACCTTTGTTTGATCAACCAGAAATAAAAAGCACTGTTACAAATACAGAAAGTAGACTGAACCCTATAAGGAAGACACAAAAAGAAAGCCCCCGCTGGTCAAATGGACAGACACCTGGTTTCGTAGGGTGTCTGTCTTGTTTTCAATTGTATCCGTTCATAGTTGTAAAAGTAAATGTATTCGTCAATGAGTTGCTCTGTATCCTTAAAGGTGGTTTGTTTGAAGTGTCGTAAATATTCCTCCTTGAGGTGTCCGAAGAAGTTCTCCATCGGGCGTTGTCCCAACAGTTGCCACGCCGCGACATGGAAGGCGTGATGTTATACTCGCCGGTAAGGACATGATATGGGTCAGGGCGTCCCCTGGTCACTGTGGAGGAGAAGTCCATCAGTGACCTTTTCTTTTTGCTTGGCTTGTTTTAGCGTCTGTGTCACCAGTGCAATCGAGTTGCTGAGATCAAAAGCATGAGCCACAATAAAGCCGTCGTAGAGATCCTTGATGGTGGACAGATACGCCCAGCCCTGCAAGGTGCGAATGTAGGTGACATCCGTGACCCACTTCTGATTTTGGCTTTGTTGCGAGGAAGTCCCGATTGAGCAGGTTGGGATAGCGGTGGTAGGTGCCAAGTTCTTCAGTTTTTTGTACATTTTGGGCTTTCTGGCTTGCGAACGAATGCCCAGCTTGCCCAGAGCCTCAAAACTGCCTTGTGATTAATCGACAACCCCAGCTTTCGTTGGAGGTGGATCGTGATCCGCCGATACCCGTAGCTCTTGTGAGAGTCCTCATAAACCGTTTGGATCTTCTGCATGCGTTCCTGATCCGGGTCGGTCTCTGCCAGCTTTTTGACCCAAGCATAATACGCCGCTCGCGAAACACCGAAGAATTCGCACATCGCTTTCACTTCGTATTCTTCCTTGTGGTGGTAGATCGCCCGATATTGCGCTGCGCGAGCTGCACTTCCCGCAATTCGGTATGGAATTTTTTTAGCAGAGCGTTCTCCATGCGTAACCGTGCCACTTCCCGCTCTTCACTCTCTGCCTTCAGCGGTCGTCCAATCGGCTTATGAAATGAGAGTTCTCCTTCTCGTCGATACATCTGCACCCAGATTTTGATCCGTTCTGCCTTCCGTATCTCAAGCCGGGCTGCCACCACCGCATACGTCAAATGTTCTTCCAACACTAGACGCACCGCTTCTTGCTTTATCTCCACCTTGTAGTGCAACATTCCTTTTTGTCCTGACATAAAAGCACCTCCTGTGCTTATCTTCTCACAGGAGGGCTTTCTTTTCGTGTCCGCTTTTCCGGGGTCAGTTCAAAGTGCAATTACTATTTCCACGGTTTTTGTAACTCAAACACTAAATCCCACTGAAACTCCAGTAATTTCTACTCTTACTCAAACCCCATCTGTAACGAATTCTCCAACGTCTATGCCCCCTGAAATTCTAGATGCAAAGGGCTTATCAATGATATTTGTGCCCTCTGGTGAATTCATTATGGGGAGCGAGAAACCTTATAACAATGCAAAACCCATTCACCAAGTGTATTTGAACGATTTTTATATTGATGTATATGAAGTAACTAATGCTCAATATAAATCTTGTGTAGATGCGGGTGAATGCTCTCCCCCCTATGATTTTAGCGCGTATAACAACCCTAATTATTATAGTAATTCTGAATTCGACAATTTCCCTGTTCTGTATGTGAATTGGTTCCAGGCAGTGTCTTACTGTAACTGGCGAGAGGCTCGTTTACCAACAGAAGCGGAATGGGAAAAATCGGCTCGAGGTCCTGAAAGCTGGGAATATCCTTGGGGAAATAATTTTTCTTATGTTGATGTAAGTTTGTATGCAAATGGATATTCAACACATGGAACTGTAGCTGTGGGTAGTTATGAAAATGGAAAGAGTGCTTATGGACTATATGATATGGCGGGAAATGTTCGAGAATGGGTAAGTAGTTTGTACATGCCCTATCCTTATGTTTTTGATGACGGAAGAGAAGATTTAGAAAGTAGCGACTCGCGAGGTGTTCGAGGGGGGTCTTGGAATTATACGGGTGATCGGATACTTACCACTTATAAACGATATGCATTGTCTCCAACAATGAGACCTAGACTGGTTTCCGTTGTGCCAAGGATGCACCATAATGCCCCAACCTAAACGCCCCCTCAAAGTTTTCCTCTGCCATGCCCATGCGGACCGTGACGCTGTCCGCGCACTGTACACGCGCATGAACAACAATGGCATGAATTGAGCGTTATAATATCCAGTATGAAGCAAGAAACTGTTCTCCAAATCCTGAAACAAAAGAACGCTGAACTATCTACAAAGTTCGGTTGTCAATTCTCTTTTGTTGTTTGGCTCGGTAGCACGGAACGAGGCAACCTCAGCCAGCGACGTGGATTTGCTCGTGGAGTTCAACCGTCCCGTTGGTTATTTTGGTTTGTTTGCTTTGCAGGATTACCTTGAGAAATTACTCGGTTGCTCTGTTGACCTTGGGACTCCCGATAGTTTGAAGCCATATATCAAAGAACGCATTAAGGGGGAGTTGATCCGTGTCGCCTAGAAACTGGAAAGACCGAATTCGGGATATTCTGGACGCCATCGATGAAATCCAGAAGTTTACGAAAGGGATGGATTTTGAATCTTTCAAGGACGATGATAAATCTGTCCGCGCGGTAGAAATGAACTTCATCATTATTGGTGAAGCTGCAAACCAAATTCCAGAAGAGGTCGAAGAAAAATATACGACTATCCCTTGGAGCCTTATGCGTGCCATGCGGAATCGTATCGTACATGTCTATTTTAGAATTGACGAAAAACTGATGTGGGACACTATTCAAAATGACTTACCTCCTTTGGTACCCGAACTAGAAAAACTGCTCTAAATTCATCCGTCATCATTCTGCATTCATCCTTATGGATAAACGCCCCCTCAAAGTCTTCCTCTGCCATGCCCATGCGGACCGTGACCCTGTCCGCGCACTGTAACACTTTAATAAACAAAAGAGCCATCCCACTAGTGGACTGGCTCTTTTCTATGCACTCGCTAAACTAAATCCTTTTGGCATCTCATCCCACGTTCTGCCTTCAAGAACTCTTCCAGCTCTCTTCTTTTGCACGCCGCCCCATTGCTTGAAGAAAAATGGGACTTTCGCTCTCAGGCATTGATTCCGAATGTCCACAACCCATGCCGGGGCGAGCGGACGTGCGCCGGGACCCGATTCGCCGCCTAAAATTTATGGCTTTGCTTCTTTTCGGTTGTATAATCGCGCTAATTCAAAGTGGGAAACCTCCAAATGAAATTTGATCCGCAAAAACACCATCGTAGAAGTATCCGATTGAAGGGATACGATTATTCACAGGCAGGCGCATATTTCGTGACCATCGTTGCCTGGCAGCGGGAATGTCTGTTTGGCGAGATGGTGGATGGGGGGATGGTATTGAATGATTATGGAAAAACCATTGCTGAAAAATGGGAATGGTTGGAAACCCAATATGATTATGTTGAATTAGGCGAATGGATTGTGATGCCGAATCATTTTCATGGGATATTGGTAATTGACAGTAGGGGCGGGTCGCGACCCGCCCCTACGACGCCCATCAAACCATTGGGCGGGCTGATCGGCGCGTTTAAAACCGTTTCGTCAAAACATATCAATTTATTACGCCACACGGACGGAATCCCCGTTTGGCAGCGGAATTATTACGAACACATCATCCGCAACGAACGCGAAATGGACAATATCACCAAATACATAAAACCAATCCATTACGTTGGAGTGACGATGATGAAACTCCAATGAAATCCAACCCGTAGGGGCGGACAGTTGCGCCTGATAACACCCTTGCCAGCATGGACGATTCGCCAGCCGTAGGGGCGGGTCTCCCATTTCGGGCGGATAATTGTGCCTGACATTACCCCCGCAGGCATGGACAATTTGCTGACCAACCAGACCCGCCCCTACGTTCCCGTCGTATAATCACCCCATCGCGGACAAATCATGACCCAACCCAAACGCCCCCTCAAAGTCTTCCTCTGCCACGCCCACGCGGACCGTGACCCTGTCCGCGCACTGTGGACGCGCCTGACGAACGATGGCGTGGATGCATGGCTGGACAAAGAAAAACTCCTCCCCGGGCAGGATTGGGAATTGGAGATCAAAAAAGCCGTACGGGAAACTGATTTAGTTATAGTTTGCCTATCAAAGCAATTTAACCAAGCAGGCTTCCGACAAAAAGAGGTGAAACTAGCCTTAGATACTGCAATGGAAAAGTCTGATGGCGAAATCTTTATTGTTCCTGCGCGTTTAGAAGAGTGTGATACTTTAGAAAGTCTTCGTCGTTGGCATTGGGTAGATTTATTTGAAGATAATGGTTATAAAAAGTTGACACAAACACTAAGTTTGCGGGCTGAAAAAGTTGGTGCTCTTTTTACAAGTAGTAGAAGTGAATTAGATATTTCAAAATTGACTGGATATTCTCTTGGTGGGCAAATAGGCATTCTAAATAATTTAGCGTTAACTTATCAACATGCTGATGACTTTTTGAGGGCGTTAGAATATTTTTGAGCAAGCTCTTGATTTGTCCAGAAAGATGGGTGATAAAAAATCACAGGCTATCATCTTTTCCGGTTTAGGGTCTGCATACTGGAAGGCGAGAGATTTTTCTAAGGCTAAAGAATATTTTGAACAGTCTTTAGTATTTAGTCGTGAATTAGGGGATAGAAAGGCAGAAGCTTCTGTTTTAATCAATTTAGCATCTACTTATGAAACTGTTGGAGATTTAGTTCGCGCCACTGAACTTTATGAGCATGCGCTAGAATTAAACAATGAAAATAAGATTTCAATAGCCAATTTTAGATGATGAGAACAAATCAGAGAACAATAGGAAAACTAAATTGATTAGTAAACCTTTGATTTTTTTCTTAGCATATTTATGCCAGTACTAGGATTGGGGTAATAATGGGAGAATTTGCACTTCTAATGAGCTATTTTGACATTTATAAAAGTGTATTGATTATAGTATTTATCTTTTTGATTGAATTTGCAATGTTGGTATTTATAGGATTTAGCATTGATGTTGTTGGTGCAACAACTTTCTTTAAACTTGTTTCTCGTGTTGCAAAACAAATCCCAATGCTCTCAGATATTTAAGACTATAAAAGTAATTCTTAGAACAATTGAATAATAATATTTGTATACTATCAAAGTGTTTTATTAATGTTTGTTCAACCAATAAGGTAATTCTTTTCACGGATATTGAAATTTGGATGAA